>CBFCYW010000104.1:0-12080 GCA_965602395.1 uncultured Chromatiales bacterium
AAATGTACCGCGGGTTGCTCTCGCAGTGGCCGCAGCCGGAGCTGCTCGTGCCCGGATCGACCGAGGCCGGCAGTCTGCTCGATCCCGGCGGCGATTGGCCGCGGCTGCAGGATATGGTGCAGCAGCTGATGTACGCGGATGCACTCGGCTATCTGCCCGACGACATTCTGGTGAAAGTTGATCGCGCCAGCATGGGCGTCAGCCTCGAGGCGCGCGTGCCGCTGCTAGATCACCGGCTGGTCGAGTTTGCCTGGTCGCTGCCGGCAGACTTGCGCGCGCGCGACGGTGCCGGCAAATGGCCGCTGCGGCAGGTGCTCTACCGGCACGTGCCGAGGGACATCATGGATCGGCCAAAAATGGGCTTTGGCGTTCCGGTTGCTGACTGGCTGCGCGGCCCTTTGCGGGAGTGGGCCGAGGCGCTACTGGTGGAGAATCGCCTGTGCGCCGAGGGCTACTTCGCGCCGGCGCTGGTTCGGCAGCGCTGGAACGAGCACCTGTCGGGGCAGAGAAACTGGTCGGCCTCGCTGTGGAGCGTGTTGATGTTTCAGGCCTGGCTGGAGGCGCATGAAAAGCCGCTTTCAGTAGCGGGTGCCCCCGGAGCGCTGGAGGCTGTGTCTTGAAGATTCTGGTGCTCGGTAGTTATGACCAGTCGCTGGTTACCTTTCGTGGTGCCCTGATCCGGGCGATGCTCGCCAATGGCCATGAAGTCATGGCCAGTGCGCCGGCCATTTCCAGCGGTGTGCGACGGGAACTCACCGAGTGGGGGGCACGTTGCCGGGAAGTGAACATGAGCCGCACAGGGATGAATCCGGTTTCCGATTTGCGGACGTTGCGCGAGCTGTACCGGTTGATGCGCGATGAGCAGCCCGATGTGCTGTTCGCGTACACGGTCAAGCCGGTGATTTACGGTTGCATCGCGGCACGCATGGCCGGTGTTAGGGCATGCTACCCGATGATCACGGGGTTGGGGTCTGCATTTCTCGGTGGCGGAGGATGGCGCCAACGGTTGGTCAGAAGAGTGATTCAGTGCCTGTACCGGTTCGCACTGAAGGCTAGTTCGGGCATATTTTTCCAAAACCCGGATGATCGTGACGAGTTTCACAGGCTTGGGCTGACAGGTGGTCACACTGAAGTGATCATGGTAAACGGCTCCGGCGTGGACACGAGCCATTTTGCGCCGGTTACCTTGCCCGCCGATCCTTCATTTTTGCTGATTGCCCGCCTGCTTGGGGACAAAGGAGTGCGCGAGTATGTCGAAGCGGCTCGACTTGTCCGCAAGAAGCACCCGAATGCACGTTTCTACTTGGCCGGCTGGCTGGATACCAACCCGTCCGCGATTACCGAGAGCGAGCTGCAAGGTTGGGTGGACGAGGGGGCGGTCGAGTTTTTGGGCAAACTTGACGACGTCCGCCCAGCGATCTCCCGGTGCCAAGTCTATGTTCTGCCCTCTTACCGTGAAGGAACACCTCGTACCGTCCTTGAAGCGATGAGTATGGGACGGCCAGTGATCACAACGGATGCGCCAGGCTGTCGTGAGACAGTGAAGGATGGCGTCAACGGTCGACTTGTGCCTGTTGGCGATGCCGCGGCGCTGTCTCAAGCGATGTTGAGCTATCTGCAGTCTCCCGAGCTGGTGGCGCAGCATGGGGCTGAGGCGCGCCGGCAGGCAGAAACGAAATACGATGTCCACAAGGTGAATGCCGTAATGCTTGACGCGATGGGATTGGGATGAAACGTCTGTTTGATGTCTTGATCTCGTTGGTGGTGTCGATACTCGTTTTTCCGGTCGCGCTCATCGTCGCCCTGCTGATCCGCCTACGCATCGGCAGCCCCGTACTGTTCCGCCAGCAGCGCCCGGGCCTGCGAGGCGAGCCGTTCGAGATGATCAAGTTCCGCACCATGAGCGATGCCCGCGATGCCGATGGCAATCTGCTGCCGGATGCCGAGCGCCTGCCGCGCTTCGGGCGCCTGCTGCGCGCGACTTCGCTGGATGAGCTGCCGGAGTTGTGGAATGTGCTGCGCGGCGATATGAGTCTGGTGGGGCCGCGGCCGCTGCTGATGGAGTACCTGCCGCTGTACAGCGCCGAGCAGGCGCGCCGCCACGAGGTGCGCCCGGGGGTGACGGGCTGGGCGCAGGTCAATGGGCGTAACGCACTGAGCTGGGAAGAAAAGTTCGCGTTGGACGTCTGGTATGTGGACAATCGCAGCTTTTCGCTGGATCTGAGAATTCTCTGGCTGACGATATCGGCGGTGCTGCGCCCACGCGGCGTCAGCCAGGCCGGGCATGCGACGATGGAACGCTTTCAGGGGTCGGACAAATGAGCGGGCTGCTGATCGCCGGGGCCGGCGGCCACGGTCGCGTGGTGGCGGATGTCGCCGAGGCTACCGGCAACTGGTCGCAGATCGCTTTCGTCGATGACGCTCTGGCGGGCCGCGGCCAGATCGATGACTGGCCGGTGCTCGGCGGGCTGGCAGATGCGGCGCGCTACCGCGACGATTATCCGGAAATTCTGGTGGCGATCGGCGACAATCGCGCGCGCCTCGACTGGTTGCGGCGCTACGCCGCTGAGCAGTTGTCGATCGCTACGCTGGTGCATCCGAGTGCCGTGGTCAGCCCGCGCGCCACGCTGGGTGCCGGGACGGTGGTCTTCCCCAATGCGGTGATCAATATCGGCGCGCGGCTCGGTGGTGGCTGCATCGTCAACACGGCGGCGGTCATCGAGCACGACTGCCAGATCGGCGCGGCGGTGCATGTGTCGCCGGGCGCAAGCCTGGCGGGACAGGTGGTGGTCGGTGACTACAGTTGGATCGGCGCCGGCGCCGCGGTGCGCCAGCAGACGCTGATCGGCGCGGTGGTCGTGGTCGGCGCCGGCGCTGCCGTGGTGAGCAATATTATCGATGGGCAGACGGTGGTCGGCGTGCCGGCCCGGCCCCTCGTCCGTGGAAACCTGGGAGCTAATTGATGGCAAAGCCCGTCGCGCACGATGCGCAGGCGCTGGCGATCGACGGCGGGACGCCGCTGTGTCCGGCGCCGCTTCCGGCCTGGCCGGACTACCCGGAAGACGAAGTGGAGGCCGCTGCTGCGGTGCTGCGCTCCGGCAAGGTCAACTACTGGACCGGCGAGCAGTGCCGCGCCTTTGAGCGCGAATTCGCGGATTACTGCGGGGTTGCTCACGCGGTGGCCGTCGCCAACGGCACACTGGCGCTGGAGCTGGCGCTGCTGGCGCTCGGCGTGGGCGAGGGCGATGAGGTGATCGTCACGCCGCGCACCTTTATCGCTTCGGCCAGCGCAGCGATAATGCGCGGCGCCACGCCGGTCTTTGCCGATATCGATCCGCGATCGCAGAACATCACCGCGCAGAGCATCGCGGCGGTCATCACGCCGCGCACGCGGGCGATCATTGCGGTGCATCTGGCCGGCTGGCCCTGCGATATGGACCCGATCATGGCGCTGGCCGCACAGCACGATCTGTTCGTCATCGAAGATTGCGCCCAGGCGCACGGCGCTCGCTACAAGGAGCGGCCGGTTGGCTCGCTCGGGCATGTCGCGGCATTTTCGTTCTGCCAGGACAAGATCATGTCCACCGGTGGCGAGGGCGGCATGCTGGTCACCGACGACGAGGCGCTGTGGTCGCGGGCCTGGTCGTTCAAGGATCACGGCAAGAGTTACGATGCGGTCTACCGGCGCGAGCACCCGCCGGGATTTCGCTGGCTGCACGAGTCCTTCGGCAGCAACTGGCGGCTGACCGAGATGCAGGCCGCGATCGGGCGGCTGCAACTGCGCAAGCTGGATGACTGGGTGGCCCGGCGCCGCGCCAATGCGGCCCGGCTCGACCGTTGCTGTGAGCAGATCCCCGCCCTGCAGGTGGTGGTGCCGCCGAATGAAATTCTTTCTGCGTGCTACAAGTACTACGTATTTGTCGATGCGCAGAAGCTGGCCGCCGGTTGGGATCGCGATCGGATCATGGCGGCGATCAGCGCCGAGGGAGTGCCCTGCTTCAGTGGCTCCTGCTCGGAGATCTACCGCGAGCAGGCCTTTGCCGGCACCGCATCAGTGCCTCAGCAGGCGCTGCCCAACGCCGCCCGGCTGGCGCAGACCAGCCTGATGTTGCTGGTGCATCCGACCCAGGGAGATGTACAGATGGATCAGGCCTGCGCCGCGATCAGCAAAGTGATGGCCGTTGCCCAGCGAGTTGATTGATACGGCCGGCGGTCGGCGACAGCTGGAAATTTCCTGGCCGCAATCGTTATGACACATTACGCCATGATTCGGTACACAGTTTGGGCCATTCCTGCCGACTATGCTTGGTTTCCCGGACTGCCAAGCGATTCACATTTTTGCTCCGTGGGCGCGAGTCGAAAACCGGGGTCAACACGGATACCTCACGCTACAGCGAAAGAGCATGCATATGCCCCTTAGATTTAATCGCCTTTTTCTCAGAATGTCGCGCATGCAAAAACGCCTCATCATGGTCGCAGCGGATCTGATCGGTCTGCCCGTGGCGTTGTGGGCGGCTTACGCGCTGCGCTTTGCTGACTTGTGGCCCAGCGCCTACATCGAGCCCGTGTGGTGGCTGTTCTTGGCCCTGCCGCCGGTCGGTGTGTTCGTCTTCGCACGGCTGGGGCTGTACCGCTCGGTGGTGCGCTTTATGGGTGCACAGGCGATTGTGGCGGGCGTCAAAGGCATCGCTATCCTCGCCGTATCCCTCTGGGCGGCGGCGTTTTTCTTCCAGTTGCAGGGTGTCCCGCGGTCGATCCCGATCAACTTCGCGCTGGTCACCATGGTCTACGTGGGTGGCACCCGTCTGCTGGTGCGTCACTACTACCAGTGGTTCCGGCGCCACTACATCGATAAAGAACCGGTGGTCATCTACGGTGCCGGTGAGGCCGGGGCGCAGCTGGCGGCGGCGCTGGCCGGCGGCCAGGAATTCGACCCGGTGGCCTTTGTCGACAACGACAGCAGCCTGTGGGAGAGCATCGTCCGAGGTCTGCCCGTGCGCCCCCCTGCGGCACTGCCGCAACTGATCGAAGAACTCGGCGTGCACCGCCTGCTGCTGGCCATGCCCTCGGCCAGCAAGGAGATGCGCAACGCCGTGCTGGAGCGGGTGCAGCACTGCCACGTGCATGTGCAGACGATCCCTTCGATGGCGGAGATCATGTCCGGTGAGGCATCGGTCGATCAGCTGCGCGAGGTGGAGCTGGAAGACCTGCTCGGCCGCGATCCGGTGCCGCCGGATCCGTCGCTGTTCGGCCCCTGCGTGACCGGCAAGGCCGTCATGGTGACGGGCGCCGGTGGCTCGATCGGCTCCGAGTTGTGCCGCCAGCTGATCGCCCTCGAACCCGAGGTGCTGGTGCTCTACGAACTGAGCGAGTTCGGCCTCTTCGAGATCGAGTGCGAGCTACGCGCGCGGCTGGAAAAAGAGGGGCTGTCAACGCAGCTGGTGAGCATTCTCGGCTCGGTGGACAACCGCTCGCGGGTGCTGCGCACCCTGCACGGTTACGGCGTGCAGGTGGTATTTCACGCCGCCGCCTACAAGCACGTGCCGATGGTCGAGCGCAACATTTTCGAGGGCGTGCGCAACAACGTCATCGGCACTCGCGTGGTCGCCGAAGCGGCGGCCGAGTGCGGCGTCGAGCGTTTCGTGCTGATCTCCACCGACAAGGCGGTGCGCCCGACCAACGTCATGGGCGCCACCAAGCGCCTCGCCGAGCTGATTCTGCAGGATCTTTCGGTGCGCCGCCGCAACACCATCTTTTCGATGGTGCGGTTCGGCAATGTGCTCGGTTCCTCCGGCTCTGTGGTGCCGCTGTTCCGCCGCCAGATCGCTGCCGGCGGTCCGCTGACCGTGACCCATCCGGAGATCACGCGCTTTTTCATGACCATCCCCGAGGCCGCGCAGCTGGTGATCCAGGCCGGCGCCATGGCGCAGGGTGGCGATGTCTTCGTGCTCGACATGGGGCGGCCGGTGAAGATCGTCGATCTGGCCACGCGGATGGTCCAGCTCAGCGGTCTGGAGCTGAAGAGCGAGGCCAATCCGGAGGGCGATATCGAGATCGCCTTCACCGGTCTGCGCCCGGGCGAAAAGCTCTACGAAGAGCTGCTCATCGGAGACAATGTGCTCACCACCCAGCACCAGAAAATCCTGCGTGCGCAGGAGGCGAGGCTGGAGCACGAGGTGTTGCAGCAATCGCTGGAAGCGCTCAGCGATGCCGAATCCCGCTACGACTGCAAGATGGCCAAAGAAGTGCTCGGCCGCGCCGTCAGCGAGTTCGCCTCCAACGGTGAGCTGGTCGACTGGCTGCACGATGTCGGCGTCGATGAGAATGTGCTCGCCGGCAAGCTGCACTACCTCAAGCCCGCTGCCTCTGGAGATTGAGCGCGTGCGACCGTGCCGGCCGCTGATGGCATCGCGGGCTGTGTGTAAACCCGCGGCGCGTGTAGAATATTGCGCCCCTTTTCCCATCGCGGCGACCCCGCAGACGGCATGACGCGCAAGGTTTACATCAAGACCCACGGCTGTCAGATGAACGAGTACGACTCGGCGAAGATGCTCGACGTACTCGCCGACAGCGAGGCCGTGGAGCGCACCGACGACCCGGCCGAGGCCGACCTGCTGCTGCTCAACACCTGCTCGATCCGCGAGAAGGCTCAGGAAAAAGTGTTCTCCGAACTGGGCCGCTGGAAGGACTACAAGCAGGGCCGCGACGATGTGCTTATCGGCGTCGCCGGCTGCGTCGCCAGCCAGGAGGGCGAGGCCATTCAGCGCCGCGCGCCGCACGTCGATCTGGTCTTCGGCCCGCAGACCCTGCACCGCCTGCCGGACATGCTGCAAACCGTGCGCGAGCGGCACATCCCGGTGGTCGATATCTCCTTCCCCGAAATCGAAAAATTCGACCGCCTGCCCGAGCCGCGCGCCACCGGGCCGACCGCTTTCGTCTCGGTGATGGAGGGCTGCTCCAAGTACTGCACCTTCTGCGTGGTGCCCTACACCCGCGGCGAAGAGGTCAGCCGGCCCTTCGACGACGTGATCGCCGAGTGCGCCGCGCTGGCTGCGCAGGGCGTGCGCGAGATCAACCTGCTGGGGCAGAACGTCAACGCCTACCGCGGCCCGCTGGATGACGGCGACGGCAGCGACGGCGAAGTCGCCGATCTGGCGCTGCTGATCCGCTACGTCGCCGCCATCGATGGCATCGAGCGCATCCGTTTCACCACCTCGCACCCGGTGGAGTTCTCCGATAGCCTGATCGAGGCCTACCGCGACGTCCCCGAGCTGGTCAGCTTTCTGCACCTGCCGGTGCAGTCCGGCTCGGATCGCATCCTCGCGGCGATGAAGCGCGGCCACACCGCCATCGAGTACAAGTCGAAGATCCGCCGCCTGCGCGAGGCGCGCCCGCAGATCACCATTTCATCCGATTTCATCGTCGGCTTTCCCGGCGAGAGCGAGCGCGATTTCGAGGACACCATGCAGCTGATCGAGCAGGTCGGCTTCGACCACAGCTTCAGCTTCATCTACAGCGCCCGGCCCGGCACGCCGGCCGCAGCGCTGCACGACGACACCCCGCTGGAGCTGAAAAAGCAGCGCCTCGCCCGCCTGCAGGCGCGCATCGAAACGCAGGCGCAGGCGATCTCGCAAGCGATGGTCGGCAGCCGCCAGCGGATTCTCGTCGAAGGCCCGTCGCGGCGCGGCGACGAGCTGTGCGGGCGCACCGAGAACAACCGCATCGTCAACTTCGCCGGCGACGCCGCACTGATCGGTCGCTTCATCGATGTGCGCATCGCCGAGGCGCGGCCGCACTCGCTGCGCGGCGAGCTGCTGGCGATCAACGACCCCGCGGCAGGCGATCTGTCGGTCGCATGAGCAGCGTGGAATTTCGTCTCAGCCCGGCGGACAACCAGCGACTCGCCAACCTCTGCGGTCAACTCGACGAGCACCTGCGCCAGATCGAGCGGCGCCTCGACGTGCAGATCCACAACCGCGGCGCCAGTTTCAGCGTGCAGGGTGAGGCCGCCGAGCGCGCCCGCAACGTGCTGCGCGCCCTGTACCGCGCCGCCGAATCCGAGCAGCTCTCCCCGGAGCGCATCCACCTGGCGCTGCAGGAGGCGGCGGCCATGCGCAGCGGCGAGCCCGCGGCCTCGGCCGTTGCCGCCGCGGTGCGCACCCGCAAGGAGCAGATCCGCTGCCGCGGCAGTCACCAGGCGCAGTATGTCGAGTCGATCCGCAGCCGCGATCTGAGCTTCGGCATCGGCCCCGCCGGCACCGGCAAGACCTACCTCGCGGTGGCCTGCGCGGTCGAGGCGCTGGAGGCCGAGCGCGTGCAGCGACTGGTGCTGGTGCGCCCGGCGGTCGAGGCCGGCGAGCGGCTGGGCTTTCTGCCCGGCGACCTGGCGCAAAAGGTCGATCCCTACCTGCGGCCGATCTACGATGCGCTCTACGATTTTCTCGGCTTCGACCGCGTCGGCAAGCTGATCGAACGCAATGTCATCGAGATCGCGCCGCTGGCCTACATGCGCGGGCGCACCCTCAACCATGCCTTTGCGATCATGGATGAGGCGCAGAACACCACCGTCGAGCAGATGAAAATGTTCCTCACCCGCATCGGCTTCGGCTCCACCGCGGTGGTCACCGGCGACATCACCCAGTGCGATCTGCCCAAGCGCACCCTCTCCGGACTGCGTCATGTGCAGAGTGTGCTGGATGGCGTCGAGGGCATCGGCTTTACCCATTTCGACGGCCGCGACGTGGTGCGCCACCCGCTGGTGCAGCGTATCGTCGGCGCCTACGAGCGCGCCGAGCGGGATGCCGGCGACATCCCGAACGGCAGTGCGAGCGGCGCTTCGCATGGCGACGATTGACGTACAGTTCGCCGCTGCGAGCACTGGCGCGTCCGCGACCGGGCGGCCCGCCGCAGATCTGCCCGCGGCCGAGGCACTGCGTCGCTGGGGCAGTGCGGCGCTGGTGGCCGGGTGCGATGACGCAGCGCTCACCCTGCGCGTCTGTGCGGCGGATGAAATGCGCGGATTGAATCGCGACTGGCGCGGCGTCGACCGGCCGACCAACGTGCTCAGCTTTCCCGCCGCCAGCGACGGCTGGCCGCAGCCGGCGGGCGAGCACTATCTCGGCGACATCGCCCTGTGCGCCGAGGTGATCGCCCGCGAGGCCGCCGAGCAGGGCAAGCCCGTCGCCGCCCACTGGGCGCACATGGTGGTGCACGGCGTGCTCCACCTGCAGGGCTACGATCATTTCGAGGCTGCCGACGCCGAGGTCATGGAGGCCCGCGAGCGGGCAATCCTCGCCGGCTTCGATTATTCTGACCCCTACCTCTGCCGCGACTGACGGCGCGACTGACGGAACGACACGCCCCCGCCATGCAAGACGATTCCGCGCAAACCGGCGCGCGCAGCCACGCCCAGAAAACCTTTATGGAACGCATCGTCCAGGCCCTGGGCGGCGAGCCGAAAGACACCGAAGAGCTACTCGACATCCTGCGCGATGCGCGCCGCCGCGAACTGGTCGATGCCGATTCGCTGGCGATGATCGAGGGCGTTTTTGAAGTCGCCGACATGCAGGTGCGCGACATCATGATCCCGCGCGGTCAGATGGTGGTGGTCGAGGAGGATGCATCGCTGGACGAGATCCAGCCGCTGATCATCTCCTCCGGCCACTCGCGCTTCCCGGTGATCCGCGAATCCCGCGACGCAGTGGTCGGCACCCTGCTGGCCAAGGATCTGCTGCGCTACACCGGCGGTGATGCCAGCCGTTTTCGGGTCTCCAGCCTGCTGCGCCCGGCGGTGTTTACCCCGGAGAGCAAGCGCCTCAACGTGCTGCTCAAGGAGTTCCGCGCCAACCGCAACCATCTGGCCATTGTGGTCGATGAGTACGGTGGCGTAGCGGGGCTTGTGACCATCGAGGATGTGCTCGAAGAGATCGTCGGCGAGATCGACGACGAGCACGACGTCGAGCAGGACGTCAACGTCCGCCAGCACGGTGACGGGCGCTGCTCGGTGCGCGCGCTGACACCCATCGACGAGTTCAACGCCGCGCTCGGGGCGGATTTCCGCGACGATGAGTTCGACACCATCGGCGGGCTGATCATGCAGCATATCGGGCACATGCCGCGGCCCAACGAAACCGCCGACATCGACGGCTTCCACTTTCGCGTGCTGTCGGCGGACAAGCGCCGCATTCACCTGCTGCAGGTATCGCGCTGCGACACGGCGCGCAGCGCCGCCGAAGGCCATCCCGAGGCGGCAAGCGACGCTGCCACACAGGATGACGCGGCGCAGCGCGGCCAGCCAGCGCCGGCGGCCGTCGACGCCGCCGGCGAACCGGCCGATGAGGGCGCGACCGCCGCTGGCGCGGCGCCGATGCGGGAGCCCGGCGCGGCGCGACGCACCCGGGCCGGCAAGAGCCGCGACGGCGCGCACGAGCGCTAGCGGCGTGGCGTCGCCACCCATTGACCAGCGTCGCGAGGCACTGCTCGACCTGTTGGCCCTGGTCGCCGGCGCTGCCCTGCCGCTGGCCTTCGCCCCCTACGCCTGGCGCCCGCTGGCGCTGCTTTGTCCCCTGTTGCTGTTCCTGTGTTGGCAGCGCGCCGCGCCGCGCCGCGCCGCTTGGCGCGGCGGGTTGTTCGGCCTGGGTTATTTCGGCGTCGGGGTGCACTGGGTCTACTACAGCGTGCATCTGTTCGGCGATGCGGCGGCGCCGCTGGCGGGGCTGGTGGCGGTCGGCTTCGTGCTGCTGCTGGCGCTGTTCCCGGCGCTGGTCGGCTGGCTGGCGACGCGCCTGTTTCCCGCGCCGCGTCGCGCCACTTGGTGGCTGCTGGCGGCGCCGGCGCTGTGGCTGCTGGTGGAGTGGTCGCGCAGTTGGGTGCTGACCGGCTTCCCCTGGCTGTCGCTGGGCTACGCCGGGCTGGACACGCCACTGGCCGGATACGCGCCGCTGTTCGGCAGCTATGCCGTCGGTGCGCTGCTGGCGGCCAGCGCCGGCGCGCTGGGCTGGCTGCTGCTGGCGCGCGGCGCGCAGCGCTGGCAGGCGGCGCTGCTGCTGCTGGCGATCTGGGGCGGCGGGCTGGTGCTGGACGGGCGGCAGTGGACCCAGCCGGTCGGCGAGCCGCTCGAGGTGCGTCTGCTGCAGGGCAACTTCAGCCAGCACCAGAAGTTTGCCGGCGAGCTGCTGCGCCCGGCGCTGCGCAGCTACGCGCAGATGACCGAGGCGCCGCCGGCGGCGCGCCTGACGATCTGGCCGGAGACCGCGGTGCCGACCCGCTTCGGCCGCGTTGCGGCGCCGCTGCAGGCGGTCGCCGAAGACGCGGCAGCGCGCGGCGGGGAGGTGCTCGCCGGTGGCTTCTACCGCCAGCCGGATGGCCGCTACCACAACAGTCTGCTGCTGCTGGGCAGCGAGCAGGTCTACCACAAGCGCCATCTGGTGCCGTTTGGCGAGTACATGCCGTTTCGCGCCCTGCTGGAGTTTCTCTCCCGCTACATTCTGATCCCGATGTCCGATCTGGTGCCCGGCGAGGGCGAGCCGCAACCGCTGCAGGTGGCCGGCCAGCGGATCGCCGCGAGCATCTGCTACGAGGCCGCCTTCGGTGCCGAGATCATCCGCCAGCTGCCCGCCGCCACACTGCTGGTCAACGTCAGCAACGACGGCTGGTTCGGCGATTCGCTGGCGCCGCACCAGCATCTGGAGATGGCGCGCATGCGCGCGCTGGAGACCGGGCGCGAGATGCTGCGCGCCACCAATACCGGGATCAGCGCCTTCATCGCCGCCGACGGCAGCCTGCGCAGCCGCAGCGAGCAGTTCCAGCGCAGTGCGCTGGATGGCGTCGCCCACGGCCGCAGCGGCGCCACGCCCTATGTGCGCAGCGGCGACCTGCCGGTGGTGCTGTCCGCCCTCGCCGCATTGTTCGCCGCGCTGCTGATGCAGCGGCGATCCAAACTGTAATTGCCGCTCGATGGCTACCGTCACCTATCGTCAGCAGCCGTCGGCACATCATGCGCGATGTGTCGCCACGAACTGCGGAGTTCCCCATGACCGATGAGTTTTCCACGCCACGGGCGCAGATCCCGTCTCAGCCAC
>CBFCYW010000105.1:0-11727 GCA_965602395.1 uncultured Chromatiales bacterium
CTAGCTGGAGCGCTCGACCACGTAGCCGGAGAGTTTGCGCAGCAGCTCGAATTCGGCGCCGAGTCCATCCAGCGCGGCGAGTGCGGCGGCGTGGGTTTGCGCGGCGTGGCGGCGCGCGCCGGCGAGGCCCAGCAGCGCTGGATAGGTGGGTTTGTCGCGCGCTGCGTCGGCGCCCTGCGGCTTGCCCAGGGTGGCGGTGTCGGCGGTCACGTCGAGGATGTCGTCGACGATCTGAAAGGCCAGCCCGACCGCCGCCGCGTAGCGATCCAGACGCGCCGTCAGCGCGTCATCGGCGTTGGCGGCGAGCGCCGCCAGGCGCACGCTGGCGCGGATCAGCGCGCCGGTTTTGTGGTGGTGCATGTGCTCCAGTTCGGCGAGCGACAGCGGCTGACCCACGGCGGCCAGATCGATGGCCTGGCCGAGGGCCATGCCGGCGGCGCCACTGGCTTCGCCGAGGCTGCGGATCATCGCCACCCGGCAGTCGGCATCCAGCGCTTCTGCGCGCGCCAGCACGTCGAAGGCCAGCGCCTGCAGGGCGTCGCCGGCGAGGATCGCGGTGGCTTCGTCGAAGGCGATGTGGCAGGTCGGCCGGCCGCGGCGCAGCTCGTCGTCGTCCATCGCCGGCAGGTCGTCGTGCACCAGCGAATAGGCGTGCACCAGCTCCAGCGCGCAGGCCGGCGCATCGAGCAGCGCGGCGGGTGCGCCCAGCGCCTCGCCGGCGGCGTAGCAGAGCACCGGGCGCACGCGCTTGCCGCCGGCGGTGACCGCGTAGCGCATCGCCGCCTGCAGGCGCTGGTGTTCAGCGGTCGGCGGCGGCAGGCAGTCGAGCAGCGCCGCGTCGACGCGCTGCCGCCAGCCGTCGAGCCGCGTCGTCAGCGCTGTGGCGGTGATCCGGGTGGTGTCGTCAGGCATCGAAGTCATCGAGGCGCTGCTCATCGCCCTCGCCGCTGAGCTGCTGGACCTTCTGCTCGGCCTCGGCGAGCTGGCGCTGGCAGTGGCGGGCCAGGGCGACGCCGCGCTCGAACTGCGCCAGCGATTGCTCCAGCGGCGGTTCGCCGCCCTCGAGTTGCTCGACCAGCGCCTCCAGTTCGGCCAGCGCGTCCTCGAAGGGCAGCTGCTCGGCGGCGGGCTGTTGTTCGGTGGCGGCGGACTTCTTCGCGGGCATGGCTGTCTCTTTGGCGGCGCCGGGTTTGGGTCGACTTGGCGGGCGGCCAAAATTACCCCTGCGGGCAGCGTGGGTCAAACCGTTGGCGGGTCGCCGGCGCAATCCGCTCAGAGCAGGTCGAGCACCTCGGCGAGGCGGCCGATGGCGCGCACTTCCAGCCCGTCGATGGGCTGTCGCGGGCGGTTGGCCTGCGGCACGATGGCGCGGGTGAAGCCGTGCTTGGCGGCCTCGGCGAGGCGCTCCTCGCCGTTGGGTACCGGGCGCACTTCACCGGCCAGGCCGACCTCGCCGAAGGCCACCAGATCGTTGGGCAGCGGGCGGGCGCGAAAGGACGACAGCGCCGCCAGCAGCAGCGGCAGATCGGCGGCGGTCTCGGCGATGCGCACCCCGCCGACCACGTTGGCGAAGACGTCCTGATCGAACATGGCGATGCCGGCGTGGCGGTGCAGCACCGCCAGCAGCATCGCCAGGCGGTTTTGCTCCAGGCCGAGGGTGACGCGTCGCGGATTGCCCATCGCGCTGCCATCGACCAGCGCCTGCACCTCCACCAGCAGCGGCCGGGTGCCCTCGCGGGCGACCATGATGACGCTGCCGGGCACCGGTTCGGGATGGCGCGAGAGGAAGATCGCCGAGGGGTTGGCGACCGGCGTCAGGCCGCGTTCGAGCATGGCGAAGACGCCGATTTCGTTGACCGCGCCGAAGCGGTTTTTGACCGCGCGCACCACCCGGTAGCGGCCGCCGCTCTCGCCCTCGAAATACAGCACCGTATCGACCATGTGCTCCAGCACCCGCGGCCCGGCCAGTGCGCCCTCTTTGGTGACGTGGCCGACGACGAACAGCGCGGTGCCGGTCTGTTTGGCGAAACGCACCAGCCGCGCCGCGCTCTCGCGCACCTGGGCGACCGCGCCGGGCGCCGATTGCAGCGCCTCGGTGAACACCGTCTGGATCGAGTCGATGACCATGAATTGCGGCTTTTCGCGCGCCGCCAGGGCGAGGATCTGCTCGACGCAGGTTTCCGTGAGCAGGCGCAGGTTCTGCTCCGGCAGCTGCAGGCGGCGGGCGCGCAGGGTGACCTGTTGCAGGGATTCCTCGCCGGTCACGTAGAGGGTTTTCATCTGCGCGGCGAGCGCCGCGGTGCACTGCAGCAGCAGGGTCGATTTGCCGATTCCCGGATCGCCGCCGAGCAGGCTCACCGAGCCATTCACCAGGCCGCCACCGAGCACCCGATCCAGCTCGCCGATGCCGCTGGCGACGCGGGGTTCCTCGGCCAGCGCGACTTCGGACATATCGGTGATCGCGGCGCGCCCGGCGTAGCCGGCGAAGCGTTCGGCAGTGGGTTTTGCGCCGCTGGCGGGGGCCGGGATCAGCGCTTCCTCCAGCGTGTTCCAGGCGCCGCAGTCGGCGCACTGGCCGCTCCATTTGGGCGCCACGGCAGCGCAGGCGCTGCATTGGTACTGGGCTTTGCCGCGTGCCACGCGGGCTCAGTCCCGCTGGCTGCGCGGGCCGGGGGCGCGTGTATCGCCGCTCGCGCCGGCGCTTTGGGCGGTCTCGTCGCGCGGCCGGATGCGCACCTTGCGGACCACGTTGCCGCGCGTTTCCAGCACTTCCATGGGGTGGCCGTTGAAGTGGAAGTTGGCGCCTTTGGCGGGGATGTTCTCGAGCTGTTCGAGGATCAGCCCGTTGAGGGTTTTGGGGCCGCCGCTGTCCAGCTCCAGATCCCAGCCGAGTACCCGGTTGAGATTGCGCAGCGGGGTGGAGCCGTCGGCGATGTAGCTGCCGTCTTCCTGGGCGCGCAGGTCGCGCTGTGCGGACAGCGGGTCGGTGTCGAATTCGCCGACGATCTCTTCGAGGATGTCCTCGATGGTGACCAGGCCGAGGATATCGCCGTATTCATCCACCACCAGCCCCATGCGCCGGTGCAGGCGCTGGAAGTTCAGCAGCTGCACCGTCAGCGGGGTTTCCTCGGGGATGAAATACGGCTCGCCGATCTGCTTCTGCAGGTGTTCGCGGGTCAGCTCCAGCCGGCCGGTGGGCGAAAGCAGTTTGCGCAGGTAGAGGAAGCCGACCACGTTGTCGATGTCCTCGCGGTATACCGGCACGCGACCGAAGGGACTGCGGCTGACCTGCTGCGCAACGCTCTCCCAGTCGTCGTCGAGATCGATGCCGACCACCTCGTTGCGCGGCACCATGATGTCGTTCACGGTGACCTTTTCCAGATCGAGGATGTTGAGCAGCATCTTTTGGTGGCGTTTGGGGATCAGGCTGCCGGCCTCATTGACCACGGTGCGCAGCTCCTCGCGCGAGAGGGCATCCTGACCGCGGTGCTCCGGCGACACGCGCAGCGCGCGCAGCACGCTGTTGGCCAGCGCGTTGACCACCCACACCAGCGGGTAGAGCAGTTTCAGCAGCGGCGCGTAGATATGGCTGGCGAAAAAGGCCACCGGCTCCGGGTGCAGCGTCGCCAGGGTTTTCGGCGCCACCTCGGCAAAGATCAGGATCACCAGCGTCAGCAGGCCGGTGGCGATGGCGATCCCCGGCTCGCCCCACAGCCGCAGCGCGATCACCGTGGACAGCGCCGACGCGAGGATGTTGACGAAGTTGTTGCCCAGCAGGATCAGCCCGATCAGCCGATCCGGCCGCTCCAGCAGCCGCGCCGCCAGGCGCGCGCCGCGGTGGCCGCTCTTCGCCAGGTGGCGCAGGCGGTAGCGGTTGAGCGTCATCAGCGCGGTTTCGGAGCCGGAGAAAAAGCCCGAGAGCGCAATCAGCGCCAGCAGAATGCCGAGCAGCGCGCCTAGCGGGATATCGTTCAAGTAGGGAGTGCCTGCGGGTGCGGGAGCGGGGCTCCTTTCTATGCGTGGTCGATGCGGGCTGTCAAGTTTGTGTGTGTATGGCGGCAGTTTTTCGTGATGGCGGCTAAAGCGAGAGGCGCTCGCAGCCGATGTGCGCCGTGTTCAAAGGCGACATTCGGAGAGACCTGTGCGCAAGACAACAGGAAGTGCGGCACTACTGCTGGCGGCGATCGGCACGGCCATGCCGGGTGCGGCGACGGCCCTCGGACTCGGTGGACTGGAGGTACAGAGCGATCTGTTCCGGCCCTTTCAGGCGCGCATCCCGATGCGCGGCATCGACGGCCTGCGCAGCGAGGACATCCGCGTCGGCCTGGCCTCCGCCAGCGAGTTTCAGCGTCTCGGTCTGGAACGGCCGCAAGCACTGCAGAAGCTGGAGTTTCGCTACAGCGAGCGCGCCGGCGAGTCGTACATCGAGATCGTCGGCAGCAAGCCGCAGCGCGAGCCGATGGTGCAGCTGCTGATCAGCGTCGAATGGCCCGGCGGTCGCCTGCTGCGCGAATACACCGCGCTGCTCGATCCGCCCGGCTGGGAGCAGGCCCAGGCGGCCCCGAGCATCGCCATCGCGGCCGCCGCCGACAGTGCCGCCAGCGATCGCGGCGCCGTGCAGCCGGCGCGCGCGGCGCCTCGGCAGAGCCTGCCCGACGCCGCCGGCGGCAGCTACGGCCCGGTGCGGGCTGGCGAGACCCTGGGCGCCATCGCCCGCGGCTACAGCGCCGCGGGCGCGGATCTCAACCAGGTGCTGCTGGCCCTGCTGCGGGCCAACCCGCAGGCCTTCGGCGAGGTCGCCGGCGAGGCCAACATGAATTTGCTCAAGCGCGGCGCGATACTGCGCCTGCCCAGCGATGACGAGCTGCGCGCCACCAGCGCCAGCGCGGCGCAGCGCGTGGTGCAGGCCCAGTACCGCGCCTTTCGCGGCCAGCCGGCCGAGTCGGCCAGCGGCACCGATAGCGGCTCCGGTGCCGGCGCGCCGAAGCCGGCTGAGGCAGCGGCTGACGCAGCGACCCCGGCAGCGACCCCGGCAGCGACCCCGGCAGCGACCCCGGCAGCGACCGATAGTGGCCGGCAACTGAGCCTGCTGCCCGCTGAGCAGGACCAGGGGAGCGCCGCGCTGGACGCGATCACCAGCGGTCTGGACCTGCAGCAGCAGGTCAGCGATCTGCGCCGGCTGGTCGAGCTGAAGGACGAGCAGATCGCCGCCGCGCAGAGCACCCTGGCCAGCTTCGACGCCGAGATAGCCACGCTGCGCACGCTGGTCGATCTGCGCGATGCGGAATTGCAGGAGCTGCGCGACGAGCTGAACGCACTGCGCGGCGAGATCGCCACCGCGCCGGCTTCCGGAAGCGGTTCTGCAGCGGCCGCCGGGCTGGCGCCTGCGGTGAGCGGCAACGGCGCCGCCTCGCCGGCGCCGGGCGGGCTGGCCGCGCCGCTGGCCGCTAGCGCCGCCGCGGCGGGCGTCGCCGGCGGCGATCCGGCAGCGGCCGCCAGCATTGCATTGCCGTCGGCCGCGCCGCTGCCGGCAGGCGTCGCCGACGAGCAGCCGGGCGATGCCGGCTTGGCGCAGCGGCTGCTGCGCTCGCCGCTGAGCGCGCTGCTCGGCCTGCCGGCGTTGCTCGGCCTGCTCTGGTATCTGCGCCGTCGCAGCCAGTCGCGCAAGCAGCGGCGTGGTGAGCGCGACGCAGCGGATGCCGCGACCTCCAATTACCGCCGCGACCCGGGCAGCGAGCTGCGCGCTACGCTCGATGGTCTGCACGCCGATGAGCTGCCGGGCAATGCGGTCGATATGCAGCAGCGCATCGCCGCTGCCGCGCCCGCCACTGCCGCGCCCGCCGCGGCCGAGTCCGCCGCTGCTTCGGCTGAGCCTGCGCCGAGCGGCGCAGGGCGGATCGATGGCCGCGTCGAAGCGCCGGCCACCGAGGCGGGCGAGCCGCAGATCGACAGCGACCCGACGCTGGATGCCAATGGTGCTGCGCCGGCGAAGGCTGATTCCGGCGAGGTCGATCAGGCGTTGGCGAGCCTGGATCTGGACGAGCGCCTGCCGGATGCGGGGGCCCGTCTGCTCGACGAAGTTGATGTCTATCTGGCCTACGGCCTCTACGATCAGGCCGCTGAGATGATCCGCCGCGGGCTGGCGCGCGATCCCGGCAAGCCGGAGCTGCTGGCGCGGCGACTGGAGGCTCTGTTGCTCGACGGCAAGCACGAGCAGTTCGCTGCGCTGGGCGTCGAGTACCGCGAATCGATCCTCGATGCCGATTGGGCGCGGCTGGCCGAGCGCGCTGCGAATCTCGGCGTGGCGATGCCGGGTGAGGCGGCGGCAGACTCTGCACCGGCTGCGCCGGAGCCGTCCAGTGACCACTTGATCGGCGCGGCACGGCCGGCCAGCGGGGCTGGCGACCGCGACCAATCCAGTGAGCTGCCCGATCTCGATTCGCTCGACCAGGTCGCCGAGCGCGACGCGGCCGTGGCCGACCTCGGGGAGATGCTCCCGGATCTTCCCGATCTGGATCTGCCCGCTGCCGATGCCGCTGCCGGTTTCGAGATCGACGCCGATGCCACGCTCAACCTCGAACAGCCGGACGCGGAGCCGCTGCGTCGGGTGTCGCCGTTTAATGAAGGCGTGCAGCTGGATGGCGAAGACGAACTCAGTCTGTTGCTCGACGACGATGCGCCGGCCGATGAGGCCGACGACCGCGCAGAGCCTGCGGGCGGCGCGGTGGACGATGGCGAGCCGTCGCTACTGGAAAAGCTCGGCGCCAGCGATTTCATGCTCGATGGCGAAGAGTCGGTGGAGCCGCCGCCCGAAGAGCAGTCGCCAGCCGCCGCCAGGCGCCGTGGGTCCGGCGGCTGAGCTGCGCCAGCCAGGCTTCCCGGGCTTCCTTTCCGGCGCTGCTGGCCCCATGGCCGTAGCGCCAATTCATTTCGCACAGCGAATTCAAAATCGATTTTGCATTGCACAAAACTTGAGCAATAGCTAGCTTTTGCGCCATCCGCGGGTGTGGGTGGCCGGTAGTCGTCTGCGCACATTCCGCATTGCGAAATAAGCCGTGGAGGTGTGCAGAGATGGCAGAGCAGTTCGGCAAGTTCAGCTGGGAAGACCCCTTTCTTTTCGAAGAGCAGCTCGGCGACGAGGAGCGGATGGTGATGGATAGCGCCCGCGGCTACTGTCAGGACAAGCTGATGCCGCGGGTGCTGGAGGCCAATCGCCACGAGCATTTCGACCGCGACATCATGGGCGAGATGGGCGCGCTGGGCCTGCTCGGCTGCACCATCGAAGGCTACGGCTGCGCCGGGCTGAACTACACCAGCTACGGGCTGGTGGCGCGCGAGGTGGAGCGCGTCGATTCCGGCTATCGCTCGGCGATGAGCGTGCAGTCGAGCCTGGTGATGCACCCGATCAACACCTTCGGCTCGGAGGAGCAGAAGCAGAAATACCTGCCGAAACTGGCCAGCGGCGAGTGGGTCGGCTGCTTCGGCCTGACCGAGCCGGATCACGGCTCCGACCCCGGCGGGATGGTCACCCGCGCCAGATCGGTCGATGGCGGCTATCTGCTCAGCGGCGCGAAGATGTGGATCACCAACTCGCCGATCGCCGACGTGTTCGTGGTCTGGGCGAAGGATGACGAGGGCGTGATCCGCGGCTTCGTGCTGGAAAAGGGCATGCAGGGCCTGTCGGCGCCGAAGATCGAGGGCAAGTTCTCGCTGCGCGCTTCGATCACCGGCGAGATCGTGCTGGATGATGTGTTCGTGCCGCAGGAGCATCGGCTGCCGCAGGCGAAGGGGCTGGCCGGGCCGTTCAGCTGCCTCAACCGCGCCCGCTACGGCATCGCCTGGGGGGCGCTCGGCGCGGCCGAGTTCTGCTGGCGGGCGGCGCGCGACTACACCCTGGAGCGCAAGCAGTTCGGTCGCCCGCTGGCGGCCAATCAGCTGGTGCAGCTCAAGCTCGCCAACATGCAGACCGAGATCAGCATCGGCCTGCAGAGCTGTCTGCGCGTCGGCCGACTGATGGACGAAAAGCGCTTCGCGCCGGAGATGGTCTCGCTGATCAAGCGCAACTCCTGCGGCAAGGCGCTGGAGATCGCCCGCAGCGCGCGCGATATGCACGGCGGCAACGGCATCTCCGACGAATACCACGTCATCCGCCACGCGATGAATCTCGAAGCGGTCAACACCTACGAGGGCACCCACGACGTGCACGCGCTGATCCTCGGTCGCGCGCAGACCGGCCTGCAGGCCTTCAATGGAGCCTGAGGCGATGGCCGGACCACTCAGCCACATCCGCGTGCTGGATCTGTCGCGCATCCTCGCCGGCCCCTGGGCCGGGCAGGTGCTCGCCGATCTGGGCGCCGACGTGATCAAGATCGAGCGCCCCGCCGGCGGCGACGACACCCGCCACTGGGGGCCGCCCTACCTGCGCGACGAAGCCGGCGACGAGACCGGCGAGTCGGCGTATTTTCTCGGCTGCAACCGCGGCAAGCGCTCGCTGACGGTGGACATCACCCAGGCCGAGGGGCAGGCGCTGATCGGCGATCTGGCGGCGCAGTCGGACATCCTGATCGAGAATTACAAGGTCGGCGGGCTGGCGAAATACGGCCTCGACTACGCCAGCCTGAAGGCCGCTTGCCCGCGGCTGATCTACTGCTCGATCACCGGTTTCGGCCAGACCGGGCCGTATGCAAAACGCGCCGGCTACGACCTGATGATCCAGGGCATGGGCGGGCTGATGAGCCTCACCGGCAGCGCCGACGGCGAGCCGCAGAAGGTCGGCGTGGCGATCTCCGACCTGATGACCGGGATGTACGCCAGCACCGCCTGCCTGGCGGCGCTGGCGCACCGCGAGCGCTGCGGCGAGGGCCAGTACATCGATCTGGCGCTGCTGGATACCCAGGTCGCCTGGCTGGCCAATCAGGGCCAGAATTACCTGACCACCGGCGAGGCGCCGCGCCGCCTCGGCAACGGCCATCCCAACATCGTGCCCTACCAGGTGTTCGCGGTGGCCGACGGCTACGTCAATCTGGCGGTCGGCAACGACGCCCAGTTCGCGCGCTTCTGCGAGCTGGCCGGACACCCCGAGTGGGCGGCCGACGAGCGCTTTGCCAGCAACGCTGCGCGCGTCGCCCGGCGCGAAACGCTGCTGCCGCTGATCGCCGCGGCGATGGCGGCAAAGCCGCGCGATTTCTGGCTCGATGGCTGTGTCGCGCGCGGCATTCCCTGCGGGCCGATCAACGATCTCGAACAGGTCTTCGCCGATCCGCAGGTGCGCGCGCGCGGCATGCGCATCGAGCAGGATCACCCGACGGCCGGGCGCATCGCCGGCATCGCCAACCCGATCCGCTACTCGGACACGCCGCTGAGCTACCAGCGCCCGCCGCCACTGCTCGGCGAGCACAGCGACGCGCTGCTCGAAGAGCTGCTCGGGCTGGATGCGCCGGCGCGCGCCGCGCTGCGCGAGCGCGGCGTGATCTGAAACTGCCGATTGCCGCAACCGTTGGTCGGAAAGGATTGATCCGTATCAATTGAAGCAGATCCGGGGGGATTAGACTGTCTGGACAGACAGAACGCATCTCACTTGGAGGCATAGCTATGGCGGACGACAGTAAACCCTCAACCAAGCGCAAAGGCGACACAGCAAAGCCGTCGAGAGCCACGGCCGCTCAAGTGGTGGCCGCCGCGAGCGGTGGCGGCAAGGATGCTGCGGTGGATGCCGAGAAGGTGCGGCGGGTCGCGGCGAACATCGACGGGCTGGCGCGCGAGGCCGCGGGGCGTGAAACCTCCGGCGGGGGCAAGGCGGCGCCTGCCGATGGCGGATCCGGATCGAACGCGGATGCTGCCGATGAGGACGGCGGCAAGCAGCGCAAACGCCTGTTGTCCAACAAGCAGGCGCTGCGCGAGAGCTTCCGCAACGGTGATTACCCCTACGAGAAGCGCATGTCGCGCGAGGAGTACGAGAGCACCAAGGAATCTCTGCAGATCGAGCTGCTCAAGGTGCAGAACTGGGTCAAGCTCACCGGACAGCGCATCGCGGTGCTCTTCGAGGGCCGCGACGCGGCCGGCAAGGGCGGCACCATCAAGCGCTTCATGGAGCACCTCAATCCTCGCGCCGCGCACGTGGTCGCGCTGGAAAAGCCCACCGAGCGCGAAAAGGGCGAGTGGTACTTCCAGCGCTATATCGCCAATCTGCCAACCCGGGGCGAGATGGTCTTCTTCGACCGCTCCTGGTACAACCGCGCCGGTGTCGAGCGGGTGATGGGTTTCTGTACCCCCTACGAATACCTCGAATTTCTCCGCCAGGCGCCGCAGTTGGAGCGCATGCTGACCAACAGCGGCCTGATCATGTTCAAGTTCTGGTTTTCGGTGACGCGCACCGAGCAGCGCCGCCGCTTCGCCTCGCGCGAGCGCGATCCGCTCAAACAGTGGAAGCTGTCGCCCATCGATGTGCAATCGCTGGACAAGTGGGACGATTACACCCAGGCCAAAGAGGCGATGTTTTTCTACACCGACACCGCCGACGCTCCCTGGACGATGATCAAATCCAACGACAAGCGCCGCGCGCGGGTCAACGCCATGCGCTACTTCCTCAGCCGGCTCGACTATCCGGATAAAGACCACGATGTGATCGGCGAGCCGGACCCACTGATCGTCGGCGCCGCCAGCGATGTATTTGAAAAGGACGAGCACGCCCTGCACAGCGTCTATTAGCGGGGGGACTCTCGCCCCATCGTGGCCCGACCGGGTGCGATGGGGCGGGCAGTACGGTTTATCTGGGGCGGGATAATCAATTCTCCGGCCATTTCAGATTGAGCAAAACAGTCCGGTCTCGAACGCGAATCGAAAATGGTTTCGATATCGCCCGATCCGGTCGAAAAGGAGACGGGAATGGCAGAAGAGAAGAAAAACGACAAATCCAAAAAGGGTAAACCCTGGAAGATTGACAAAGAGACTTACGAAAATGAGCTCTTTCGGCTGCAGCTGGAGGCGGTCAAGCTGCAGGCCTGGATAAAGGAAAAAGGGCTTAAGGTCGTGGTCATTTTCGAGGGCCGTGATGCGGCCGGAAAAGGCGGTGTGATCAAGCGCATCACCCAATACCTGAATCCCCGCATCTGCCCGGTCGTGGCACTGCCCGCGCCCACCGAGCGCGAACAGACGCAATGGTATTTTCAGCGCTATGTGCCGCATCTGCCGGCAGCGGGCGAAATGGTTCTGCTGGATCGCAGCTGGTACAACCGCGCCGGCGTGGAAAAGGTCATGGGTTTCTGCTCCGCCGAGGAGCACCAGGAATTCCTGCGCTCCTGCCCGGAGTTTGAACGCATGCTGGTGCGCTCCGGGATCATCCTGATCAAATACTGGTTTTCGGTGTCCGACGAGGAGCAGGAGCGGCGTTTTCAAAGCCGCCTGGTAGAGCCGCACAAGCGTTGGAAGCTCAGCCCGATGGATCTGGAATCCCGCGCCCGATGGGTAGAGTATTCCAGAGCCAAAGACGAGATGTTTGCGCATACCGATATCAAGCAGGCGCCCTGGTATGTGGTCAATTCAGACATCAAAAAGCACGCCCGGCTGAATTGCATCTCGCACCTGCTTTCGCTGATTCCCTACGAGGATCTGACGCCGGAGCCGATCGAGCTGCCAAAGCGCACCTCCAGCGGCTCCTACGTTCGGCCGCCGATTACCGATCAGACTTTCGTGCCCGAATTATGGCCCGGCGCCAGGCCATAACTAAGG
>CBFCYW010000106.1:0-11696 GCA_965602395.1 uncultured Chromatiales bacterium
GCATCCCGGCCGCATCCCGGCCGCATCCCGGCCGCATCCCGGCCGCATCCCGGCCGCATCCCGGCCCGACCCCGGCATCACCGCGCGCCAGCGGCGCTCAAGAAAGACCTCGGCAACTGGCGAGCAGCCGCCGAAGCGCCATCACCGCTGTAACATGTGTTAAGTCTTGGCCGGCTGGCAACGCTGTGTTACCGTTTTTTCGCGCTGAGATAAGCGGCTACCCAACCGCCGCAGGCAAAATAATTCACGAGCGTAATTTAAAGAATAAATCAACCATTTTGATGGAGGCTTTTCAATGAAAGTCATTAAGACTCTCGCCGCGTCCGCAGTTGTCGCATCCTTCGCCGTCGCCGGCACCGCCACCGCTGGCACCCTCGAAGACGTCAAGGCCAAGGGCCACGTCCAGTGCGGCGTCAGCCAGGGCCTGCCCGGCTTCTCCAACTTCGACGACAAGGGCAACTGGAGCGGCGTCGATGTCGACGTCTGCCGCGCCATGGCCGCCGCGGTCACCGGCAGTGCGGACAACACCAAGTTCACCCCGCTCTCCGCCAAGGAACGCTTCACCGCGCTGCAGTCCGGCGAGGTCGATGTGCTGTCGCGCAACACCACCTGGACCCACACCCGCGACACCGCGCTGGGCCTGAACTTCGCCGGCGTCAACTACTACGACGGCCAGGGCTTCATGGTGCGCAAGGATCTGGGCGTGAAGAGCGCACTGGAGCTGTCCGGCGCCGCGGTCTGCACCAACACCGGCACCACCACCGAGCTGAACCTGGCTGACTACTTCCGCGCCAACGGCATGGACTACAAGGTCGTGGCCTTTGAAAAGGCCGACGAAGTGGTCGCCGCCTACGATTCCGGTCGCTGCGACGTGTACACCACCGACCAGTCCGGCCTGTATGCCCAGCGCATCAAACTCAAGGAGCCCGATGCGCACATGGTGCTGCCGGAAGTCATCTCCAAAGAGCCGCTGGGCCCGGTGGTACGCCACGGTGACGACCAGTGGTTCGACATCGCCAAGTGGTCGCTGAACTGCATGATCAACGCCGAAGAACTGGGCGTCAGCTCGGCCAACATCGGCGACATGATGAAGAGCGACAACCCGGGCATCAAACGCCTGGTGGGCACCGAGGGCGACATGGGCGCCAACCTGGGTCTGGGCGCTTCCTGGTGCGCCGACATCATCGCCCAGGTGGGTAACTACGGCGAATCCTTCGCCCGCAACCTCGGCCCGGATACCCCGCTCAACATCTCCCGCGGCATCAACGCGCTGTGGAACAAGGGCGGCATCCAGTACGCACCGCCGATCCGCTGATCGGAGCGCCATAAGCTGGAGCTGAAGACCCCGCCTGGCTCGCGCCGGCGGGGTCTTTTGCGAATGTCCGGCCCACCGCTCTCCCCCGTCATCTGAACATCCGGAAACGCCCATGCAAACGGATCCAAGCAAGATGACAGCGCCGGCCAAGCCGCCGATCTGGAATGACCCCGTCTATCGCGGCATCTTCTTCCAGATCCTCGTGCTTGGCGCCGTGGTGCTCTTCGGCCTGTACATCTTCGATAATACAACCGCCAACCTGGAGCGCCAGGGCATCGCCTCGGGCTTCGGGTTCATGGAAACCACCGCCGGCTTCGGCATCATCACTCATCTGATCGAATACAGTGAGGAGTCCAGCTACGGCCGCGCCTTCCTCGTCGGCCTGTTCAACACCCTGCTGGTGTCTTTCATCGGCATCGTGCTGGCGACCTTTCTCGGCCTGTTCATCGGCATCGCGCGACTGTCGAGCAACTGGCTGATCGCCAAGATGGCCACCATCTACATCGAGGTGATCCGCAACATCCCGCTGCTGCTGCAGATCTTTTTCTGGTACTTCGCGGTGCTGCGCTCGGTGCCGGCGCCGCGCAACAGCGTCGAGCTGGCGGATACCTTCTTCCTCAACAATCGCGGCCTCTATTCACCGGCACCGATTTTCGAAAGCGGCTTCTCCGCGATTCCGATCGCCCTGCTGATCGCCATCGTCGCGGTGATCCTGCTCGCGCGCTGGGCGCGCAAACGCCAGGAGGCCACCGGCCAGCCCTTTCACACGGTCTACGTGTCGACCGCGATTATCATCGGCCTGCCGCTGCTGGCGGCACTGGCAACCGGCATGCCGCTGTCCTGGGAGTACCCGGAACTGAAGGGCTTCAACTTCGTCGGCGGGCTGGTGATGATCCCCGAGTTCGTCGCCCTGCTGCTGGCGCTGGCGATCTACACCGCGGCCTTCATCGCCGAGATCGTGCGCGCCGGCATCCAGTCGGTGAGCCACGGGCAGACCGAAGCGGCCTACTCGTTGGGGGTCAAACCCGGCGTCACCCTGCGTCTGGTGATCCTGCCGCAGGCGCTGCGGGTGATCATCCCGCCGCTGACCAGCCAGTATCTGAACCTGGCGAAGAACTCATCGCTGGCCGCGGCCATCGCCTACCCCGATCTGGTCTCGGTATTCGCCGGCACGGTGCTCAACCAGACCGGCCAGGCAGTGGAGGTGATCGCCATCACCATGGCGGTGTACCTGACCCTGAGCCTGACGATCTCGCTGTTCATGAACTGGTACAACAGCAAGATGGCCCTGGTGGAGCGCTGACATGAACGACACGACACAACGCTACGCACCGGGCGAACACCCGGACATGCCACCGCCGGTCACCGCGGTCGGCGCCGTCGGCTGGATGCGCCAGAACCTGTTTTCCTCGCCGCTGAATGTGGCGCTGACACTGATCGGCCTGTATCTGCTCTGGCTGTTGGTGCCGCCGGTGATCGACTGGGCCTTCCTCAACGCCGACTGGTTTGGCACCGAGCGCGAGGCCTGCACCAGCGGCGGCGCCTGCTGGGTGTTCATCAACATGCGCATGGATCAGTTCATGTACGGCTTCTACCCGGCAGAACAGCGCTGGCGGGTGGACATCGCCTTCCTGATCTTCGCCGCCTGTATCGCCTGGCTGCTGATCCCGCGCCTGCCGGGCAAGAACAAGGTCGGCATCTTCGCCCTGTTCATCTATCCGATCATCGCCTTCTTTCTGCTCTCCGGCGGCAGCTTCGGCCTCGAACACGTGGAGACGCCGAAGTGGGGCGGGCTGATGCTGACCCTGGTGATCGCCGTGGTCGGCATCGTCGCCTCACTGCCGATCGGCGTGGTGCTGGCTCTCGGGCGGCGCTCGCAGATGCCCATCGTGCGCTCGATCTGCGTGACCTTCATCGAGTTCTGGCGCGGCGTGCCACTGATCACCGTGCTGTTCATGGCCTCGGTGATGTTCCCGCTGTTCATGCCTGAAGGGGTCAACTTTGACAAGCTGCTGCGCGCGCTGATCGGCGTCATGCTGTTCTCCTCGGCCTACATGGCGGAGGTCATCCGCGGCGGCCTGCAGGCCATCCCCAAGGGCCAGTACGAGGCCGCAGAGGCGCTCGGCCTGGGCTACTGGCGGATGATGTACCTGATCATCCTGCCGCAGGCGCTGAAGATGGTGATCCCGGGCATCGTCAACACCTTCATCGGCCTGTTCAAGGACACCACCCTGGTGCTGATCATCGGTCTGTTCGACTTCCTCGGCATCGTCCAGGCCGCGGCCACCGACCCCAAATGGCTGGGCTACTCGGTGGAGGGCTACGTGTTCTGCGCCTTCGTCTACTGGTGTTTCTGCTTCGGCATGTCGCGCTACTCGATCCATCTCGAGAACAAGCTGCACACCGGGCACAAACGCTGATCGCAGCAAAAAAACGCCCGCCGGCGGCGCCTTGCGCGCCTGCCGGCGGCGATCGAAAAAGAGGAAAGAACCATGAGTGAAGAATCACTCGTCGAAACCCAGAGCAAGATGCGCGTCTCCGAGGAGACCATCATCGAGCTCAACGGCGTGCACAAATGGTACGGCCAGTTTCACGTGCTCAAAGACATCAACCTGAGCGTCCACAAGGGCGAACGGATCGTCATCTGCGGCCCCTCCGGCTCCGGCAAATCGACCGTGATCCGCTGCATCAATCGCCTGGAGGAGCACCAGCGCGGGCAGATCATCGTCGAGGGCACCGAGCTGACCTCAGACCTCAAGCACATCGAGCAGATCCGCCGCGAAGTCGGCATGGTGTTCCAGCACTTCAACCTGTTCCCGCACCTGACGATTCTGGAAAACCTCACCCTGGCGCCGATCTGGGTGCGCAAGATGCCCAAGAAGGAAGCTGAGGAAATCGCCATGCACTACCTGGAGCGGGTGAAGATCCCCGAGCAGGCGCTGAAATTCCCCGGCCAGCTCTCCGGCGGCCAGCAGCAGCGCGTCGCCATCGCCCGCTCGCTGTGCATGAAACCGAAGGTGATGCTGTTCGACGAGCCCACCTCGGCACTCGACCCGGAGATGATCAAAGAGGTGCTCGACGTGATGATCGGCCTCGCCGAGGAAGGCATGACCATGCTCTGCGTAACCCACGAAATGGGCTTCGCCAAGACCGTCGCCAACCGCGTCATCTTCATGGATGGCGGGCAGATCATCGAGCAGAACGAACCCGAGGAGTTCTTCAACAACCCGCAGCACGAGCGCACCCAGCTGTTTCTCAGCCAGATTCTGGCTCACTAGAAACGCGAACCCGCTTGAGAAAGGCGCGGCAGGCCAGTGGCTTGCCGCGCTTTTTTTTTGCGCGCGCCCGGCACCATCGAGACGCCTGTCGGGGCGCGGCGGACCCTTGCCACAGCGGGCCTCGAACCCGTGCGGGCAGGGCCACCGATGAGGGAATCGGCAGCCAGCGTTGATCCGCGGCCAGCTCCCCGCCACAATCGGCAGTATTCCTGACTGATTTACTCGGAAATAGCCGCCCGGGCACGGGGCGGCGCGGAGGAATTCGATGGCCACTGTCGCACCGACCACCAATGAACCGCTGCCGCTCGAAAACAGCTACGCCGGGCTGCCCGACGCGTTCTTCGCCCGGGTCGATCCGACCCCGGTGCCAAAGCCGCAACTCCTGCGACTCAACCGGCCGCTGGCACAGCGGCTGGGGCTGGATGCCGAGGCGCTGACCTCCGCGGCCAGCGTCGCCGCGCTGGCCGGCAACCGCGTGCCCGAGGGAGCCACGCCAATCGCCATGGCCTACGCCGGCCACCAGTTCGGCGGATTCGTTCCCAGCCTCGGCGACGGCCGCGCGGTACTGCTCGGCGAGGTCGTCGACCGCGACGGCATCCGCCGCGACATCCACCTCAAGGGCGCCGGCAGGACCCCGTTCTCGCGGATGGGCGACGGCCGCGCCGGCATCGGGCCGGTGCTGCGCGAATACGTCATCAGCGAGGCCATGGCCGGCCTGCGCATCCCGACCACGCGCGCGCTCGCCATGCTCGCCACCGGCGAGCGGATCTACCGCCAGTCGGTCGAGCCGGGCGCGGTGCTCGCGCGGGTGGCCGCCAGCCACGTGCGCATCGGCACCTTCGAATACTTCTACCACCGCGGCGACAAAGACTCCCTGGGCAGGCTCAGCGACTACGTCATCGACAGGCACTACCCGCAGTGCCGCGAAGCGAGCCAGCCGTACCGCGCGCTGCTCGACGAGGTCATCGCGCGCCAGGCGGACCTGGTCGCGCAGTGGATGGGCGTGGGCTTCATCCACGGCGTGATGAACACCGACAACGTGTCGATCGCCGGCGAGACCATCGACTATGGCCCCTGCGCGTTCATGGACAGCTATCACCCGGACACGGTCTACAGCGCCATCGACCGCACGGGCCGCTATGCCTACAACCAGCAGCCGCGCATCGCGTTCTGGAATCTCGCCCAGTTCGCCCAGTGCCTGCTGCCGCTGCTGGACAAAGACGAAGACGCCGCCATCGAGTCCGCGCGCGCCGCGCTGGATACCTACGCGGAGCGCTTCGAAACGACCTACCACGCCGGCCTGCGTGCCAAGATCGGCCTGGGCGAGGCCGGCGAGGGCGATATCGATCTCGCCCTGGACCTGCTCAAGCGCATGGCCGAGCAGCAGGCGGACTTCACCAACACCTTCCGTCGGCTCGCCGACTGCGCGGCCGACGATCCCGCCACCGACCGCGGGGTGCGCGCGCTGTTCGCCGACCCGCAAGCGTTCGACGGCTGGGCCGAGCAGTGGCGGCAACGCCTGGCGCGGGAATCGCGCAGCGACGCCGAGCGCCGCGACGCCATGCACAGCGCCAACCCGGCGTACATTCCGCGCAATCACCGCGTGCAGCAGGTGATCGACGCCGTCGTCCACGACGGCGATCTGCAACCGCTGGAGAAGCTGCTGACCGTGGTCTCGAAACCCTTCGAGGAGCACCCGGAACTGTCCGAGTACGCAAACCCGCCGCAGCCGGAGGAAGTGATTCAGCAGACCTTCTGCGGCACCTGAATGATCGATTCCCGATTGCAGCGGGCGACACTGCGACAACAGCCATCTACTGACGAATAGCGCAGGTCTTTGCTATTTTGAGCCTGCCTGAAAATGATCGAAGCGGGAAACGGGGGCTGAAGATGGCAGGCGGATGGTCACGAGACGGCGCTGTCCAGGATCAGATCGATGCGAGCGTCGAAGACGCCGTCAGGCGCGCGCGCAGCAAAATCAGCTGCGGAGAGAGCGCCAGGTTCTGCAGCGAATGCGACGAGCCAATCCCGGAGCCGAGGCGCAAGGCCATCCCCGGCGTTCAGCTGTGCATCGCCTGCCAGTCCAGCCTGGAGGCAAAAGATGCCGGCCCCGGCGGCGCAATAAACCGTCGCGGCAGCAAGGACAGCCAGCTCAGATAGCCCCCTGCCCTCAAAAATCCCGCAGCCGCCGCGTGGTCTCCGGATCGAGAAAGCCGGCCACGGTGGCGTCGGTCTCCAGCGCCAGGGCGCGCTGCAGATCACTGCTCGCGCCGCAGTTGAGCACCCGCTTCATGGCGCGCACCGCCAGCGGCGGCAGCGCGGCCAGCTCGGCGGCCACCGCGTGCGCCTCGTCGCGCAGCGCGTCGTCCGCCACCACCCGCCAGGCGACGCCCAGCTCGGCCAGTTCCGCGGCCGTGTAGCGGCGGCCGAAAAACAGCATCTCGCGGGCCTTGTTCAGGCCCACCAGCGCCGGCAGCAGCGAGGTCACGCCGCCGGTGACGAACAGGTTCAGCGACACCTCGGGAAAGAAGCCGCGCGCACTCTCGGCCCAGATCGGGAAGTCGCAGTTGATCGCCCACTCGAAGCCGCCGCCCACCGCCCAGCCGTTGATCGCACCGACCACCGGCCGCGAGCCAAAGACAATCGCCCGCGTGGCGCGCTGGATCGCATCGACCAGTTCGCGCGCCTCGGCCTCGCTGGACGGGTGGACGTGTTCGCGGCGGTCGTCGCCGGCGCAGAAGGCGCGGCCCTCGCCGGTGAACAGAATCGCGCGGCAGTCGGGATCGGCATTGGCGTCGTCGAAGGCGCGCGCCACGTCATCGATCAACTGCCGATTCATGGCGTTGAGGCTGTCGGCGCGGTTGAGGGCAATGGTGCGCACGCCATCGCCATCGAGTCGGCTGAGCAGGCTGGCGTATTCGAATGTCTTCATCGGTAGTTCCTGATGACGCGGCGGGTCTTGCCTGCGGTGAGCGGAAAACTGCCGGCGGCCAGCACCTCGACCCGTGCGCTGGCGCCGAGGCGCCGCTTGATGGCGGCGGCGACGCGTTCCGCCAGCGCCGCGCGCGGCAGCTCCGCCGGCGCGGCGCGCGCCAGCTCCACCCGCAGCGGCAGGTAGTCGTGCGGCGGCGGGCTGTCGAGCACGATGCGGTAGTCGCCGGAGAGCTCAGCGAAGTCGCCGAGGGCGGCGGCGACCATGCTCGGAAACAAATTCAGGCCGCGCACCACGATCATGTCGTCGCTGCGACCGACGACGCGAAAGCGCATCCCGGCGCGGCCGCAGCGGCAGGCTTCGGTCTCGTCGATGGCAATGATGTCACCGCTGCGAAAGCGCAGCAGCGGCTGGCAGTCGCGCTGCAGGTGGGTCAGCACCAGCTCGCCCTGCGCACCGGCGGCGATCGCCAGCGGCTGGCCGCTGTCCGGCTCGATCAGCTCCGGGTAGAGCACGTCGCCGGCGACGAAATGCAGCCGCGTGTCGTGTTCGCACTGGGCGGCGAAGTTGGAGAGCACGTCGGAGACGCCGTAGTTGGCGTTGCGCGGCCGCATCCCCCACAGCGCTTCGATGCGCTCGCGCAGCGCCGGGTCGTCGAGGCCCGGCTCGCCACCGAACAGGCCGAGGCGCAGGCCCAGATCGCGCGGCGCCAGCCCGGCGAATTGCTCGGCCAGCACGCGCTCCAGCACCGCCGGATAGGAGGGCGTGCAGGAGATGGCGTCGATGCGCAGCTCGCGGATGGTGCGCAGCAGCAGCGCCGTGTCGCCGACGCCGAAGGGCACCACCATCGCCCCGCTGCGCTCCAGCGTCAGGTGGTCGCTGACACCGCCCATCCACATCTGATAGTTGAGGCAATGCACTACGCGGTGGCCGGGGCCGAGGCCGGCGGCGCGCTGGCTGCGCCCACCGACCACCTCGGTGATCTCGCAGTCGCGCGCCGACAACGCCAGGTTCATCGCCTGGCCGGTGGTGCCGGAAGTGCGGTGCAGGCGCTGCACGCTGTCGGCGCTGGCGGCGAGGTAGTCGCCGAAGGGCGGCGTTTGCGCCTGTGCTTCGCGCAGTTGGGATTTATCCGACAGCGGCAGCTCGGGCAGATCGCGCAGATCAACCGGTGGCTGGCGGCCCTCGCCCCACAGGCGGCGATAAAACGCAGAGTGTCGGGCGACATAATCGCGCTGGCGCTGCCAGACGGTTTGCTGGTGGGGGAGCAGTTCGGCGGGGCTGAGCCGCTCGGCACTGGCTAGCAGGGCGTCGGCGATTGCGGACATGGGCGGGTGCTCGGCATCGACTGGGTGCTGTCTCTGGCCGGCTATAGTGACAGCCCCTTTGGCTCTGCGCGAGGCCCGCTTTGGTGCCGAAGGCAATGGGCAATGGGCAATGGGCAATGGGCGATGCGGATTGCGGCGCCGCCCGCTGCGGGATGTATCGCCGGTTTTGCCAGCGGTATCGGCCGGGGCTATCGCCCGCCGGCCGCCGCGACTGCGGCGCCTGCACCAAGCGGTGGCTTGAAAGGCCCGATGCGCGCGACAATGGCGCATCGACGACACAGCAGAGAACGCACGCTTGACCACCCCCATCGCCTGGTTTCGCGAAGCCTCGCCCTATATCAAGTCACATCGCGGCAGCACCGCGGTGGTCTATTTCGGCGGCGAGGCACTGGAGGCCGCCCAATTCCCCGGCCTGCTGCACGATCTGACCCTGCTCAGCCATCTCGGCCTGCGCCTGGTGCTGGTGCACGGCATCCGCCCGCAGATCGACGCGCGGCTGGCCGCGCGCGGCGCCCAGGTGCGCTACCACGGCGACGTGCGCATCACCGACGGGCACGCCCTGCCGGCGGTGATGGAGGCCGCCGGCGCGGCGCGCGTGCAGCTCGAAGCGCTGCTCTCGCTGGGCCTGCCGAACACGCCGATGTCCGGCGCCCGGCTGCGCGTGGTCTCCGGCAACTTCGTCAGCGCGCGGCCGCTGGGGGTGCGCGATGGCATCGACATGCAGCACAGCGGCGAGCTGCGCCGGGTCGATTCGGCGGCGATCCGCGAGCTGCTCGATCTCGGCCAGCTGGTGCTGATCTCACCGCTCGGCTACTCGCCCACCGGCGAGGTCTTCAACCTGCGCGCCGAAGAGGTCGCCGCCGGCGTCGCCGCGGCGATCCGCGCCGACAAGCTGCTCTTTCTGCTCGATGGCGCCGGCGGCGAGCTGGCCGATCTGCCGGCGCAGCTCGACCCGGCCGCCGCCGATCGCCTCGCCGACCAGCTGGCCGACGGCGAGGCCGCGCGCACCCTGCGCCTGGCCGCCGCCAGCTGTCGCCACGGCGTGCGCCGCGGCCATCTGCTCGACTGGCGCCGCGACGGCGTGCTGCTCAGCGAGCTGTACACCCGCGACGGCGCCGGCAGCCTGGTCGCCGGCGACCGCTACGAGGGCCTGCGGCGGGCGCGCATCGAAGATGTCGGCGGGCTGCTGGAGCTGATCGCACCGCTGGAATCCGAGGGCGCGCTGGTGCGTCGCTCGCGCGAACAGCTGGAGCTGGAGATCGAGAATTTCTGGGTGGTCGAACGCGACGGCGCGATCCTCGCCTGCGCCGCGCTCTACCCCTACGCCAGCGGCGCCGACGGCGAAGCGACCGTCGGCGAACTGGCCTGCGTCGCCAGCCACCGCGACTACGCCGGCGGCGGCCGCGGCGATGCGCTGCTGGCGCGCATCGAGCAGGAGGCGCGGGCGATGGGGCTGGCGCGGCTGTTCGTGCTCACCACGCGCACCGCGCACTGGTTTATCGAGCGCGGCTTCGCAGCCGCCGAACTGGACGATCTGCCGGTGCGCAAGCGCGAGATGTACAACTACCAGCGCGCCTCGAAGGTGTTCGTCAAAACGCTCTGAGAGCGGGGCGCGAAAAAGGGCCGCCGCAAGCCCCCTCGACGCGCCGCGCTGGCGGCGATCAGCCCACCACGTTGCTCGGCGCGCCGCGCTGGAAGTTGTCGACGTGGCCGACGCACTGATCCCACAGGGTCTGCATGGCCTCCTGGCTGGCCCAGGCGATGTGCGGGGTGATCAGCACGTTGGGCCGCTCGATGACGCGCAGCAGCGGGTTGTCCGGCGCCGGCGGCTCGCTGGTCAGCACGTCGAAACCGAAACCGGAGATCTGCCCCGCCTCCAGCGCCTGCACCATCGCTTCCTCATCCGCCAGACCGCCGCGGGCGGTGTTGATGATCAGCGGCGCGCGCTTCATTTTGGCGAATTCCTCGGCGCCGAGCATGTTGCGCGTGGCCGCTGTCAGCGGCGCGTGCAGGGTGATGATGTCGGCCTCTTCCAGCACCTGATCGAAGGGCGTGTACAGCGGCCCGAGACCCTCGACGCCCTTGTGCGCGGCGAACAGCGGGCGCATGCCGAAGGCCTTGGCGATCTCCGCCACCGACTGGCCGATGCTGCCCTCGCCGAAGATGCCCAGGGTGGAGCCGGCCAGATCCTTGATCGGGTGGGTGAAAAAGCAGAACTGATTGGCGCGCTGCCATTCGCCGTCGATCACATCCTGGCGGTAGCCGGCGATCGAGCGGCGCAGCGAGAGGATCAGCGAAAAAGTGTGCTCCGGCACGGTGTTAACCGCGTAGCCGCGCACGTTGGAAACGATGATGCCGCGCTCGCGGCAGGCCGGCACATCGATCACGTCATAGCCGGTGGCGGCGATCGAGATCATCTTCAGATCCGGCAGCTCGGCGAGCTGAGCGGCGCGGATCGGCGCCTTGTTGGTGATCGCGATATCGGCGCCGGCGAGGCGCTCGGCGACCTGCTCCGGCGCGGTCTTGCCGTACTCCAGCCATTCGTGCTCGAAGCTCGGGCGGGTGATCTGCACCGTCGGCCCGATGGTGTCGCGGTCGAGAAAAACGATCTTGGTCATGCTTGCCCCCGGTGGCGCCGGCACATTGTCGAGTGCCGGTCGAAGCCATTGAACGCCGGCGCCGCCAGCGGCCGACGCCATCGGCCAGCGGCGCGACGCCGCAGGAAAATCCTGCCACCGCAAGCGGCGGCGGCGCCAATCCTACCCGCTGGCGGCGCCGCAAGTTGCCCGGCGCAGCCCCTGCGCTGTCGCCAGAGCGACACTACCCCCTCTGCTCGGGGTGCC
>CBFCYW010000107.1:0-11670 GCA_965602395.1 uncultured Chromatiales bacterium
AAGTTAAAAGAGATGTTGTTCTTTGCTGCCCATCAAGTATGTATTGATATTCACTTCGATTAAATACTCCATCAGATATTTTATGACCACCGATTTTTCTATGGTTTTGCAACTTTATATCGGTTTTCCATACCAGAATACTACCGAGCGGGTAAAACTTGTAAATACTATCCCATAATTTCTTAACATTTTCTTTTTCCCATACGACATCCCTCTGAAATGTTGGAATTTGAAAATCAAGATTTTCCAATTCATCAAGATAGGTTGTTATTCCTTTGTCTGTTGGTCGTATCCTATCGGTGAAATTCATTCGTACTCCATATGTTTGTTTTGAAAGCTAACTATTGATTAGGGGACCTAAGTGGCGTGTTATAACACACCAAAAGTGTCGTATAACACGCACCGACAGCTCATAAACCATTGATTTACATACCCCCAGCCTGCGGATATAACACCACCTTCCCCTGCGCGCCTGACAGCACCCGCTAATGCCACCAAGCCCGCGCAGAATCCGCAAGCGATGCGGCTCGCCAATGCTCACCGCCGCCTGAAAATCAAAAGCGCACAATCATCCGCACTTGGAATCCCCACAATTCAAGCAAGTCATGCACCCATCCATCATCACCAGCGCCTTGGTATTGCACTTGCGGCACAACTCAGCGCGGTCGGGAAAGTTGCCGCTGCTCTTTTCATCCGCATCCGGCGGGGTAAGCTGGAATTCCGCGCGCTTGGCGTCGATCAGCTTTTTCTGGTGCTCGTCCAATTCCGGCCCCTTGAGCAGGCCGATTTCGATCATATGCCGCTCGATAACGTCGCCGATCTCCGCCACCAGCGAGGGCATGTACTTGCCGCCGCGCTTGAAATAGCCACCGCGCGGATCGAACACTGAGCGCATTTCCTCGACCAGAAAGGTCACGTCACCACCCTTGCGGAACACCGCGGACATGATGCGCGTCAGCGCGACGATCCACATGAAATGGGTCATGTCCTTGCAGTTGATGAAGACCTCAAAGGGGCGGCGCAGTTCGTATTCGGTGCCCTGGTTGAGCACGATGTCGTTGATGGTGACGTACAGCGCGTGCTCGGAAATATCGCTCGGCGGCTTCATTTTATAGGTGCTGCCGATAAGGATTTCCGGGCGCTCGACGCTCTCGGTCATCTGCACCACGTCAGCCATCTTCTGTTCCGGCGTCGGCGCGGGTATTTCTTCCGCTTCCGGTTTGGCGACGTCGTAACCGACGATTTTCTTTTCGATCTTGATTGCCATGTCTGTATCTCCCGCTACGGCTGTCAAAACTTGCCGTAATAGCCCTCTTTCAGGGCGTCATAGAGGTTGGCGGCGGTGTGCACTTCGCCGTCGTATTCGATCTGTTCGTTGCCCTTGGCTTTGACCACCGTGCCATCTTCGAGGGCGAACTCGTAGAGGGTGTTTTCCAGATCCTGCTCTTTGACCAGCACGCCCTGGAAGGCCTCCGGATTAAAGCGAAAGGTGGTGCAGCCCTTGAGCCCCTGCTCATAGGCGTAGAGGTAGATATCCTTAAAATCCTCGTAGGCGAAATCGGTGGGCACATTGGCGGTTTTGGATATCGATGAGTCGATCCACTTCTGCGCCGCGGCCTGAATATCCACGTGCTGCGATGGCTTAATGTCATCGGCGGTGATGAAGTACTCGGGCAGTTGCGTTTCGGGGTCGTCCGAATAGGGCATCGCCTTGGCGTTGATCAGTTCGCGATAGGCGAGCAACTCGAAACTGTAAACATCGACCTTCTCTTTGGATTTTCTCCCCTCGCGAATCACGTTGCGCGCGTAATGGTGGGCAAAACTCGGCTCGATGCCGTTGCTGGCATTGTTGGCCAGTGACAGGGAGATGGTGCCGGTGGGCGCGATGGAGCTGTGGTGGGTGAAGCGACAGCCGTGTTCGGCCATCTCTTCGATCACTTCCGGGGCGATGGTGGCGATACGCTGCATGTAGCGGCTGTATTTGGCGTGCAGTAGCCGGCCGGGCAATTGATCGCCGGCCTGAATACCATCGCTGGCCAGCTCGGGGCGCTTGCGCAGCATTTCCGGGGTGATTTCGAACAGCTCGTCCATCACCGGTGCGGGGCCTTTTTCTTTGGCCAGTTCGACCCCGGTGCGCCAGCCGGCAAGCGCCATTTCGCGGGTGACTTGTTCGGTAAATTCCAGCGATTTCGGCTCGCCGTAGCGCATGCGCAGCATGGTCAGCGTCGAGCCGAGGCCGAGATAGCCCATGCCGTGGCGGCGCTTGCGCAGGATCTCGTCGCGCTGCTCGCCCAGCGGCAGGCCGTTGATTTCAACCACGTTATCCAGCATGCGGGTGAAGATCGCCACGCAGTCGCGATAGGCGTTCCAGTCGAAGTGCGCCTTGTCGGTGAACGGCTCGCGGACGAATTTGGTCAGGTTGATCGAGCCCAGCAGGCAGGCGCCGTAGGGCGGCAGCGGCTGCTCGCCGCAGGGGTTGGTGGCGCGGATCTGCTCGCAGAACCAGTTGTTGTTCATCTCATTGACCTTGTCGATGAGGATGAATCCGGGTTCGGCGTAATCGTAGGTGGAGGCCATGATCACGTCCCACAGACGCTGCGCGCGGATGGTCTTGTAGACCTTGCAGGCGACCAGCCCTTCGTCGTTGCAGACCAGCCCGTCGCGGCTCGGCCAGTCGCGCCAGACGATATCGTCGCCGGCCAGATCGACGCGATCCTCGTCCAGCTCCTTTTCGCGGATCGGGAAGGCCAGCGGCCAGTCGGCGTCGGCTTTCACCGCTTCGATGAAATCCTCGGTGATCAGCAGCGACAGGTTGAACTGGCGCAGGCGGCCGGATTCGCGCTTGGCGCGGACGAATTCCAGCACGTCCGGGTGGCGCACATCGAAGGTGCCCATCTGCGCGCCGCGGCGACCACCTGCGGAGCTGACGGTGAAGCACATCTTGTCGAAGATATCCATGAACGACAGCGGCCCGGAGGTGTAGGCGCCGGCGCCGGAGACGTAGGCGCCGCGCGGGCGCAGGGTGCTGAAATCGTAGCCGATACCGCAGCCGGCCTTGAGCGTCAGCCCGGCCTCGTGGACCTTGCCGAGGATGTCGTCCATCGAGTCGCCGATGGTGCCGGAGACGGTGCAGTTGATCGTCGAAGTGGCCGGCTTGTGCGCCAGCGCGCCGGCGTTGGAGGTGATCCGCCCGGCCGGAATGGCGCCGTGACGCAGCGCCCAGAGGAAGCGCTCGTACCAGACTTCGCGGGTCTCGTCGTTCTTTTCCACCTCCGCCAGGGCGCGTGCCACGCGCTGCCAGGTGGCGTCGATGTCGCTGTCGACCAGCGAGCCATCCTTGGTTTTCAGGCAGTATTTTTTGTCCCAGATATCCATCGACGCTGCCTGCAGCGGGATGCGTTCGACGGGCGCGTCCTGTCGCTTGGATTCGATCGCGACCAGCTTGGCGTTGCTCATGTCAGCCTTTCCTCGACGTGTCTTTCAGATTCGCGCGGCACAGGGCCCGTCGCGATGGGTTGTTGTCATTTGAACTCGCGGCGCGGGCGGCGCCCGCGAGGCGGGCAGAGAATTCAGTGGCCGCGGGCGCTGCGCCGGCGCGGCAGCGCGTGAAATGCCTCGTCGAGGCCGGCGGCATACGCGTCCGCATCGGCCACCGCGCGACGCGGGAAGCTCGCCGCCGTCGTGGCGACCGATCGCCCGATCGGACCGGCTGCGCCGCGTTCGTCGCTGGCGATGCGCAGACTGGAACGCAGGCGCTGCGCGCCACAATCGGCGCAGCGCAGCTCCTGCGCCACGGCGTGCTCGCTGCGGAATCGCTGTCGGGTGTACATCTCGCCGCCACAATGGTTGCACTTCATCGCCGCTTCCTCGCCATCTGCTGTGGACCGGCAGTGTGCCGGGCTGGTAGGTCGGGCCGGTGGGCAGCCGCTGCGCCGGGGGCGCGCGCTGCCTGTCTGGGTCGCGATGTCCACCGTGCGCCGCGCCGCGAGATGGCCGGCGGCAGCTATCGAATCGGTGGCTGGCGACAATGGGCACAATTCTAGGGCGACTTGTCTGTCCGTCAAGTGACAACCACTAGATACGGTGGTTATCAGCGTTCAATAACACTATATCCTGTGCTTTAGCTGCTGAGTTCCTGACCACAAGCTGTGGATAAACTGGTGAAAAACCGCTGCCAAAAGCGACCTTGGCCAGCGCTTTTCGCGACATTACAAAGGCTTGTACTACGCTCTTCACGTCGGCAATCGACTGCCGCCGGACGGCGCCGACAACAGTAGCTGTGGACAATCCACCGCCATCCATCGCGCCCTGCGGCCGAAGTTCAGCGGCTGCGGAGAAAAAGTGCACTGGGTGGCGGAAATAATTTCCACAGCGACAAACAATTCGCACTTCAACCTTGCATGCCGGCAAGCGCCCGGAGGGACCAGCGACGATGAAGTCCGCCTCGCCCAACTCTATGTTCGGTCTTTTCTCCCGCGGACGCCGCGAGCAGCGCGAGCCGCAAACCAGCACCGGCAAGGATCGCGGTGATCGGATCTCCCTGGCCCAGCCCCCCTCCGATAACAGCGACGGCGGCGACAACGAGCGCAATGGACACGCCCACTCGGCCATCGGCCCGGCCATCGCCATCCCGATAGATGATCTGGACGCCAATTTCGACGACGACGTGCTGATCGACCTGTTCGCGCCCGCGGATGAAATCAACGCGAATATCGCGCCGACCATCGCGCGCCCGGTCGCGGAGATCGAGCAGCCGGCGCAGCGCGATACCGTTGCCGATCCCGCTGCCGGCACCGCTATCGCGCCCGACGACGACGACCCGCATCATCGCCGCATCGCCGCCGCCGAGCTGCAACCGGGCATGTACATCTGCGAGCTGGATCGGCCCTGGAACAGTACGCCGTTCAGCGACGTGGGCCTGCCACTGCACGATTGGGACGACGTGCGCACGGTTCGCCAGCACTGCAATTACGTCTATGTGGACAGTGCCCGCTACTTTGAGGGCGAGCCGCCGTCGGCGACGGGCGACTTCTCCGCCACCGTCGAAGGCGCCGAGCTCTACTCTCTGCACCCCATCGATCGCGGCCAGCTGCGCCGCGCGCGACACGGCTACAGCCAGGCCAAGGCCAGCACTGAGCGCCTGTTCGCCGCCATCGCCGATGGCCAGCCGGTGGACGCCGCGGCGGCGCGCGAAATAGTCGCCACCTGCGCGCGCAGCGTGGTCGACAACCCCGAGCCGCTGTGCTGGCTGACGCGCAACCCCGAGATCGACAACGGCCTCGCCGGGCACGCGCTCAATACCTGCATCCTGTCGCTGGCCTTTGCCCGCTACCTGGGCCTGCCGCGCCCCGAGCTGGAGGATCTGGGCCTGTGTGCACTGCTGCACGATATCGGCCTGCTACGCCCGCCGGCGGCGGAATTCCTGCCCCGGCGCGAACTGCTCGATCGCCAGCAGTATTGCCAGTTGCAGGAACACGTCGCCGTCGGCTGCAAGCTGCTGATGGACGCCAGCGACATCTACCCCGGCGCCGCAGATGTCGCCTGGAGCCACCACGAAAGCTGGGACGGCACCGGCTATCCGCGGCGCCTGCGCGGTGCGCAGATCCCGCTGTTCGCACAGATGGTGGCACTGGCGGACTGCTACGAATCGGTGGTCTCGCCGCGCCCCTACCAGCCGCCGCGCTCGTCGCTGGAAGCGCTGCGGCTGATCCACGCCAAACGCGGCGCACGCTTTGAACCGCGCCTGGCGCTGCGCTTCATCGAGTGCATCGGCGTGCATCCGCCGGGGACGCTGGTGGAAATGGACAGCGGCGAAATCGGCGTGGTGCTCGGCGCGACGCGCGACAAGCTGCGCCCGCGGCTGCTGCTGCTGCGCGACGCCGATGGCCGCAAGGTGACGCCGCAGCCGGTCGATCTCGACATGGAGGCGCGCGCCGGCCGCGACTGGCCGATCGAACGGCAGTTGCCGGTGGGCAGCGACGATATAAACCCGCGCCTCTACATGGATGAGCGCTGGCTGATGCGCGGCCGGCGCACGCTGGCGCGGCCGATTGACATCGTTCTGTGATCGCGTTTTAGCCGGCAGGGGCCGGCGGAGACTGCCCGCACTGCGCGCCCGAATGCCGCGATCTATCCGACCCTTGGGGGAGAGCCGGGCAAGCGGCTCAGTCGACCAGATACAGCGTCGCCAGCCCCAGAAACGCCACAAAGCCGACCACGTCGGTCACGGTGGTCAGAATCACCCCGCCGGCCAGCGCTGGATCGACCCCCAAAGAACGCAGAATCATCGGGATGAGCACTCCGGCGAAGGCTGCGGCGAGCAGGTTGATGATGGTCGCCGCGGCGATCACCAGCGGTATCTGCGCATCGCCAAACCATAGCCAGGCGACCACCGCGACCACCACCGCCCACAGCAGACCGTTGAGCAGACCGACCATGATTTCCTTGCGCAGCAACCACGGCGTGTTGGTTTTGCTGACCTGACCGAGCGCCTGACCGCGGATCACCAGCGTCAGCGTCTGGCTGCCGGCGATCCCCCCCATGCTGGCGACCACCGGCATCAGGATGGCCAATGTCACGATCTTGTCCAGCGTGCCCTCGAACTGGCCAATTACCCAGGAAGCGAGAAAGGCGGTCAGCAGGTTGACGCCCAGCCAAACGGCGCGCTTGCGCGAGCTTTTCACCACGGGCGAAAAGATGTCGTCCTCCTGATCGAGGCCGGCCATGCTCATCACCGCCTGCTCGGCCTCTTCACGCATCACGTCGAAGACATCGTCGACGGTGATCCGCCCGAGCAGGCGGTGCTGCTCATCGACCACCGGCGCGGAGACCAGATTGCGATCTTCGAAGATGCGCACCACCTCGGCGCCCGGCTGGTTGACGCCTATCGGCTCGTAGTCGATATCCATCACCGCCGCCACCGGCTGCTCGGCCGGATGGGTGAGCAGGCTGCGCAGAGAGAGCACGCCGCAGTAGCGGTCGTGGCGATCGACGACGATCAGATGATCGGTATGCGGCGGCAGTTCGCCGCGCAGGCGCAGGTAGCGCAGCACCACGTCGAGACTGACGTCGGCGCGCACGGTCACCGCATCCAGGTCCATCAGGCCGCCGGCGGAGTCTTCGTCGTAGCAGAGCACCTGCTCCAGCCGCTGGCGCTCCTGCTGCTCCATGCCGGCGAGGGTTTCGTCGATCAGCGTATCCGGCAGCGACTGCACGAAATCGGCCAGATCGTCGAGGTCCAGGCCCACTGTGACGGCGCGGATCTCGTCGCTGTCCATGGTGATAAGCAGCGATTCGCGAACCTCGTCGCCCACCTCCAGCAGCACCTCGCCCTCCATGTTCAGCGGCACCAGCTTCCACAGCAGCAGGCGCTTGGCCGAGGGCAGGGATTCGATCAGATCGGCGATCTCCGCCGGGTGCAGGGCGCTGAGCATGTCGCGCGCCGCCGCAGCGCTGCCGCTATCGAGAATGCGGTTGAGTTCTTCCAGGCGCTCCTGGGCAACGTCTCTGGCGGCGGCTTCCGTCATCGGATTCCTCGTCGCCCGCGGGGCGAGTGGTTTGGCGGGATCTGCGAGTGCCGGCGCATTATACGTGCGCCGGGTGGCCTTGCGGGCGCGGGGCCGGCCGCGCGCGGCGAGCGGGATTCAGCGGGCGCTCAGTATTCAGCCGGCGACCGTGGCCGCTGCGCTCCCACTGCCGGCCGCTTCGCCTTCGGCCGCCTGCTCATCGTCGATGGCGTTGAGCTCATCGAGCAGCTCCTGCTGCGCCTGCGAATCCTTGCTGTCGAACACCGCTTCGGCACCTTCGGTGAGCGAGGCCAGGCGCGTGGCATTGACCACGCTTTTGATCTCCAGCAGCAGGTTGGGCGGCATGCTGAAATTGCGCAGGCCGAGCGCCAGCAACAGGCGCACGTAGCGCGGGTCCGAGGCCATTTCGCCGCACAGCGATACCGGGATGCCGGCGCGCTGGCCGGCGCGGATGGTGCCGCGGATCAGGCGCAGCACCGCCGGGTGCAGCGGGTCGTAGAGGTAGTTGACCTGATCGTCGACGCGATCGATGGCCAGTGCGTACTGGATCAGATCGTTGGTGCCGATGGAGAGAAAATCCAGCGCCGCGGCGAATTCATCGGCGCAGATCGCCGCTGCCGGGACTTCGATCATGCCGCCGATGCGCAGTGCGGACTCGTCGCCGAACTTGAGCCGCTCACGGCGCAGATCGCCCCTGATCTGCTCGACCAGCGCCAGCGACTGGTGCACCTCGCTGATGTTGGTGAGCATCGGGAACATCAGGTTGATCGGCCCCTTGGCGGAAGCGCGCAGAATGGCGCGCAGCTGGGGGATGAACATCGCCGGCTCGTTCAGGCAGCGGCGGATGCCGCGCAGGCCGAGCGCCGGATTGTGCGCCAGCGGGCCGCGCTCGTGGTCGACCTCCTTGTCAGCGCCGAGATCGACGGTGCGGATGGTCAGCGGCGCACCCTTCAGTGCGCGCACCACGCGCAGGTAGGTTTTGTAGTGCTCGTCCTCATCCGGCGGCTCGCTGCGGTTCATGTACATGAACTCGGTGCGATACAGGCCGACCCCCGCGGCGCGGCTGCGGCGCAGCGCGCGGATGTCCTCTTCCACTTCGATGTTCGCCTGCAGCGTGATCGGCTCGCCGCAGAGGGTCACCGATGGCGCGTCGCGCAGCCGGGCCAGCGCTTTCTGACGCTTTTTCAGCTCGCGCTGACGGCGCCGGTAGTGGGCCACCGCGTCCTCATCGGGAGAGGCCAGCAGCATGCCGGCCTTGCCGTCGACGACCACCTCCTCGCCCTGGCGCAGATAGCGGCGCAGCGAGTGCACGCCGAGCACCGCCGGAATGCCGAGGCTGCGCGCGAGGATCGCGGTGTGCGACAGCTGGCCGCCGGATTCGGTGGCAAAACCGGCCACACCCTGATGCTGCATGAGCACGGTATCCGCCGGGGTCAGGTCATCGGCGACGACGACTTTGCCCCGCCAGTCGGGCAGCGCGGCATCGGCGCCCTCGGCCCGGCCGTCGTCCACGTCGATCTGGTGCAGTGCGCGCAGGATGCTCTGCACCACGTGGTCGACATCGTCGCGGCGGGTGCGCAGATAGGGGTCGTCCATGCTGTCGAAGACTTCGACCAGCGCATCGCGCTGCTGCTTGAGCGCCCACTCGGCGTTGCAGCGCTGTTCGCGGATCATCTCCACCGGGCGCTCGTCGAGAGCCGGGTCGGCGAGCATCAGCAGATGGGTCTCGATGAACGAGCGAATGTCCTCCGGGCAGTTATCCTTGACCTGCTCCAGCGTGGCCTGCAATTCGCCACGCGAGGCGGCCACAGCGCGCTCGAAGCGGGCCACCTCGTCCTCCACGCGCATCTTGGGAATCGCCGCTTCGACGATTTCGATGCGATCGCGCTGGAGCAGATGCACCGGGCCGATGGCGATGCCCCGCGAGGCACCGATGCCGTTGAACATCAGGCTCACGATCACTCGTCCTCGTCGAAGCGGTTGTCGATCAATTCGCAGAGTGCGGCGATCGCCTCGCTCTCATCGTCGCCATCGGCGACCAGTTTGAGCTGTGTGCCCTGACTGGCGGCGAGCATCATCACCCCCATGATGCTCTTGGCGTTGACCATCTGCCCGTCGCGACCGACTTTGATGTCCGCCGCGTAGGCCGAGGCGAGCTTGACCAGCTTGGCCGCGGCGCGCGCGTGCAAACCCAGTTTATTGATGATCTCGATATCTACGGACTGCATCTGCACTGCTCTGCTGCGGGGCGCCGCACGCGGCGCGAAGTCCGGAGTGCCCGGTGTCGATGGCCTCGGTTATACCGCATGGTGCGGTTGCGCGCACCTCAGACGACGTTCAGTTCACGGTGTCGCAGGCTGGTGTTGTCCAGACTCTGGCGGTAGTGGTTGTGCAGCCGCCGGGCGAGATACACCGAGCGGTGCTGCCCGCCGGTGCAGCCGATGGAGACAGTCATGTAGGCGCGCCCACTGTCCTGATAGGCGGGGATCCAGCGGTCGAGAAAGCCGCGCAGCGAGTGGTACATTTCCTCGACCATGGGGTGTTCTTCAAGGTAGTCGGCGACCGGCTGATCGAGTCCGGTCAGCTCGCGCAGATCGACCTTCCAGTGCGGGTTCGGCAGGCAGCGCACATCGAACACAAAATCGGTATCCGCCGGCACGCCGTATTTGAAGCCGAAGCTCTGCACCAGCAGCGCCATGTGCTCGCTGTCGCTGTGCAGCACGCGGCTGCGGATCTGCTCGCGCAGCTGGTGCAGATTGAGGGTGGTGGTATCGATCACCAGATCGGCGCTGGCGCTGATCGGCGCGAGCAGATCGCGCTCCACTTCGATGGCGCGAATCAGCGGCATGTCGCGGCCGGACAAGGGATGCTTGCGGCGGGTTTCGGAAAAGCGCCGCAGCAGCACCTGCATGTCGGTGCGCAGGTAGAGCACGCGCACGTCGTGGCCCTGATTGCGCAGATTCTCCAACTGCTCGGGGAAGCCCTCCAGCCCGGCGGCCATTTCGCTGCGCGCGTCGATGCCCACCGCGACCTGCTTGTACAGCCCGCTGAGGCTGTCGCGGATGCGCGTCAGCAGTGCCGGCAGCAGCGAACTGGGCAGGTTGTCGATGCAGTAGAAGCCCTCGTCTTCGAGGGTGTGCAGGGCCACGGTCTTGCCCGAGCCGGATTGTCCGCTGACGATGGTGACGCGCATCATGTGCCCTCAATGGCGCTGGCCTGGCGGGCGCTGAAGTCCTCGCTGGCCACGTATCCCTGGGATTCGAGAATATAGTTGCGCACCGCAGCCTCCACCAGCACCGCCAGGCTGCGTCCCGGACCGACCGGGATGGTGACGTGATCCAGCTCCACGCCGAGCACGTCGCAGCGCGTTTTCATGCCCTCAAGGCGATTGAGGTGGTGTTCGGATTCCGGGTCCATAGTGCGCAGCTCAACGACCAGCCGGATGGTCTTGCGAATGCGCAGCACGCTATCGCCATACATTTTGCGCACGTTGAGCAGACCGAGACCGCGCACTTCGAGAAAATCACAGAGCATCGGCGGGGCGCGGCCCTCGACGCGATCCGGGGAGAGGCGCGTGAATTCCGGGGCGTCGTCCGCCACCAGCCGGTGACCGCGGCTGATCAGCTCCAGCGCCACCTCGCTCTTGCCGATCCCCGGCGCGCCGGAGATCAGCACGCCGATACCGAGCACGTCGAGGTAGACGCCGTGCAGGGTGGTGCGCTCGGCCAGGCGGGCATTGAGATAGTGGCGCAGCTCGCGGATCAGCGCGTCGCTGGACAGCTCCGATTCGAACAGGGCGATGGCGCCGGCGTCGGCGGCGGCACAGAAGCCCGGCGGGCTGACCTGCCCCTCGCCGAGAATCACCAGATTGCAGTCGCTCTGAAACAGGTGGCACATGGCGTGGCCATCCACGTCGAGGCCATCACTGCGCATGTAGTCCATCTCGCTCTCACCCAATACCTGGATGCGATTGGGACTGATCAGGTTGAGATGACCCAGCAGGGTCGCGCGGGCCGCGCCGCGCGGGCGGGTGAGTTCCCGCTCGCCGCCGGCCTGGCCGGCGCGCCAGCGCAGGGCGAGGCGCTGGCCTAGTGCGTTGAACAGTTCGGCGGTTGTCAGTCGGGCGCTCATGGGTTGCTTCCGG
>CBFCYW010000108.1:0-11597 GCA_965602395.1 uncultured Chromatiales bacterium
ATGCGCACACTGGCGCGCCATTTTAGCGACCTTGCGAGCGATCCGCGAAACGATGATCCCCCCCATCGCACTGACCATCGCCGGCTCCGACAGCGGCGGCGGCGCCGGCATCCAGGCCGACCTGAAAACCTTTTCCGCACTCGGCGTCTACGGCGCTTCGGCGATCACCGCGCTGACCGCGCAGAACACCCGCGAGGTACGCGCCGTTCACGCCGCGCCGGCGGATTTCGTGCGCTGCCAGCTGGATGCGGTGTACGAAGATCTGGCGGTCGGCGCAACCAAGATCGGCATGCTCGGCGAGGCGTCGATCATCCGCGCGGTGGCCGCCGGGCTGCGCGCCCACCGCGCCGGCAATCTGGTGCTCGATCCGGTGATGGTGGCCAAGAGCGGCGACAGCCTGCTGGCGGCGGACGCCGAGGCCGCGCTGCTCGAAGAACTGCTGCCGCTGGCCGAGCTGATCACCCCCAATCTGCCGGAAGCCGGCGTGCTGCTCGGCCGCGCCGCGCCGACGGATGAGACCGGCATGCGCCGAGCCGCCGAGGATCTGCTCAGCCGCGGCGCGCGCGCGGTGCTGCTCAAAGGCGGCCATCTCGGTGGCGAACGCTGCGTGGATCTGTTCTGCGACGGCCACCGCGAGCTGCGCTTTGAGAGCCCGCGCCGGCACACCGCCAACACCCACGGCACCGGCTGCACGCTATCCGCGGCGATCGCCGCACTGCTCGCCCGCGGCCTGCCGCTGGCCGAGGCGGTGAGCGCCGCGCGCGACTATCTGCAAGCCGCCATCGCCGCGGCCGACGATTTGCAGGTCGGCAGTGGACACGGCCCGGTGCAACACTTCCACGCGCTGTGGCCGGTCGACATCGCAGCCGCAGCAGCCCCGGCGACAGACAGTTGACGGCGCCGGGGTCAGAGGCGAAAGTGGTCGCCATCCGATCCCCCTGAACGAGTGCGAGGCCCGTGTTCTTCAACCTGTGGAATACCTGGCGCAACATCGCCAGCGTGCTGATGATGTTTTACCTGCCCGGCGACAACCTGTCGCTGTTCTACGTAGAGCCCAGCGGCGATCTGCCGGCGCGTACCGCGGTGATGTTCCAGCTCGACGGCATGGATTTCACCGACAGCGCGCGCGCCATCTGCGCGCGGCGCGAATCGGGGATCCTGTTCAACCCGAGCCTGTTCTGCGACAGCAGCACCGAGGACGAGATACTCGAACGCGGCATCGTGCTGTTCACCACCGAGCTGGAGGCACTCGCCAAAATGACCAAGACCTCGGCCGAGTGGAGCCTTTGACAGGCGGTTGAAACACTATCGGCGCTGCCGCTGTAGGCGTTACCGCGCCGCGGGGCGGCACCGACGCGCGCATCAGCCGGCGCGCGCGGCCGCGGCGAGGCGCTCGCGACTGCGGCGAAACCAGTTCGGCAGATCCACCACCTCGCCCGCATCGTCCACCGCCGGGTAGTCCACGCCGTTGCGCTCGCACCAGCGCGCGATCACCGGGTGCGCCCAGCGGAAGAAGGTTCGCCGGCGGGTTTGCGCATCCAGCCGCGGCGCGGCGTAGAGCCCGGCGGCAAGGCGCTGGCGCTGCGCCTCGCTGAGGATGATCGCCGCCGCCACCGAGACGTTGTAGGACTCGGCCATGCCGAGCATGGGGATCGCCACCGAGTGCTCGGCGCGCGCCGCGCTGGCGGCGGAGACGCCGTGCAGCTCGTTGCCGACGATCAGCGCGGTGGGCCGCGTGTAGTCGATCTCGCGATAATCGCAGGCGGCGTCGCAGAGCTGCGCGGCGACCAGCTGAAAGCCGGCCGACCGCAGCGCGTCGAGCGGCGCCGCAACATCGCGATGGCGGTGGATCTCGACCCAGCGGTGCGCGCCCATGCTCACCCCCTGGTGGTTCTGCCAGCCGCCCTCGGGCAGCACGGCGTGCATCTCGTGGATACCCACCGCATCGCAGGTGCGCACGATGGCGGCGATGTTGCGCAGCTTGTGCAGACCGTCGGCGAGCAGGGTCAGATCGGGCTGGCGACGGTCGAGCGTCTGGCAGAGACGGCGGTATCTTTGTGGTGTCATAGCGAACTGTCGGCGCGCAGCGCCGGGGAGCGGCGACAAGCGATGGGTGACGACTGGCTGGTGTGGGCGATCATCGGCGCATTTTATCTGCCACTGCACGCGCTGCCACCGCTGGCGGTGGCCTGGCTGCGCGGCGGCGAGCAAAGCCAGCGCCAGCAGCGCCTGCGCCGCGTGCTGATCGAAGTGCTGCTGAGCATGGCCGTGGCCTTTGCGCTGGTTTTCTGGCTGGCCGCCGAGCACCTGCAGTGGGCGATGGCCGCGCTGGCCGTATCGCTGCTGCCACCCTGGTGGCGTGCGCTGCGCTAGCGGCGCGCCGAAGCGGCGTCAAAGCGGCCCAGCACGAGCCACAAGCCCACCAGCAGAAAGACGCTGAAAGCGACCAGCGACCAGCCCGGAATCGACAGGCCGAGAAAGCGCCACAGCACCTCGGCGCATTCGCCGGAACCCCGCAACACCTTCGCCAGCACCTCGGTGAAGGGCAGCACGTCGAGCATGTAGTTCAGCCCCGGCCCGCACTCGGGCAGCTGATCCGCGGGCATGTTCTGCAGCCACAGGTGGCGACCGGCGACGGCCAGACCGCAGAGCGCGGCGAAGCTGCCCAGCGCAGCGTACACCCGGCGCCCGGCGCGACCGGGGTTGTGCACCGCGCCCGCCATGCAGATCAGGCCGATAGCGGCGTAGCCGACGCGCTGGAAAACGCACAGCGGGCAGGGGTCGAGATGGAGCACGTATTGAAAGAAGATTCCGCCGCCGAGCATGCCGACAGCGGCCAGCGCGCCGAGCGCGAACAACAAGCGTGGGGTGATGGGCATCGAGTATATCCGTAGCAGTGGCGCTTGGCGGGCTGTTAGACTGCGGTCTCGGGCGTGACGATCCGGCCTTGGGATCAGCGTTGGACTCGCGCCCGGCAGGCTACGCAGCGGATTTCATCAGCTTTGCAGAAGAGGCGTCGCCCTCTCGCCCGATTCGGGTGAGCCGGCGTGAGGGCAGGCCTTATTCCCTGTGAACATTTGCCAATAGCCAGATTTCATCAAGTCTTAATCGGGGTAATCCTATACTGCTTCGGCTCACCGTTTACCGACACGTCGGAAAAGAAAGGCGTCGATCACGCCAAGGAGGAAAGCGCCATGCTCGCTTATGAAGACGTTCTCGGCCTCTCCCTCGTCAACGAACGCGAAGCGCACACCATCGCGGAACTGGAGCACCTGCCGGACATCGTCGCCATGGCACTGGCCAGCGAGGACCACCCGGAGAGCCACCACCGCCTGCACAGCGCGACCCTCGCCTATCTGCGGGTCTGCACCAACCGCCAGCAGCCCCACTGAAGGTAACGCGGGCGGGGGCCAGCTCCCGCCCGCCCCAACCTGCGCCCGCCCGGGCGACGGCTCTCGCCGCGATGATCCACCAACGCCGCCACCCGCGCTCAGCCATCTGCGCGCCGCCACCCGCACACCGCCGCCGACTACAAACCCCGCAGCGCCACCAGCAGCGCCCGGTGCAGCATCTCCGGCTGCTCACTCATCATCATGTGTCCGCAATCGTGCAGCGTCTCCACATGCACCTCGACGCCGGCCGCGGACAACGCCGCAGCCAGTTCGCGCGCAGCGCGCGGCGGCGTCATCTGATCGCTGTCACCGATGATCAGCGCCACTGGGCAGCGCACCTTCGCCGCCGCATCGAGCCCGCCGGCGTAGGCATTGCAGGCCGACAGGCCGGTGTACATCACGCCGTCGCCGGCCTGCTCCAGCAGGCGCATGCCGAGGTTCTGGATATTCACCCCGGCCACCGGGTTGCCGCCGAGCTGCGCGGCGTAGCCGTGGCCGAACAGGGTGACCATATCCACCGCGGCCTGCTGGTTGGCGCGGGCCGCGGCCAGCAGCGGCTCGGCCACCGGCATCGGGAAGGCGCAGCCCAGCAGGGCGATGCGGCTGATTCGATCCGCGTGCCGCGCGGCGCACTCCAGCGCCACCAGCGAGCCCATGCTGTGGCCGACCAGCGCGGCGCGGGCGATGCCGGCGGCGTCGAGCAGCGCCGGCAGCCAGTCGGCCATCGCCTCGACACTGGTCAGCAGCGCGCCGCCGGAGCGGCCGTGGCCGGGCAGATCGATGGACAGGGCGTTGCAGCCGTGGCGGGCAAGGTAGCGCGCGTACAGCACCCACGCGCTGTGATCCATCGCCGCGCCGTGGATGAACACCACGCTGGGCTTGTCGGCATCCAGCTCGACGCCGCCGGTATTGACATAGACGGAATCGCCGTTGACCTGAAGTTGCATGTGACTCCCCTACTTCTGCGAGCGGTACAGCGCGCGGCCGAGATCGTCGATCAGATCGGCCGGCTCCTCGATGCCGACCGACAACCGCACCAGCCCTTCGCTGATCCCGGCCGCGGCCAGCGCCTGCGCATCCATCCGGCTGTGGGTGGTGCTGGCCGGGTGGATGACCAGCGATTTGGCGTCGCCGACGTTGGCCAGATGGCTGAACAGACGCAGCGAATCGATGAACTTGCGGCCGGCCTCGCGGCCGCCCTTCAGCTCGAAGCTGAACACCGCGCCGCAGCCCTCGGGCAGCAGCTTTTTGGCCAGCTGGTGATCCGGATGGCCGGGCAGCTGCGGGTGGGTGACGTACTCAACCGCATCCTGGGCGTCGAGAAAATCGACGATCTGCCGGGTGTTGTCGACGTGGCGCGCCATGCGCATCGACAGCGTCTCCAGCCCCTGCAAAATGTAAAAGGCATTCTGCGGGCTCATCGCCGCACCGAAATCGCGCAGCCCCTCTTTGCGCGCGCGGGTGATGAACGCCGCGGGGCCGAACTCCTCGGCGAAATCCATGCCGTGGAAGCCGGCGTAGGGCTCGGTGAGGGTGGGGAATTTGCCCGACCCCTCCCAGTCGAAGCGGCCCGAATCGATCAGCGCCCCGCCGATGGCCACACCGTGTCCGCCCATGAATTTGGTCAGCGAGTGCATCACGATATCCGCGCCCTGCGCGATGGGTCGGCTCAGACACGGCGTGGTCAGGGTCGCATCGACCATCAGCGGAATGCCGTGATCGTGGGCGATGGCGGCGATCTCGGGGATGTTCAACACCTCGACGCGCGGATTGCCCACCGTCTCGCCGAACAGCAGGCGGGTCTCGGGGCGAATCGCCGCGGCGAAGGCCGCCGGGTCGCGCGGATCGACAAAGCTGGTTTCGATGCCGAAGCGGCGCAGGGTGTAATCGAGCAGATTGTGGGTGCCGCCGTACAGCGAGCGCGACGACACGATGTGTCCGCCCTGGCCCATCAGCGTGCAGATGCCCAGGTGGATCGCCGCCATCCCGGAGGCGGTGCAGACCGCGCCGACGCCGCCCTCCAGCGCCGCGACGCGCTCTTCCAGCACGCCCACGGTGGGGTTGGAGATGCGCGAATAGACGTGCCCGGAGCGGGCGATATCGAACAGCGAGGCGGCGTGGTCGCTGTCCTGAAAAACAAAGGACGTGGACTGGTAGATGGGCGCGGCGCGGGCGCCGGTCTGGCCATCCGGCCGCTGGCCGGCGTGCAGGCTGAGCGTGTCGAAGCCGATGTACTTGGGTCCGGCCATATCTGTCCCCCGGTGATTACAGGCGGCGCAGTGTAGCAAAAGGCCATCGCCGGGCCAGCCGGCGGCGACCCGCAGCATCGGCCAGCGGGCGCGATCGGCGCCGCGGCGGATTTTTCGCACAGCGAAACCGACCATCGACAGCCCCTTGCACCGCCGCAGCCGCAGCACTACATTGCGGCGCCAGCCTTAAGTCAGACAAATCCAGCGGGGACTTCGATATGAACCATTCCATCGACACGGTCGCGGTGATCGGCGCCGGCACCATGGGCGCGGGCATCGCCGGCGTGTGCGCCGCGGCCGGCTGCGATGTGCTGCTCTACGACCTCGACGTCGAGCGCGTGCAGGCCGCCATCGGCCGCCTCTGCGCTGGCCGCAACCCGGCGATCAGCGAACAGCAGGCCGCCCGCATCAGCGCTTGCGCGGTCGACGGCGATCTGGAAAAAATCGCCGCCGCCGATTGGATCTGCGAGGTCATCATCGAGGACCTGGGCGCCAAGCGCGAGCTGTTCCAAAAGCTCGAAGCACTGCGCAAAGACGGCTCGATCATCACCAGCAACACCTCCGGCATCCCGCTGCGCGACATGTGCCAGGGCATGCCCGAGCGCTTTCGTCGCGACGTCGCCGTCACCCACTTTTTCAACCCGGTGCACATCATGCGCCTGCTGGAACTGGTTACCGGCGAAGACACCAGCGATGACGTCAAAGCCGCACTGGTCGAGTTCCTCGGCGGCCGCCTCGGCAAAGGCGTGGTCTACGCCAAGGACACGGTCAACTTCATCGGCAACCGGATCGGCTGTTTCTGGATGCTCACCGGCCTGCACATGGGCCGCGACGCGCGCGCCGACGGCGTCTCGATGGAGCTGGTCGATGCGCTGATGTCCAAACCCTGCGGCCTGCCGCCCACCGGGCTGTACGGCCTGGTCGATCTGATCGGCCTCGACGTGATCGACTTCGTCGGCAAAAACCTCGCCGCCAACCTGCCCGATGGCGACCTCGGCAAACCCTACGCCAGCTTCCCCGCCGAGGTGCAAGCGCTGTTCGATGCCGGCCAGCTGGGCCGCAAGACCGGCGGCGGTTTCTACAAGGTGAGCAAAAACCCCGACGGCTCAAAAACCAAGGAAAGCTACGATCTCGACGCCGGCGCCTGGCGTCTGGCGCAGGCCGTCGAGCTGTCCGCCGAGCACGCCGACTACACCACGCTGCTGTTCGCCGACGACGCCGCCGGCCGCTTCGCCTGGAATCTGATGGGCACCACCCTGTGCTACGCCGCCGATCTGGTGCCGGAGATCGCCGACGACATCGTCAATATCGACCGCGCCATGCGCTGGGGTTTCAACTGGGCGCAGGGGCCGTTCGAGATGCTCGACGGGCTGGCTGCGGCGAAGGTCATCGCCCGCCTCGAAGCCGAGGGCAAGCCGCTGCCGAAGATGCTCGCCGTGCTGCGCGACAGCGGCAACGCCAGCTTCTATCGCAGCACTGCCGATGGCGACGAATACCTCGGCAGCGACGGCCGGTACCACGCCATGCCGGCGGAGTAGGCCGCCGCCCGGCCGGGCAGCGGTCGCGCCAGCGGTGAAACCAGCCGTGAAATAGGGGCCCGTGCCACGCCTTTTTCACGGCCCTTTTTACAGGCCTGCACCACCGCTCAGCGGCCGTTGCCGCAGCGCGGCGCGCGCGACACGACTTTCGCCAAATCCGAAGGTAGAATCGCCGGCCCCGACTCGCCTGATCCCATCCACTGCCGATGCCGCTGTTCCTCGCCACTCGCCGCTCCGCCACCGGCCGCCACGCCAGCCGGCGCCTGCTCGCCGCAGCGCTGTGCCTGCTGGCGCTGTCGACGCCGGCGCGCGCCGATCTGGACATCGAGATCGACGGCATCGACGAGGACGACCCCGTAGCCGAGCAGCTGCGCAACTGGCTGGGCGAGCCGGCCGGCGAATCCGAAGCGGACATCGCCGCCTTCCGCCGGGTGCTGCCCGAAGAGGCCGGCAAGGCACTGCGCGCGGTGGGCTACTACGCCGCCGAGGTCGATTCCACGCTGAACGCAGACGGCGACGTGCTGCGCATCGAGGTCGATCTCGGCCAGCCGGTGCGCCTCGCCGAACCGGATCTGCGCATCGACGGCCCGGCCGTCGAGCACCCGGCCTTCGTCGAACTGCTCGCCGAGCCCGGGCTGGCCGCCGGCGACCGCCTCGACCACGGCGCCTACGAAAGCCTCAAGGGCCGGCTGCTCGATCAGGCGCAGGCGCTGGGCTTTTTCGACGCCGAGCTGACCGCGCACAGCATCGAGATCGATCTCGCCGCCAGCCAGGCGCTCGTCCGCCTGCACATGGCCAGCGGCCCGCGCTACCGGATCGGCGAACTGCGCTGGGACGATCCCCCCATCGACCCGGCACGCATGCGCGCCTGGCTGCCCATTGAGCGCGGCCAGCCCTACGCCGCCCACCGCATCGCGGCGACCCACAACGCGCTGCTCGACGCCGGCTACTTCCGCGACGTGCGCGTGCGCGTGCTGCGCGAGCAGCGGCACAGCGACAATGGGCACCCCGAGGTGCCGCTGCACCTGCAATTCGCCCCGCGCGAAGAAAACGAAGTCGGCTTCGGCCTCGGCTTCGCCACCGACACCGGCGCGCGCGGCCGGGTCACCTGGACGCGGCCGCACATCAACCGTCACGGCCACAGCCTGCACAGCCAGTTTTACCTGTCGCAGATCGGCCACCACGTCAGCCTGCGCTACCGCATGCCGGACGCGCTCCGGCCCAAGACCCACTACGACCAGATCGAGCTGGGCAGCCGCACCGAAGAGGTCGACGGCAACGAAAGCTCGCTGTCCAGCATCGCCTTCCAGCGCATCGAACTGCTCGACAGCGGCTGGCAGCGCACCCGCTCGCTGCGCTTTGAGAGCGAGACCTTCACCCTCGGCGCGCCGACCCAGACCACCAAACTGCTGCTGCCGGGCATCGGCTGGTCGCGCACCGAGCGAAGCGGCGATCTGTACGCCAGCCGCGGCGCGCGCTACAGCCTGCGGCTGGCCGCCGGGCACGGCGATCTCGGCTCGGACATCGACATCGCCGAGGTCAACGCCGGCGCCAAGTGGCTGGCCAGCCTCGGCGAGCGCAACCAGTTCATCGCCCGCGCAGATGCCGGCGCGGTCTACGCCGAAGACTTCAACCGCCTGCCCAGCAGCCACCGCTTCTACGTCGGCGGCGACCAGAGCGTGCGCGGCTACGCCTACAAAAGTCTCGGCCCGAAGAACGCCAACGGCGACTTGCTCGGCGGCGAACGGATGATCTCCGCCAGCCTCGAATACGTGCGCTTTCTCGGCAGCAGTTTCGGCCTGGCGCTGTTCGTCGACGGCGGCAAGGCGTTCAGCAGCAGTGCCGAGCCGGTCCACGTCGGCGCCGGCTTCGGCCTGCGCTGGCGCACCCCGGTGGGGCCGCTGCGCATCGATATCGGCTTCCCCATCGACGACGACGAATACGACAGCCCGCGCCTGCACCTATCCATCGGACCGGAGCTATGAGCGAGCAGACCGCCGGGGCGACGCCCCCGCCCCCCCAAACGCCGGCCCAAACGCCGCCCCGGAAGCCGTCGCAAAAACCATCCGGGACAACGCGGCGCAGCCGCCTCGGCCGCCTGCTGCGCGGCCTGGGGTGGTCGCTACTGGTGCTGCTGTTGCTGCTGATCGCCGCCCTCGTCTGGCTGATCGGCAGCGAATCCGGCAGCCGTTTCGCCCTCGACAGCGCCGCCCGCGCCCTGCCGCAGCTGAGCGTCGACTACCGCGCCGGCAGCCTGTGGCGCGGCCTGCAACTGGATGCGCTGCGCTGGCACGACGGCGACACCCGCATCGACATCGAACAGCTCGACACCGGCTGGGATTTCACCTGCCTGCCGCAGGCGCTGTGCATCCGCCGCATCGCCGCCGCCGACATCCGCGCGCAGCTGCCGGAGGCCGATCCGGACGCCCCCGCCGAGCCGCCGCGCGAAGGCCCCATCGAACTGCCGCAGATCGGCCTGCCGCTGGAGCTGCGGCTGGACGAACTGGATCTGCCCAGCATCGCCGTGCAGATCGGCGATGCGCAGCACGAGATCAGCGACATCCGCCTCGCCCTGCGCACCGTCGGCCAGAGCCTGGAGCTGATCGAGCTGGCCGCCGGCTACGCCGACAACCGCGTCTCCGCCGAGGGCACGCTCGGTCTGGCCGGCGACTTCCCGCTCGATCTGCGGCTGCGCGCCGAAGCACCCTCGCTGCTGCCGGCGCCGCAGCGCATCGATCTGCAACTGGGTGGCGATCTGGCCAACACCGAGCTGGCGGCGCAGCTCAGCGGCGCCTTCGAGCTGTCGCTGGCCGGCAGCCTGCAGCCGTTGCAGGCGACGCTGCCGATGGACCTGCGCGCCGACTGGCAACAGCTGCAGTGGCCGCCGACCGGCGAGCCGCAGGTCAGCGTGACCGCCGGCGAGCTGACCGCCAGCGGCGATCTCAACGGCATCGACACGCGCCTCGACACCGGCGTGCAGGCCGCCGGCCAGCCGCCGGTGGGGGTGGCGCTGCGGGCGCTCGCCAGCCCGCGCAGAACCGATCTGCACAGCCTGCGACTGGCGCTGCTCGGCGGCGCGCTGGAGCTGCGCGGCAGCGCCGACTACGCCGATGATGTCGCCTGGGATATCAACGGCGAATTCAGCGATCTCGACCCGGGCCAGCTGGCGCCGGCGGCGGCCGGCCTGCTCTCCGGCCGGCTGGCCAGCCGCGGCGGGCTGGCCGACGGCGACTGGTATCTGCACGGCACCGAGCTGCACGTCGACGGCCGCATCGACAAGCCGGCGCTGCCGCTGGCGCTGCAACTGCAGGTGGCGCGGCCGGCCGGCGAGCCACTGGCGCTGCAACGCCTGCAGCTCGACGCACTCGACGGCCAGCTGGCGCTGGACGGGCAAATCGCGCTGCCCAGCGATGCCTCGCCGGAACTCGGCTGGGACATCGCCGGCCAATTCAGCGATATCAACCCCGGCGCGCTGGCCGCGGATGCCGCCGGCCGGCTGAACGGCCAGCTGGCGGTGCGCGGCGGCGTCGCCGACGACTGGCGGCTGGAGCTGGCGCGGCTCGACGTCGATGGCCTGCTGCGCGAGCTGCCGCTGCAACTGGCGCTGCGCGCGCAGCGCCCGGCCGGCGCGCCGCTGGCGCTGCAGCAATTGCAACTGCAGGCGCTCGACGGCCAGCTCGACGTGAGCGGCGAAGTGGCGCTCGCGCCGCCGCAGCCGCTGAGCCTGGGCTGGGACATGGCCGGCCGCTTCAGCGCCATCAACCCGGGCCTGCTGGCGCCCGATCTGCCCGGCGAGCTGGGCGGCGATTTCGCCGTGCGCGGCGGCCTGACCGCAGACGGCGACTGGCAGCTGGCGCTGGCCGAGGCGCGCGTCGATGGCCGCCTGCGCGACTACCCGCTGAAGCTGGATAGCCAGCTCTCGCGCCAGCCGGGCGACCTGTGGGAGATCGCCCGGCTGCGCCTGGACAGCGGCCGCAACCACATCGAGGCCAGCGGCGAGCTGAACCAGCAGTGGGCGCTGGGCGGGCGCATCGACCTGCCGGCACTGGATGAGCTGCTGCCGGACGCGCGCGGCCGGCTGGCGGCCGACTTCGACCTCTCCGGGCCGCGGCTGGAGCCGAGCCTGCAGCTCAGCGCCAGCGGTGCCGACATCGAAGCCGCCGGCGCGGCGCTGGATGCGCTGGAGCTGCGCGCCGACATCCACCAGCTGCTGCTCGGCGACAGCGAGCTGACGCTGAGCGCCAGCGGCCTGCGCCAGGGCGGCCAGGAATTCGGCGATCTGCAACTGGCGCTGGATGGTGATCGCGACGACCACCGCCTCAGCCTCGAACTCTCCGGCGGCAGCCTCAAGCAGCGCGAACTGGCGCTCAGCGCGCAACTGCGCGGCGCGCTGACGCTGCCGACCGCTGCGGCCGCCG
>CBFCYW010000109.1:0-11414 GCA_965602395.1 uncultured Chromatiales bacterium
TTCGGCTTGATGGTGCAGCCGAGCAGCGGCCGGCCGTACTTGTTCATGATGTCGCGCTCGACCTGGATGCCGTGCGGCGGGCCGTTGCAGGTCATCACGTAGGCGATCGGGAAGCGCACATCCTCCAGACGCAGCGCGCGCACCGCCTTAAAGCCGAAGACGTTGCCCACCAGCGAAGTGAACACGTTGACCACCGAACCCTCCTCGAACAGATCGATGGGATAGGCGATGAAGGCGTAGAAGCAGCTGTCGTCACCGGGCACATCCTCGATGGCGTAGGCGCGGCCCTTGTAGTACTCCAGATCGGTGAGCAGATCGGTCCACACCGTGGTCCAGGTGCCGGTGGAGGATTCCGCCGCCACCGCGGCGGCGGCCTCCTCGCGCGGCACGCCCGGCTGCGGCACGATCTTGAAACAGGCCAGGATGTCGGTGTCGCGCGGCGTGTACTCCGGCATCCAGTAGGTCTCGCGGTAATCCTTGACGCCCGCGTCGTAAGTCTTGCTGCTCATGGTCATATCTCCCGGGTAAATTCAGTGGTGGCCGTGGCGATCAGCGGCCGAGGCGATCGCGGACGCGCGCGCACAACGCCTGCGCGGTGATGCCGAAATGTTGATAGAGATCCTCGGCCGGTGCCGATGCACCAAAGCCCGGCATGCCGATGAAATCGGCCTCGTCCTCCAGCCAGCGCGCCCAGCCGAAGGCCGCGGCGGCCTCCACCGCAAAGCGCGGTGCAGCGCCCAGCACGCGCTGGCGGTAGTCGCGGTGCTGCTCGGCGAACAGCTCCCAACAGGGCATGGAGACCACCGCGGCGCGGATGCCGGCCTCGCCGAGCAGCGCCGCAGCGCGCACCGCCAGCGACACCTCGGAGCCGGTGGCCAGCAGCGTCGCATCGCGCTGCACACCGTCGCCGACGCTGTGCGCGCCGCCCATCTGTCCCGCCTCGCGGATCACATAGGCGCCGCGCGCAGTGAGATTGACCTCGGTGTGGCGGGTGCGCAGCGTCGCCAGCCCCTGGCGGCTCAGGCACAGCAGCGAGGGCTGCGCGGCGTGCAGCGCGCAAGCCCAGGACTCGGCCACCTCCACCGCGTCCGCCGGGCGGAACACGCGCAGGCCGGGCATCGCGCGCAGCGCGGCGAGATGCTCCACCGGCTGGTGGGTGGGGCCGTCTTCGCCGAGGCCGATGGAATCGTGGCTCATCACGTGCACCACCCGCTGGCCCATCAGCGCACCGAGGCGAATCGCCGGTCGCGCGTAGTCGGCGAACACCAGAAAGGTGCCGCCGTAGGGGATGAAGCCACCGTGCAGAGCCAGGCCGTTCATCGCCGCCGCCATGCCGTGCTCGCGCACCCCGTAGCGGATGTAATTGCCGGCCGGGTTGTCGGCGTCGAGATCGCTGTGCGCCGCGGTGCGCGTGCCGTTGGAGCCGCTCAGATCCGCCGAGCCGCCGATCAACCCCGGCACCCGCGCGCACAGCGATTCCAGCACCCGCTGCGATGACTGGCGCGTCGCCAGCTTGGGCTGCTGCTCGCTGAACTCGCGCTTCAGGCCATCGATGCAGGCCTCGAAATCCTCCGGCAACTGGCCGGACAGGCGCCGCTGCAACTCATCGCGCAGCGCCGCATCGGCAGCCGCGAGACGATCCTCCCAGGCTTCGCGCGCGGCGCTGCCGCGGGCGCCGGCGGCGCGCCAGGTGGCGAGCACATCGGCGGGGATTTCGAACGGCGGCGCCTGCCAGCCCAGCGCGGCGCGGGTCGCGGCGATCTCCTCCTCGCCCAGCGGCGCGCCGTGGCAGGCGGCGCTGCCGGCCCTGTTCGGCGCGCCATAGCCAATCGTGGTGCGGCAGGCGATCAGCGACGGCAGCTCACTGGCGCGCGCCGCTTCGATGGCCGCGGCGATCGCCGCGTGGTCGTGACCATCGACCCGCGCCACCTGCCAGCCGGCGGCGGCGAAGCGCGCGCACTGATCGGTAGCGGTGGCCAGCGCGGTGTCGCCGTCGATGGAGATGTGGTTGTCGTCGAACAGCACGATCAGCTTGGCCAAACGCTGGCGACCGGCGAAATCCAGCGCCTCGTGGCTGAGCCCCTCCATCAGGCAGCCGTCGCCGGCCAGCACGTAAGTGTGGTGATCGACCAGCGCTTCGCCGAACTGCGCCGCCAGGCTGCGCTCGGCCAGCGCCATGCCCACCGCGGTGGCGATGCCCTGCCCCAGCGGCCCGGTGGTCATCTCGACGCCGGCGGCGTGGCCGTGCTCCGGGTGGCCGGCGGTGATCGCGCCCAGCTGGCGGAAATTGCGCAACTGCTCGATGCTCATCTCGGCGTAGCCACACAGGTGCAGCAGCGAATAGAGCAGCATCGAACCGTGCCCGGCGGAGAGCACGAAGCGGTCGCGATCGGCCCAGTCCGGCGCCGCGGCGTCGAACTTGAGAAAGCGCGTGAACAGCACCGTGGCCACGTCGGCCATGCCCATCGGCAGGCCCGGGTGGCCGGAGTTGGCGCGCTGCACCGCGTCCATCGACAGGGCGCGGATGGCATTCGCCAGGCGGCGCTCGGCGGATGGCGGCGCGGCGCTGGTTTCACTGGCCTGTGGATTCATGGTCTCGTCTCCGTGTGTGTTCAGCGTGCGCGCCGGCGGCGCTGCACCAGCTTCCAGACCAGCGGGGTGAAGATCAGCTGCATGGCCAGATCCAGCTTGCCGCCGGGGATGACGATCGAATTGGCGCGCGACATGAAGCTGCGCTCGATCATCGACAGCAGATAGGGGAAGTCGATGCCGCGCGGGTCGGCGAAGCGGATCACCACCATCGATTCGTCGGCGCTGGGAATCCAGCGCGCGATGAAGGGGTTGGAGGTGTCCACCACCGGCACCCGCTGGAAGTTGATGTCGGTCTGGGTGAACTGCGGGCAGATGTAGCGCACGTAGTCGGGCATGCGCCGCAGAATGGTGTCGGTGACCGCTTCGGTGGAGTAGCCGCGCGCCTGCCGGTCGCGGTAGATTTTCTGAATCCACTCCAGATTGACCACCGGCACCACGCCGACTTTCAGATCGGCGTGCTGGGCGACATTCACCTCATCGGTGACGATCGCGCCGTGCAGACCTTCGTAGAACAGCAGGTCGGTATCCTCGGGCAGCGGTTCCCAGTCGGTGAACTTGCCCGGCTCGACACCGTAGAGATCGGCCTCGTCGAGATCGTGCACATAGTGGCGGGTGCGCCCGGTGCCGCTTTCGCCGTACTCGCAAAACACCGCTTCCAGCTCGGCGAACAGATTGGCCTGAGCGCCGAAATGGCTGAACTCGCGATCATCGCGCGCCTCGGCTTCGGCCATCGCCGCCTTCATCTGCGCGCGGTCGTAGCGGTGGAAGGCATCGCCCTCGATGAAGCAGGCGTTGACCTTCTCGCGCAGGAAAATCTGCTTGAACGTGTGCTGCACCGTCGACGTGCCGGCGCCGGACGAGCCGGTGATCGAAATGATCGGATGCTTGGTGGACATGGGCCTCCCCCGGTTTTACGAAAACAGTTTGCGCTCGCCGAACAGCGGCATGCGCGCGTTGCCGGCCGGGTCGAGGTGGTATTCGATGACCCACTCCACGGTTTCCCGCGAGCCGTAAACCAGCGGCACGCACTGCTGCAGATCACTCGGCAGGATGTCCAGAATACGCCGCTCGCCGTCGGTCGCCTGGCCGCCGGCCTGCTCGACGATGAGGGCGATGGGGAAGGCCTTGCTGATCAGCGTCAGGCGCCCGTCCATGAAATTGCTGCGCGCGTCGCGCGGGTAGAGAAAGATCCCGCCGCGCACCAGCACGCGATAGGTCTCGGCGACCACCGAGCCGACCCAGCGCATGTTCAGCCCCTCGCCCAATGGCCCCGCCTCACCGGCCAGGCAGTCGGCGAAAAAGCCCTGCACCGGCTCCTCCCAGTAGTGGAAATTGGAGGCGTTGATGGCGAACTCGCGACCGCGCGCGGGGATCTGCACGTCCCGATCCACCAGCGCGAAGCGCTCGCGGCGGGCGTCGTGGAGGAAGATCTGCGTGCCATCGCGCACGCTCAGCACCAGCAGCGTCTGCGGGCCGTAGATGAAAAAGCCCGCAGCCAGCTGGCGATCGCCGCACTGCAGCAGCGAATCCCCGGCCTCCGCAGACTCGGCGTCGCGGGCGAAGATGGCAAAAGTGGTGCCGAGCGGCGCGTTGGTGTCGAAATTGGTCGAGCCGGCCAGCGGCGCCACCGCCATCGCCAGCGGCGCGGCGGCGTCCAACAGCAACGGCTCGGCGGCGAAGTTGGAGCCGAGCACCGCCACCGGCGCCTCGCGCAACGCAGCCTCGACGATCTCGTGGGTGCCGCGCTCCAGCGCGACCTGCAATTCCTCGCCGCGCACCGGCTGCGACGGCGTCATGTCCAGCGGCCCGCGCGAGATCAGATCGGCGATGCGCAGCGATGCGCAGATCATCTGCTCCACGGCGCAGGACACCGCCGCGCGCCGCGCATCCTGCCCCGCCCACTGCGCAAGGTATTGCGTCGAACTCAGACGCTGCACCATAACCGCTCCCTCCCCCGGCACCCGCTCAGCGGTGCACCATCGCGTTTCAGTATTTACTGATAGAGTTCCAGCCTCCATCCTTTTAGTAAAGTTTAAATAGCTTTCCTTCAATGAAAGAAAACCTTTCTTCGTGGATGCGTTCGGTGACGCTGCGCCAACTGCGCGGTCTACTGGCGGTGGCCGAAGCCGGCACCATTTCCGCCGCCGCCCGGCAGCTGAACCTGTCGCCGCCAGCGGTCTCGCTACAGCTGCGCGAGCTGGAAAAGGCCGCCGGCGTGGCCCTGCTGGAGCGCCGCGCACAGCGGCTGCAGCCCACCGAGGCCGGTCGCGAAGTACTGCGCACGGCGGCGCGCGTGGAGCGCGCCCTGCTCGAATGCAACGAGGTGCTCGACGCCCTCGGCGGCGGCGACAGCGGCCGTGTCGCGGTGGGCGTGCTGAGCACCGCGCGCTACTTTGCGCCGCAGGTGCTGGCGGCGTTCACCCGGCGCCACCCCGGCGTCAAGCTGCAGCTCGCCGTCGGCAACCGCGAAACCACCCTCGCCGCGCTGGAAGGTCTGGAGCTGGATCTGGCCATCACCGGCCGCCTGCCGGAGCAGCTCGACGTCCGGGCGCAGTGCATCGGCGAGCACCCGCAGATCGTCATCGCCGCCGCCGATCACCCGCTGGCGCCGCGGCGCAAAATTCCGCTGGCGGCGCTGCGCGGCGAGACCTTCCTGCTGCGCGAAGCCGGCTCCGGCACCCGCTCGGTGGCCGACGGGGTGATCGCCGAAGCCGGCATCGACGCCGCCGCCGGGATCGAATTCGGCAGCAACGAAACCATCAAGCAGGCGGTGATGGCGGGCATGGGCATCGCCGTGATCTCCGGCCACACGGTGGCCGCGGAGATCGCCGACGGCCGCCTTTGCGCGCTCGATGTGCAGGGTCTGCCGATCATCCGCCAGTGGTTTGTGGTCAAGCACGCGCGCAAGCAGTTGCCGCCCTCGGCGCAGGCGCTGTGGCAGTTCATCGTCGGGCATTGCGGCGACTACCTGCCGCGGCTCTGAGGCCATCCACGGCAGCGCCACGCAACCTGCGCCGCCGCAGCGAGTCCCAAACCACAGGCGCCGACCGGCGCCGGGCAACCGCGGAGCGCACATGCAAGTCAGCCAGCCCACCGACACCGCGCCGCAGGGCGCATCGCAGCGGCCGCGACTCTACCGCTACGCCGAGATCCGCTCGCTGCACCTCGAACTCACCCACCGCTGCAACGCCGCCTGCCCGATGTGTGCGCGCAACATCAACGGCGGCGCGATCAACCCGGCACTGCCGCTGGTCGAGCTGTCGCTGGCCGACATCCAGCGCATCCTGCCGCCGGATTTCGTCGCCCAGCTGGAGCAGATCTACGCCTGCGGCAACTACGGCGACCCGATGGTCGCGCGCGACTGCCTGGCGGTGTTCCGCTACCTGCGCGACTGCAATCCGGATCTCAATCTGTGCATGCACAGCAACGGCTCGGCGCGGCGTCCCGACTGGTGGCGCGAGCTGGCCGCGGCGATGCGCGGCGGCCCGCACTATGTGCGCTTTGGCATCGACGGCCTGGCCGATACCAATCACCTCTACCGGCGCGGCACACAGTGGGACATCGTGATGCGCAGCGCGCGCGCCTTCATCGAAGCCGGCGGCCGCGCCGAGTGGGATTTTCTCGCCTTCCGCCACAACGAGCACCAGGTCGATGAGGCCCGCGAGCTGGCCCGTGAAATGGGCTTCGCCGAATTCTTCGTGCGCAAGACCGGGCGCTTTATCCGCGAAGGGCAGCTGGAGACCAGCGAGCGCTTCGAAGTGCTCGACCGGCGCGGCGCGCACGACTACTGGCTGGAGCAGCCGATCAACACCGAGCTGCTCAACCCGGCCTACGGCGCCCTGGGTGAAATCCGCCGCCGCCACGGCAGCTACCAGCGCTATCTCGACCAGGTGCAGGTGCGCTGCAAAGTGGCGAAAAAGGGCAAGCTCTATCTCTCCGCCGAGGGGCTCGCCCTGCCCTGCTGCTGGCTCGGCGCCACCTTCAGCGAAATCCACAACCCCGAGCGCCGCCAGTTTCTCGAACTGATCCAGGCGCACGGCGGCAAGCAGGCGCTGGACGCGCGCAAGCACGGCCTGCGCGCGGTCATCGAAGGCCCGCTGTTCCAGCGCGAAATCCCGCAGAGCTGGGATCGCGACTCGGTCGCCGCTGGCAAGCTGGGCATCTGTGCGCGGATCTGCGGGCAGCAATACGACCCGCTGGGCAAGCAGCGGGATTGATCGGCGGGCGCTGAATCTTCGGCTTTGGCAGGGTCGGAAATGCCCTGTCTGCGAGCAGTGAGTTCTCGCCCTTCGCCGCCGCCTGGCGCATCGCCACCGGACAGTGGGCCGATGCCGAATCCGAACCGCATCGACAGATCGAGCCTGGCCGCATGCGCCATAGAGCAAACGCAGCCGCCAGTATATTGGCGAATACGCATTCAATATTATTTGAATAAAAACAACAACTTGAGATAACTACTCAAGTAGTGCACCCTCTCTATGGGTGTGACGACAGTCACACTTCACCTCTCGATGTATCGAAACAGGCGCCATCCTCCGGTGGGTTGTGCGGCGCCCTCCCCTACCTGTTTTTCCGTCCAAGGAGATGGCCAAATGTTTTCCGCAATTCGCGAGATTCTTGCCAGCAGCCACCTGACGCTGTATTTGCTTGTGCTCGGGTACTTCTGGTGCAATTGGACCCTGAAACTGACCCTCAGCCTGCTCTACCGCCCCGCCCGCGAGCCCTTCGCCGGTCGGGTCTCGGTGGTGATGCCGGTGTACAACGAGGATCGCGAGGTACTCGAACAGGCGATCCGCCGGGTGCTGGCCCAGTCGGCCGATCTGATCACCGAGGTCATCGTCGTCACCGATCGCCGCGAGCCCGATCTGCCCGACTGGCTGAAAACCCACTTCGGCAGCGATCCGCGGCTGCGCATCACCACCGGCAGCACACCGGGCAAGCGCTTCTCGCTGCGATTGGGAATAGAGCTGGCGCGCGAGGAGATCGTGGTCTCCATCGAATCCGATGTGATGATCCGCGAAGACAGCATCAGCGAGCTGATCAAGCCCTTCAACGATGCCCGCATCGGCGGCGCCATCGGCGATCAGGAAGTGCACCTGCCGCATCGCAACGCCTGGACCTGGCTGGATTTCATCTGCGAAAAGGTCAAGTACACCCTGACCTACCCGGCGCAGGGCGCGCTGAAGCAGGTCTCGGTGCTCAGCGGGCGCACCGTCGCCTATCGGCGCAGTGCGGTGACGCCGCTGCTCGACGGCCTGACGATGGAGTATTTCCTCGGCCGCCACTGCGTCTCCGGCGACGACGGCCGCCTCACCAGCCTGCTGTTGGAGGCCGGCTGGAAGACCGGCTTCCAGTCCACCTCGGTGGTCGAAACCCTGTCGCCGCAGAGCATGCGCGGCCTGTTGCGCCAGCGCACCCGCTGGAACCGCAACACCTGCCGGCGCACTCTGCGCGCGCTGTTCTGGGATCGCCTCTGGGTCTGGCGTCGCTACCCGCTGGTGACCTGGAGCATGCTCACCGCCTGGCTGAATCCGATCATGGTCGGCCTCACCCTGTACCTGCTCGCCGCCAGCCTCTACAACGGCCACTTTTTCTGGTTTGGCGAGACCGCTGCGGATATCAGCCTGCGCGTCGGCGTGCTCTTTGCCGGCCTGCTGGCCACGCGCATAGTGCGCTGCCTGCCGGCGCTGCGCGATATCGCCCGGCGCCGCCCCGGCTGGCGCTGGCTGCTGTTTTTCGCCCTGCCCGGCTACCTGCTGTTGCTGTTCGGCGTGCGCCTGCGCGCCATCGCGACCATGAACAAGCAGGGCTGGGTGACCCGCCAAATGGCCACCGCCGGAGGTTTTTGAAGTCACCATGCGTTCTGCAATTGCGACCCTGCTCGCCGCCACCCTGCTGCTCGCCGATCCGCCGCCGGCCGCGGCACTGCCCAGCCGCATCGCCGGCGAGCCCGGCGACTGGCGACTGCTGGTCGACGGCAAGCCCTTTGAACTGCGCGGCGTGGGCTGCGCGCGGCACCTCGGCCGGCTCAACAGCGACTACCTGAAAATGGCCGTGGAGCTGGGTGCCAACACGGTGCGCACCTGGGGCGCGCGCCACACCGGAAGCGACTATCTGGATGCCGCGCAGCAGCGTGGCATTCAGGTCAACGCCGGGCTCTGGCTGCCCTACGCCAAGCGCCGCGACGACGGCAGCCTGCACTTCGACTACCGCGACGCCGATGCGCGCGCCAAACTGCGCGAGAAAACCCTCGACTACGTGCGCCGCCACCGCCAGCACCCGGCGATCCTGATGTGGACGGTGGGCAACGAGGTCATCCACCACAGCCCGGATGAAGCCCAGCGCCGCGCCTTCAGCGCCTTTTTGCAGGAGCTGGTCGAAGCCATCCGCGAGATCGACCCGGCACACCCGATCGGCTACGCCACCGCCGGCTGGAAGCACCTCGACCACCTGCAAGCGGTGCCGGGACTGGATTTCATCGGCGTCAACGCCTACGGCAACCTGCTCAATGTGCGCGACGAGATGCAGCGCCTCGGCGACGCGCGTCCGCTGTTGTTCACCGAACTCGGCCCGCTGCGCGAATCCGACCAGGGCCGCGACCGCTTTGGCCAGCCCAAAGCGCCGCCGGACGAGCGCAAATCACGCGACTACCGCCGCCGCCTCGCCGAGCTGGAAGAGCTCGGCGGCCACGCCCTCGGCGCCTTCGTGTTCCGCCTCGGCGACCCCAAGCCGGACGATCTGCACTGGTGGAATCTGACCATCGGCGAACGCCCGCGCGATGCCTTTTACGCGGTGCGCGAAATCTACACCGGCAAGCTGGCGGAAAACTCGCCGCCGCGCTGCCGCGCGCTGAAGATTCACAAAGCCCGGCTGGCAGCCGGCGACACACTGCGCTTCGCCATCGACGCGCGCGATCCGGAGGGCGACGGCATGCACTACACCGCCAGCCTGTGGCCGCTGGGCGAGCGCGACGAAACCCGCGCCGTGGACCTGCTCAACCCGCAGGCCCACGGCAGCGAGGCGATGTTCGAAATGCCCACCCCGGGCGAAGCCGGCGACTACCTGCTGCTCACCGCGGCGATCGACCGGGCCGGCAACGCCTGTCTCGGCCGTGGCACAATACGCCTTACCGATCAATGAGCTAGCACCCTTCAGCGGAGACCCCATGCGCCACCCCGGACCGTCGCCGGCGACGCTGCTGCCGGCCATCACCTGTCTGCTGCTCAGCGGCCTGCTGGCCGGCTGCGGCGGCGACGAAATCGAAATCCTCCCCGGCGCCGCGCACAGCTATCGCCTGCCGGACGTCGGCGAGCTGTCGCCGACGCAGTGCTGGTACAGCCTCGGCAGCGGCAGCGACGGCAGCGTTTACATCGGCGCCTCGGATCACGTCAGCAACGCCGCGCTGTTCCGCCTGCCGCCGGGCGGCGAGCAATTCGTCGCCGTCGGCGACGCGCGCAGCGCCTCGCTGGCGGCGGACAACTGGCGCGACGGCGAAACCGCGGAGAAATTCCACGTCCGCCCCACCGAGCTGGACGGGCGGATCTACCTCGGCGGCCTCGACTACTCCTTTTACAACGCCGGCTACGCCCGCGAGCGCGGCTTCCACTGGTACGCCTTCGACCCGGCCGACGCCAGCTTCACCGACCTCAGCGCCAGCGAGCCGGACGGCGTCGCCTCGCCGCTGCAGCTCGAATCGCTGGCCGCCGACCACGCCCGCGGCCTGCTCTACGGCGCCGGCGTGCCGCGCGGCCACCTGCTGCGCTACGACCCGGCCAGCGGCCGCAGCAGCGACCTCGGCCGGCCGGCGGCGCTGGAGGACGAATTCGTCGAGTTCGACAGCTTTATCTGGCTCGGCGGCGACGGCCGCGTCTACTTCGCCATCGAAGGCAGCGGCGAGCTGTCCGAACACGTCCACTACTACGACCCGCAGAGCAAAACCTTCGGCCAGCGCCGCGATTGGCGCTTCGCCGGCCCGGGGCCGCAGGCGCGCAAACCCGCCGCCGAGGCCAGCGAGGAGGACAAGCGGCGCAATATCAAAGCGCCGCGCGCGGCGCGCATCCCCAAAATCGGCCAGTGCCTCGCCGACGGCAGCGGCCGGCGCTGCTACATGGCCGACAACAACGGGCGCATCTACCGCTTCAGCGAGCCGGCCGGCGGCGAAGCGCAGTGGGAATATCTCGGCAGCGTGCGCTTTCCCGCGCCGCACGACGAGACGCTGCTGGTGACGCGCACCTTTCAGCTGTCCCCCGACGAGCGCCACATCTACCTGGTCAACGACCGCTACCGCGGCGCCCCCGGCGTGCTGCTGCACCGCTTCGATATCGCCAGCGGCGATTCGCGGGTGCTGGCCGATCTCGCCGATCTGGACCCGGCCAGCGACTACCGCGATTTCAACCTGCACTGCGGCCACGACGCCTGGGATGCCGAGGGGCGCTTTTACGTCGGCAGCTTCGGCCTCTCCGGCGAGGGTGGCAATGTGGTGGTGACGCGGATCGATCCGGGGAAATTTGTAGTGGGGGATTGATCGCGGCGGCGGTTTTCGTGGGAGCCATCTCCCGATGGCGATTGCCGCCGAAGGCGGCTTGATTTGCGCGGTGTTTCAAACGGCCTGCGGCCGTTATCGCCATCGGGAGATGGCTCCTACTGGGGGCATTTTTTTGACGGTGGTGACAAGCGGCCGCGAAGCCCTGCACGCAGGCTCGCCGGCGGCTCCGCCGCCGTCCACCTGCGCGCTGGCCTTCGCTACTGCTCCGCCACCAGCCCTCCGGGCTGGCGTCCCCACTGGTTCGGTCAACCTCCGGCCAGCCGGAAGCCAGCGTCGT
>CBFCYW010000110.1:0-11344 GCA_965602395.1 uncultured Chromatiales bacterium
GCCCGTAGCTCAGCTGGATAGAGTACTGCCCTCCGAAGGCAGGGGTCACAGGTTCAAATCCTGTCGGGCGCGCCACCCTTTTCCCGCCCCTTGTTGCTTCCTCCCTGCCCGCTCCGACCCCGGCCCGCTCTGGCGAGCCGCCGTTTGTCGGGGCAGCTTCCCGCAACACCCCATTCAGCGGCCGTCGAAATGTCCGGCTGGTCGGTGATCGAGCGCCGCCGTCAGCCGTTCGCGCTGCGCCAGCGGCAGTCGCAGCCGGTCGAGCAGCGCCGCCAGCTGTTGCGCGCAGGGCGGGCGTGGGCGCAGCGCGTGGATATCCGCCGGCAGCGAGTCATCGTGCAAGGCATGGGTCAGGCGGCGCGCCAGCAGCACGCTGTCGCGGTATTCATCGAGCAGGGCGCGCACCCGCGCGGCGCCGCGAAACTTCATCGCCGCCACCTCGTCGAGGCGCGCGTAGAGGCTGTCGATGTCGCCGAAGCGGCGCAGCAGTCGGGCCGCGGTGGCCATGCCGATGCCGGGCACGCCGGGGATGTTGTCGATGCGATCGCCGGCCAGCGCGAGCATGTCGGCGAGACAGCTGGCGGGGGCGCCGAAGTGCTTTTCCACGCCGCGCGCGTCGAGCCGCCGGCCGCGGGCCAGATCCCACCAGATGTCGCCGGCGTCGATCAGCTGCGCCAGATCCTTGTCCGCGCTCACCACCACGCGCCGCAACCCGGCATCGCGAGCGTGGCCGGCGAGGGTGGCGATCAGGTCGTCGGCCTCGTAGCGCGGGCTGGCGAACTCGGCGATGCCGCAGGCGCGCAGCAGCTCGCGGCACTGGCCGAACTGGCGCTTGAGGGATTCCGGCGCCGGCGGCCGGTTGGCCTTGTAGTCGGGGTAGATCTCGCGCCGCGCGCAGCGCCCGTGGCTTGCGTCGAAGGCCGCGGCGAGGTGGCTCGGGCGGGCCGCTTCGAGCAGTTCGAGCAGCGCGCTGGCGAAGCCGTGCACCGCGTTGACCGGCTGGCCGTCGGCGTCGCGCAATTCGTCCGGCCAGACGTACCAGCCGCGGAACACGTAGATGCTGGCGTCGAGCAGATACAGGGCGGGCCTTGGCAGCGGGCTGTCGATCGCCTCAGTTCACCAGCTTGAGCAGCTCGCCGGGCTGTGGCTCGCCGCCGGGGTAGTCGCCGTTGAGCAGGCGCAGACGCGCCTCGGCGCGGCTGTCGAACGCAGTCTGTGGGCGCAGTGCGCGGTAGCCACCGTCGCCGCCACGGGTCAGGCGGATGCGCAGCGGGCGCGCCGCTTCACGGGCGCTGGCATCGAGCGCGCGCAGGCTGGCGGGGATCGCGTCGAAGTGCTCGATGAGCAGCTCGAAGTCGGCGTGCTCCTTGCTGGTGGCGACGAACAGCCAGGCGTTGCCGTCGCGCAGCAGGCAGGCGAAGCGCACCTTGCGCTGCCCCCAGGGGGTGTTGTCGGAGACGCCGGTGGCGGCGTAGCCGCGCCAGTCGCCGGCGCGCAGCGCGCGACCATCGCTGAGCCGGGTGCCGCCGAGCTTGGCCTGCAGCCAGGCTTGCGGGTCGTCGGCGCCGCCGGCGTCCTCCAGCCGCACCACGCTGAGCGCGGTTTCGTCCGGGTGGATGAACAGCAGGCTGTCCGGGCGGTTGTCGATGCGCCAGCCGCGCGGGGCGCGCAGTTGCGCGTCCAGCGCCAGGTGGTAGAAGTTGCCGTCGCGCACCACGCCCTGCTCGGCGGAGGGGCCGAAGACCATGCCGTCGATGGCGCGCAGATAGCGTTCGCGGCCCGGGTCCACCCACTCGCCCTGCTTGTATTGGCTGGCGGCGCGGATCACCTGCTGCAGGCGGGTGTCGTTGTCCGGATGGGTGGCGAACAGCGCGTGGTAGCCGCCCTGCGGCGGCTGGCCATCGGCCTGCGCCCGGGCGAACAACTGCTGGTTTTTCAGCAGACGCACCACCTCGATCATGTTTTCCGGATCGCGCCCGCTGCGCGCGAGGTACTCGGCGCCGAGGCGGTCGGCCTCCAGCTCGTGGTCGCGGCCGTAGCCGCGCACGAAGGCGGTGCTGGCGAGGTTGACCAGCTGGTTGTTGGGATTGATGCCAGCGGCCTGGGCGAGCACTCCGGCGAGCAGCCCGGTGACCGCGCTGGTGGACTGCTGGCGCACCGAGTGGCGCGCGGTGACGTGGCCGATCTCGTGGCCGATGACGCCGGCCAGCTCAGCCTCGGAGTTGAAGTAGGCCATGATGCCGCGGGTGATGTAGACGTAGCCGCCGGGCAGTGCGAAGGCGTTGATCTCCGGGCTGTCGAGCACGGTGAAGTGGAAATCCAGCTCGCTGCGATGGCTTTTGGCCGCCAGCTCCTGGCCGATGTCGTTGACGTAGCGCTGTAACTCCGGGTCATCGTAGACCGAGTACTGCTTCAGGATCTGCTGGTGGTACTGGGCGCCGCGGGCGATCTCTTCGCTCTCGCTCATCAGCACCAGATCCGGGCTGCCGGTGACCGGATTGGTGGCACAGGCCTGCAGCAGCGCCGCAGCGAACAGCAGCGACAGGCTGGCGAGGCGGGCCAGGACAGGGTTTTGGCGGTCTCGGCCCAGCGGCGGCCGCCGGTCGGTCGCGCGGGTCATGGCTGGCGATCCGTGGCTGTGGTGGCGATGGTGGGCAATGATACGGTGGGCGCGGCGTAGCGGCCAGAGCTGCGACGTGACGCAGCGCTCAACGCTGTGCGGGCACGAAAAAAGGGGCGCCCTCTGCGGGGTGCCCCGGATTCTGCGGCCTGATCCTGGCCCCGGTGCTGCGACGGCCGCGCGCGGGCGCGGCCCGCAATCACTTGCCGCCGTAGCGCCGGCGGAACTTGTCCACCTGGCCGGCGGTGTCGACGATCTTCTGCTTGCCCGTGTAGAACGGGTGGCACTGCGAGCACACTTCGACGCTCAGCGAATCGCGGCCGAGGGTCGAGCGGGTTTCGAAGCTGTTGCCACAGCTACAGGTGACCGCGACCTTGTTGTACTCAGGATGGATATCCGCTTTCATCGCCGTGCTCCTCGAGCTGCTGGCCAGTGATCCGAAAAGGGCGCGGATTCTACCGCTTTCGCTGGCTGCGGACAACTGCCGCCGATACCGCCACTGACACCGCTGCCGCGGTCGTTTGCAGCGGTGTTCGGATCGCCCGGCTTGAAACTGAACGGCCATCGAGGAATCGATCACAAGCTACTGATTGTCAAAGGGCATTTACATTTGTACACAGAAGCTGTGGATAACTCTGTGGACTTACTGGTGCAGGCCACCCGACAGGCCGCATAAAACAAGGCTCGGTAACAGATTGGCAATTTTTTGACCAACTACGGCACGTTTATAAAAAACAATAACTTACGGGTGTATTTTGGCGGAATGACGGGATTATGGCGCGATTGGCATAGCGTGCTTGTCATTTACTTGTCATTGTGCATAAGCGCTGTTGTGCAGCGTATCGAGTGGCGCCGCCCCGGGCTGCGCCCACCGCTTTGAGCAATGGAGAACAGGCTTGGTCGGGACATTTTTTCGCTTGCTGTTGAAGGCGCTGCTGCCGGTGGGACTGATCCTTGGCGGCTTTGCCTATTACGCCCAACTGCAGGGGCAGGACCCGCTGACCGTGCTGCGCAATCCGGCACAGACAATCCCCGCGCTGTCGCTGCAGGGATTGCAGAGCCTGCAGTCGGGCCTCGCCGGCATCGTCGAGCGGCACACTGGCGACAGCCAGCCGCGCACCGTGTATCGCTGGGAGGACGCCGCCGGCGCGGTTTTCTACGGCCAGACCCCGCCGGCCGATGCGCGTGCGGTGCGGGCGCTGCGCATCGATACCACTGCGGCGGCGGATGGGTTGGCGGATGGGGTGGCGGATGGGTCGGCTGAGCGGCCGGTCGCGGACGGGGGGCTCCGAACCCGCTCGCCGGCACCGGACGAGCTGCTGTTCGACGACGCCCGCGCCCTGCGCGAAACCCTGCGCCAGCGCCAGCGCGCCGACGACAAATTGTTCGGCGGCTGAGCGAGCCGCCCTCAGCCCTCAGCCCTCAGCGGCAGGCGTGTTGATCGGTGTCGCGCTGCGCACGCGATCGAGGCGGATCACCCGGCGCGTGCCGCGGCAGTTGTAGGCGACCATGAATTCGGCGTGGCGGCGGGTGCGCAGATCGATCGGCCGCAGCGCTTCGATGTGCGCCTGTCCGCGCGCCCCGCGCCAGGCCACGCGCAGCGTTTCGCTGCGCAGGATGGCCAGCTCGCACATGGCGTAGAACTCGCAGGAAACCTGGCGGTAATCATCCATTCTCTCGCTCCGTAGACAGCTGCGGCGGGCCGCCGCGAGCATCTCCCAGCAGGCGGAAGACGATCGGCTGGCAGCACACTTCGCAGTCCTCAACCCAGCTCAGCGTGGTTCCATCGCCGCTATCCGGCAGCTCCAGCAGGCGCGTCTGGCGCTCGCCGCACCAGGGGCAGTCGATGTCGTGTTGTTCGATCACCGCGCGCGCAGCGGCAGCGCGCCGCCGGTTGTGCCGATGCCGGTCGCGGCGGTCTCGCCATCGGGCAGAAACAGCGCCTGCAGGTCGTTGAGAAAGCGCTGGCCCAGCTCGCTGGGGCGGATGTGCAGATGATCGCGCTCGATCAGCCCGCGCGCCTCGGCAGCCTGCAGGCCGGGCAGTGCGGCGCCGAGCGGCAGGCCGGTGCGCTCGGCGAACAGCGCCGCGGGGAAGCCCTCGCACAGGCGCAGGGCGTTGAGCATGAATTCGAACACCAGCTCGTCGGCGGCCACCGTCGACTCGCCGCCGAGATACTCGCCGCGCAGGTAGGCCGCCGGCTGGCGCTGCTTGTGGCGCCGGCGGATGGCGCCGGCGGCGCAGTCGGTGAGCTTCTGGTGGGCGCCGGCGCCGATGCCCAGATAGTCGCCGAAGGTCCAGTAGTTGAGGTTGTGCCGGCAGCGCTGGCCGGGCTGCGCCCAGGCCGAGGTCTCGTACTGCTCAAAGCCGGCCGCGGCGAGCCGCGCGCCGCCGGCGTCCTGCATGTCGGCGATCCGATCGTCGTCCGGCAGCGCCGGCGGGCGAGCGTGGAACAGGGTGTTGGGCTCGATGTTCAGCTGGTACCAGGAGAGGTGTTCCGGGGCCAGTTCGATGGCCGCGTCGAGATCTGCCAGCGCACCGCGCAGATCCTGCCCCGGCAGGCCGTACATCAGATCCAGATTGATCGCTTCGAAGCCAGCGGCGCGGGCGATGGCCAGCGCGCGGCGCGCTTCGGCGGCATCGTGCACGCGGCCCAGAGCGGCCAGGCGGGCGTCGTCGAAGCTCTGCACGCCGATCGACAGGCGGTTGATGCCGGCGGCGCGAAATGCGCCGAACTTGTCCTGTTCGAAGCTGCCCGGGTTGGCTTCGAGGGTGATCTCCGCGTCGGGCAGGATCTGCAGCCGGGCGCGCAGGGCGCTGAGCAGGCGCTCCAGCGCGGCGGCCGAGAACAGGCTGGGGGTGCCGCCGCCGAAGAACACGCTGCTCACCGCGCGGCCCCAGACCGCGGGCAGTTCGGCCTCCAGGTCGGCGATCAGGGCATCGACGTAGGCGTCCTCCGGCGGTGGCGCGGCGCCGCGCACTGCGTGCGAGTTGAAGTCGCAATAGGGGCATTTGACCAGGCACCAGGGCAGGTGCACGTAGAGCGACAGGGGTGGCGGCGTGGTGAACTGCATCGCGATCCATCTTGCCACGCCGGTGCAGGCGTCGCGATACCACAGTGGCGGCGCAGATGAGACTTATCCAATGAATCTTCTGCGGTGCATTGGCCAAGGCAATGCCTGGTCGATTTTTGAGCAGTCGCCGTCGCTGAAAAGCGCCAATCCGACGCTTGTCGACACATCACTTTTTTCTTATCTCTCAATAAAAAAGAATAATTTCAACTTATGATTCGGCGCCGCATAGAGTCCGTATCAATCCACCGGAACAGCGCTGCACAGGGGTGTTTCCACCACCCCGTCCGGCGGCCGGGTAGCGAATTCAACGTTGGGAGGAGGGTGCAATGGACATCCACGAGTATCAGGCCAAGGGGCTGCTGGCCGAGTTCGGCGTCGCCATTCCCCGCGGCGGGCTGGCCTACAGCCCCGAGCAGGCCAGCTATCGCGCCCACGAACTGGGCGGCGAGCGCTGGGTGGTCAAGGCGCAGGCGCACACTGGCGCGCGCGGCAAGGCCGGCGGCGTGGTGGTCTGCGACAGCGAGCAGCAGGTCGCCGAGGTTGCGCAGAAGCTGCTCGGCCGCCGCCTGGTGACCGAGCAGACCGGCCCGGCGGGCAAGGGCGTGTACCGCCTGTACATTGAAGAAGCCACCGATATCGACAGCGAGTACTACTTCGGCATCCTGCTGGATCGCGCCCGCGAGCAGGTGGTGCTGGTGGCCTCGGCCGAGGGTGGCGTGGAGATCGAGCAGCTGGCCGCCGAGCGCCCCGAGGCGATCAGCCGCGTCTACGTCGAGCCGGCGGTGGGCCTGCAACCGTTTCAGGCGCGCGAGGTGGCCTTCGCCCTCGGCGTGCCGGCGAGCGCCATGCAGCGCGCGGTGAAGCTGATCTACTCCGCCTATCGCGCCTTTCGCGACCGCGATGCGACGATGGTCGAGATCAACCCGCTGGTGCTTACCGGCAGCGGCCGCATTCTCGCCCTCGACGCCAAAATGAGCTTTGACGACAACGCCCTGTTCCGCCACCCGGACGTGGCCGAGCTGCGCGACAAATCGCAGGAGGACCCGCGCGAAATGCAGGCTGCCGATCGCGGCCTGAGCTACGTCGGTCTCGATGGCGACATCGGCTGCATCATCAACGGCGCCGGCCTGGCGATGGCCACCATGGACATGATCGAGCACGCTGGCGGCGCCCCGGCCAACCTTCTCGACATCGGTGGCGGCGCCTCCCCGGAGCGCGTCGCCAAAGCCTTTCGGCTGGTGCTTTCGGACGCCAAAGTGCGCACCGTGCTGGTCAACATTTTCGCCGGCATCAACCGCTGCGACTGGGTCGCCGAGGGCGTGGTGCAGGCGCTGCAGACGCTGGATGTGCCGGTGCCGGTGGTGGTGCGACTGTCCGGCACCAATGCGGAACAGGGCCGGCGGATTCTCGACCAGGCCGACCTGCAGGTGATTACCGCCAACACCCTCGCCGAGGCCGCGGCAAAGGCCGTGGCCGCGCGCGGCGCCTGAGGAGAGCGAACAATGAGCGTTTTGATCGACGAGAACACGCGCATCATCGTGCAGGGCTTCACCGGCCGCATCGGTACATTCCACAGCCGGCAAATGATCGACTACGGCAGCAAGGTGGTCGGCGGCGTCACCCCCGGCAAGGGCGGCGAGCGCCACCTCGGCAGGCCGGTCTTCGACACCGTAAAAGCGGCCGTGCGCGAGACCGGCGCCGAGGCCAGCATCGTCTTCGTGCCGCCGCCGTTCGCCGGCGACGCGATCATGGAAGCGGCCGACGCCGGCATCCGCGTCTGCGTGTGCATTACCGACGGCATCCCGGCGCAGGACATGATGCGCGTCAAGCGCTACATGCGCCGCTACCCGCGCGAGCGGCGCATGCGTCTGGCCGGGCCCAACTGCGCCGGCGTGATCAGCCCCGGCAAGGCGATGATGGGGATCATGCCCGGGCACATCTACATGCCCGGACCGGTGGGCATCGTCGCCCGCAGCGGCACCCTCGGCTACGAGGCCGCGGCACAGATGAAAGCGCTGGACATCGGCGTCTCCACCAGCTGGGGCATAGGTGGCGACCCGCTCAGTGGCAGCTCCCTGCGCGACGCGCTGGAGGCCTTCGAAAACGACCCCGAAACCGAGGCCGTGGTGATGATCGGCGAGCCCGGCGGCCCGCAGGAGGCCGAGGCCGCGCACTGGGCGCAAGCGCAGATGAGCAAACCGGTGCTCGGTTACATCGCCGGGCGGACCGCGCCCAGGGGCCGCGCCGTGGGTCGCAGCATGGGCTGCGCCGGAGCGATTCTCTCCGCCGAGGGCGAGAGCGCCGCGGAGAAAATCGCCATTCTGCGCGACTGCGGAATCAGCGTCATCGAGCGCCCCAGCGAGTTCGGCACGCGCGTTGCCGAGGTGCTCGGCACGACCTGATCGCCCGCGCCGGGTGTGATCGTTGCCGCCGCCCCGCCCCGCGCCGCGCCGGATTGCGCCGAATTGCGCGCCTCCCGGGCCACGGAGTGGCGATTTTCATGCAAACCGCTGCGGCGCCGTTGCCGCAGCGGTATTTTTATGTCTGCGAGCAATTTCAGGAGAACCCGATGAGCCAGCCCGAGCCGCGCGCGCCCGATCGACAACTGGGCCGACAGCTGGCCCGCAAGCTGTTCGATGCCGGCGTCGCCGCCGCTGATCCGGCCGCTGCGGTGGCCCGCCACCTGCGCTGCGAGGGCGAGCAACTGGTGCTCGCCGATGCGGCTGGGGACGGCGAACGCCGCGGCGACTGGCCGCGGGTGCATCTGATCGCCTTCGGCAAGGCCGCGCTGGCGATGGCCGAAGCGGCGCTGGCGGCGATCCCCGCCGAGCGCCTGGCCGGCCCGGCGATCGTTGTCAGCAACGCCGAAAACCTGCGCCAACTGCCCGGCGTTGCGGTTCACGCCGCCGGCCATCCGGTGCCCGATGAGGGCGGCCTCGCCGCCGCGCGCGCGGTGGCCGAGCGGGTCGCCGCGGCCGCCGCCGGTGAACTGGTGCTGGTGCTGCTCAGCGGTGGCGGCTCGGCGCTGCTGCCGCTACCGGCCGATGGCCTGACGCTGGCGGACAAGATCGCCACCACCCGCGAGCTGCTCGCCTGCGGCGCCGACATCGGCGAGATGAACTGCGTGCGCAAGCACCTCTCCGCGCTCAAGGGCGGCGGCCTGGCGCGCCTCGCCGCGCCGGCCGATCTGCACGCGCTGATTCTTTCCGACGTGCTCGGCGACGATCTGGCGACCATCGCCAGCGGGCCGACGGTGGCCGATCCGAGCAGCTACGCGGACGCGGTCGAGATCCTGCGCCGCCGCGGCGCCTGGGAGCGTCTGCCCGAGTCGGTGCGCACGCACCTGCGGGCCGGCGCGGCCGGCCAGCGCGCGGAGACGCCCAAGCCCGGCGATGCACTGTTCGCCGGTACCGGCCACGCGCTGGTCGGCAGCAACGCGGTGAGCCTGGCGGCGATGGTTGATGCGGCCCGCGACGCCGGCTGCGCGGTGGAAATCTACAGCCAGCGGCTGGAGGGCGAGGCGCGCGACGTCGCCGAAGCGCTGGCCGAATTCGCGGCGCGGCGGTTGGCGGAGGGTGAACGCCCGCGGCCGCTGGCCGTGCTGGCCGGTGGCGAAACCACGGTCACCCTGCGCGGCGACGGGCTGGGCGGGCGCAATCAGGAGATGGCGCTGGCCTTCGCCGCAGCGGCGCAGCGCCTGGCGCTGGCGGATCGCTGGACGTTTCTCTCCGGCGGCACGGACGGCCGCGACGGGCCGGTGGATGCCGCTGGCGGGCTGGTGGATGCCGGCACGCTGGCGCGTATCGCCACGGCCGGCGGCGACGCGCCGGCACTGCTGGCGAACAACGACAGCTATCGGGCGCTGGGATTGGCCGGGGATCTGCTGATGACCGGTGGCACCGGCACCAATGTGGCGGATTTACAGGTGTTGTTGCTGCGTTAATTTTAAGTGGGGTGCGCTGTGCTTTGCGCCGGATGGTTGCCGCCGACGGCCTAAAATATGGCAAGCAAATCAATTATTTTTGTGATCGGGTCGTAGCTGTGGTCGCCAGGGTTTGTGGCGACGCGGAGCGGGGCGTGGATGGGCTTCGTTCAGCGCATCGTTAGTCAGGTGCCCGTCGGTCGTGGGCTGGATCACTACTGATTCCCAGTCAGCCAGCTTTCCCGGTTTCGACAAGCCGGCCCAGCAGCCCCTCCAGCCAGGGCCAGCCCGCCGCTGCGGCATCATTGCTGATCAGATACGCCTCGCGTTCGAAGACCGGCGCACCGTCGAGGCGATGCAATCGCCCGTCGGCCAGTTCCGCCGCCACCAGTCGCTCTGGCAGATAGGCTGAGCCGCCATGTTCGAGCAGATGATCCAGCGCCCACACGGCGCTGCCGAAGGTCAGCCTGGCGGTGCCGGCATCGGCGTAGGCGGCGGCGTGGCGGCGACCGAAGTCCTCGCCGGCATCGACGTAGAGGTAGTCCGGATCGAAGCGCAGCGGGCTGTCGGCGCGGGTCGAGACCAGAACCAGCCGCTCGCTGCGCAGGGGATGGATGGTCTGCTCATCGCGCACCGTCGGCTGCCAGGTGAGGGCGGCGTCGATCAACCCGCTGCTCAGCCAGTGCTCCAGCTCGGCGTGTTCGCCGGGCCAGACAGAGAGCGCGGTGCGCGGCTGTTCGCGCTGGATCGCCGCCAGCAGCTCGCGGCCCAGCAGCGGCCACAGATCCGGGTGGCAGCCGAGGTTGCACACCGATTCGATACCCGCTGAGAGGGATGTCTCCTGCAGTGCCTGCCGCCACAGCCCGGTCATCACCTCCGCGTAGCGCTTGAACTTGACCCCGGCAGAAGTCAACGCGACGCCGGATTTGTGCCTTTTGAGCAGGATCTGCCCCAGTTCCGCCTCCAGCACTTTCAGCCGTGCGGTGACTGTGGATTGGGTGACGTTGAGCTGTTCTGCGGCGCGCACCAGGTTGCCGGTGCGGACGATGGTGAGGAAGGTTTTCAGGGTGCTGAGCTGCATGTCTGCCGCCGGGCGATGATTCGGGAAAACCGAATATACAAGCCAGAATAATGCATTTTGCAGATTATTCTGCTGCTCTGTGTATGCCTGACCACCACCCTGGCGCACAGCCCGCGAAGGTTGTCTGCTGCACGACCTGCACAGCGCCAGTGACGAAACAAGCGCCGCCGGCCTGCGCCAGCGCTGTGGCTGAGAGTGGTGAAGCTCAGGCCGCGACCTTCGGCCAGCCCGGTTCGCAGGTAGTTGAGCGCATCCGTCGCGAGTGCGCAGTGGCCGGCAACTTCACCACCTGCTCCAGATGGAAGTTGAACAGATAAATACCAGATTTATCCTGCCCGCCTCCCGCTGTCTCAAGTGGCCTCAGGCAGGCCCGCATCGAATCGGATAGATAGATCAATTTCGGCGCGGACCTTCGCAATGACTGTTGTTTTCTACATGGGGATTCTTCAGGCAGCGATTTTTGGGTAACGCTGCAAATAACCGGAGACGAAAGCTGCGCAGCAGCTTTTGGCGTCCGTGTTGATTTGCCTTGTTAGCTTGTATGTCATTCAAAAATTCCACATGCTGTTGTGGTTATTTTCAATCTGCCGCCTGAAACAGCTTGCTGTAGATCGTTTTTTTCGTGTTCGGGAGGAGCCGTAACAATA
>CBFCYW010000111.1:0-11328 GCA_965602395.1 uncultured Chromatiales bacterium
CGAAGGGGAGGCCATCGCTGAAGAAGCGGTCATCGTCGAAGAAGCGGTGGAGGCTGCGGTGACCGACGCCGTCCTCACGCCGCAGGTCGATGTGGACAGCGGCCCGTCGGCGGTGCCGTCGCAGCTCAGCCTGCGCGTCTCGCCGCGCGAGGGCGTGCTCGCCGACGGCAAGGATTTCGCCACCGTGCTGGCCTTTCTCGGCGGTGGTGCGAGCGGCGATCACGATGTGCGCCTGCAGCTGCACAGCGACGCCGGGGCCATCGATCCCGCCGAGCTGATCATTCCCCGCGGCCAGCTCAGCGCCAGAGCCAAGCTGACCGCGCAGCGCAGCGGTGCGGTGCGGGTCGAGTTGCTCGGCACCGAGCCGCCGGCGCTGGTGCCGGGGGCGCGGGTGGTCTCGGTGGCATTCCAGCCGCCGATCACCGCGCTGCAGCTGGCGCTGAGCCCGCCGCAGATCTCGCTGATCGAACCGGCCGAGGTGGTGGTCCGACTGCTCGATGCCCAGGGCCGCACGCTGGCTACCGAGCGGCCGCGGCAGGTCTCGATCACCCTCGATGAGGGCACCGGTCAGTTGCTCGACACGCAGCTGGAGATCCCCGCCGGTGGCCACGAGGCGCGCACCAGCTTCCAGCCCAGCGAGCCCGGCGCGGTGCGCTTGAGCGCCACCAGCCCGCAGCTGATGAGTGTTGGCGCCGCGCTGGCGGTGGGCTGGCCGTGGCTGGCGCTGGCGGTATCGATCTGCGCCGGCGCCGCCGGCGGCACGCTGGCCTGGCAGAACCGCCGCCACCAAAGCGGCGATGGCGGCGATGCGAACGGCGGCCAGGAGCCGGCGGCGTGGACGCGCATCCTCGCCGGCACCTTCACCGGCACCCTGCTCTATTTCGCGCTGCTGATCGGTGGTGGCGAACTGGTGCCGGCGGCGCTGCGGCTGAATCTGGCCACCGCCTTTGTCGCCGCCGCGGTGGGCGGCTGGCTGGGGCCGCGGGTGTTCGATCTGATCATGAAACGACCGGGGAAATAGGCGTCGGCGAGCCGGCCGGCGCCGTTCACCGACCTCACTCGCCGTCGGACTCGCCCCCCGATCTGGCGCGGGCCGCCCGGCGGCGGATGGCGTCCACCGCGGCCACCGCGGCCATGTTGACGATGCCGCGCACCGAGACCGCATCGGTGAGCACGTGCACCGGGCGGCGCATGCCGACCAGCATCGGCCCCACCGGCAGGCCATCGCCGATCACCTTGACCAGGTTGTAGCCGATGTTGGCGGCGTCGATGTTGGGCAGCACCAGCAGATTGGCGGCGCCGGAGTAGCGCGAATCGGGGAAAACGCGGTCGCGGACCTCATCCAGCAGTGCGCTGTCGGCGTGCATTTCACCTTCCACGGCCAGCTCCGGGGCGCGCTCGCGCAGCAGCTCGCGGGCCTCGCGCATCTTGCGCGACAGGCTGTTGTCGCGGCTGCCGAAGTTGGAATGCGAGAGCAGCGCGGCGCGCGGCAGCATGCCGAAATCGCGCACCACCGAGGCGCCGAGAATGGTCATCTCGGCGATCTCCTCGGCGCTGGGGTCGAGGCTGATGTGGGTGTCGGTGAGGAAAAAGGTGCCCTTGGGGGTGATCAACAGCGTCACCGCCGAGCAATCGCGCACCTTGTTGCTCAGCCCGATCACCCGCCGCACTTCGCTGAGGTGTTGCAGATAGGCGCCTTCGACGCCGCAGATCATCGCATCCACATGGCCGCGCCACAGCCGCGTGGCGGCCAGGGTGACGCGCTGGGTGCGCATCAGGTGGCGGGCCTGCGCCGGGGAGACGCCGCTGCGCCCGAGCAGCTGGTGGTATTCGCGCCAGTCGGCGTCGAAATCCGGGTTGTCGGCCGGGTCGATCACCTCCACCTGCTCGCCGAGATCGAGGCGCAAGCCGTACTGCTGGATATTTTTTCGGATCTCGTCCGGGCGGCCGACCAGCACCGGCTTGCAGATGCCGTCGTCGATCAGCACCTGCACGGCATTGATCACGCGGTGCGATTCACCCTCGGCGAAGATCACCCGCTGCGGCTCACCGATGGCGATGTCGAACACCGGCTTCATCACCAGACCGGAGCGGTAGACGAACTCGCGCAGCTGGCGGCAGTAGCCGTAGAAATCGGTGATCGGCCGCGCGGCGACCCCGGAATCCATCGCCGCCTTGGCGACCCGCGGCGGCAGATCGGTCATCAGCCGCGGGTCGAAGGGCTTGGGGATCAGGTAATCGCGGCCGAATTTGTAGGGCTTGCCGCCGTAGGCCGCGGCGACCACGGTGGAGGCCTCTTTGGTGGCCAGATCCGACAGCGCTTCGACGCAGGCGATCTTCATCGCCTCGTTGATTTCAGTGGCGCCCACGTCCAGTGCGCCGCGGAACAGGAAGGGAAAGCAGAGCACGTTGTTGACCTGATTCGGATAGTCGCTGCGGCCGGTGGCGATGATCGCGTCGTCGCGCACCTCGCGCACCTGCTCCGGCAGGATCTCCGGCTCCGGGTTGGCCAGCGCCATGATCAGCGGGCTGTCGGCCATCCGCGCGACCTGCTCGGGTTTGAGCACGCGCGGCGCGGACAGGCCGAGGAAGATATCCGCACCGTCGATGACCTCATCCATGCTGCGCGCCGCGGTGTCGATGGCGAAGGCGCCCTTGTACGGGTCCATCTGCTCTGTGCGGCCTTTGTAGACCACGCCGACGATATCGCAGACGGTGATGTTTTCCTTTTTCAGCCCCATGCTGACCAGCAGGTTGAGGCAGGCCAGCGCCGCGGCGCCGGCGCCGGAGGCGACCAATCGCACGTCCTCGATATTCTTGCCGGCGACGCGCAGGCCACTGCGCACCGCGGCGGCGACGCAGATCGCGGTACCGTGCTGGTCATCGTGGAACACCGGGATGTTCATCCGCTCGCGCAGGCGGCGCTCGATCTCGAAGCACTCCGGCGCTTTGATGTCTTCGAGGTTGATACCGCCGAAGGTGGGTTCGAGCACCGCCACGGCGTCGACGAAGCGATCGACATCGGTGCAGTCGACCTCGATATCGAACACATCGACATTGGCGAATTTCTTGAACAGCACCGCCTTGCCCTCCATCACCGGCTTGCTCGCCAGCGGGCCGATGGCGCCGAGGCCGAGCACCGCGGTGCCGTTGCTGATCACCCCGACCAGATTGCTGCGCGCGGTGTACAGCGCGGCATTGCCGGGCTCGCTGACGATCTCCTCGCAGGCGGCGGCCACGCCGGGCGAATAGGCCAGCGCCAGATCGCGCTGGTTGAGCATGTTTTTGGTGGGGCTGATCTCCAGCTTGCCCGGAGACGGATAGCGGTGGTATTGCAGCGCGGCATCGCGCAGATCGTCGGACATGGCGGGGATTCCTGTGGTTGCGCCGGCGGCAGCGGCCACCGGACAGATTCGACGGCGAGCGCCGGCGTGCAGTGCCAGCGCTTGCGTGCGGCCCCGGCTGCGCGCAGTGTCACGGTCGAAACCATCGATCACAAGCGCCGCAGGTGAGCCATGCAGAACGCGAAACCACCCCTGACCGTCGATGCCTTCATCGACTACATCTGTCCGTTCTGCTACATCGGCAGCGCCCGTCTACTGCGCCCATCCGGCGGCCTGGCGGAGCATTTTTCGCTCTCTGTGAACTGGCATTTCATCGAGATCCACCCCGAGACACCGGCCGACGGCATGCCGCTGGCAGCGCTCGGCTATCCGCCCGACCAGTGGGCGCGGATGATGGAAAATCTCCATGCCATGGCAGCGCGCGACGGGATCGAGATTGCCGAGCGGCAGTTTACCACCAACTCGCGCGCCGCTCTGCGCCTCGCCGAGGCGGCCACCGACTGCGGCGATGAGATCTTCTCCCGCTTGCACGAATCGCTGTTCGCGGCCTTTTTCAGCCAGCGGGAAAACATCGGCGATGGCGATGTGCTGCGCCGCCTCGGCCGCGAGGCCGGGCTGGACCAGGCGCGCATCGAAGCCGCGCTGGCCGGTGACGCGGCGCTGGAGGCGCGCCTCGCCCGCCACGCGCAGATGGCCGCAGTGCTCGGCGTGCGCGGCGTGCCGGCCTATGTGATCGGCGACCAGCTGATCAGCGGCTGCGTGGATGTCGCGCTGCTGCGGCGGGCCGCCGAGGATGCACTGCGCGGTGCGCGCGGCTGACGGATCGCTGACCGGGCACAAAAAAAAGCGCCCCTCCAGAGGAGGCGCGCTTCAATGCTCAACGATGGCGGGCGGGGCTGGCCCCGGCCGCCGCTGAACCTCACGCCCCGATTGGCGTTCGGTATCGAGCAGCGGCCGAAGCCGTCCTCGCGCCGCGACCTAGTTGGCGACAGTGAAGGTGGTGGTGAATTCCATCATGCTGCCATCGTAGAAATTCACCTCGGTACGCACACTGTGCTGGCCGTTGCTCAGCGATCGGGTATCCCAGGGATTGGCGTTGCTGCCACCACCCTGGAAGTCGTACGGCGCGGCCCGCTCCCGTTTGAAATAGGTGCTGGCGCCATCGAGGTAGTAACGCACCTCGGTGATGCCCAGCCCACCGGGACCGGACTCCGGCGACAGCCGCGCGAACAGGTCGCCGGAGATGGTCGCCTGCTCCAGCGCAACGCTGCCGGAGCGGTCGCCGCTCTGGCTGTAGACCAGCTGGAAGTGCTCGCCCAGCGCCGGCGCCACGCTGATGGTCAGGGTCTCGGCGTCACTGAGTTCGCCGTCGCTGACGGTGATCGTCAGCGAATGCTCACCCACGTCGCCCTCACCCGGTATCAGCGTCAGGCTGGCGCTGTTATCGCCGTTGTCGACCACGCCGATGAAGCCGCTGGCATTGCTGCTGAAGCTCAGTTCATCGAGGTTGGCGTCGCTGGCGGTGACCGTCAGGCTCAGGTTGTCGCCGACGCGCAGGCTCTGATCACCGATAGCGCCCAGCACCGGTGCCACATTTCCGGCAGGCGGCTGCGGCGCGTTGGCGATCACGAAGCTGGTGTCGAACTCGACCAGCGTGCCGTCGACCAGCTCCACTTCGGTGCGGATCACGTGGCTGCCATCGGCGTAGCTCTCGGTGTTCCAGGCGGTGGCGTTGGAGCCGCCGCCGGCGAGATCGTAGGGCGCGACGCTCTCGGTCTTGCTGTAACCGCTGGCCAGATGGAAGTAACGCACCCGGGCGATGGCCACGCCTCCCGCTCCGACCTCCGGCAGCAGGCGGGTGTACAGGTTGCCGGAGATCGACGCGCCGGCCAGCGAATCGCTACCCGAACGATCACTGCTGAGGCTGTAGACCAGCGTGAACCCGTGCTCGACGACCGGCAACACCTCGATGCTGATGACTTCGCTGTCGCTCAGCAGCTCGCCGGTGTCTTCGGTGACGCTGACCGTCAGGCTGTGGCTGCCGATGTCCGCCTCCTGCGGGTTCAGCGTCAGCGTGGCCGTGCCATTGCCGTTGTCGGTGAAGCCGATGAAGCCGGCGGCATCGCTGGAGAAGCTCAGCCTGTCGCCGTTGGCATCACTGGCACTGACGGTAATGGTGCGACTGCTGCCAGCGCTGATCGTCTGGTCGCCGATGCTGCCGAGCACCGGGGCGACGTTGACCAGCGGTGCATCGTCGTTGGCGATGATGAAGTTGGTGTCGAACTCGAACAGCGTGCCATCCACCAGCTCCACTTCGGTGCGGATCACGTGACTGCCGTCGGGACGGCTTTCGGTGCTCCAGGGGTTGGCGTAGCTGCCGCCACTGGCCAGGTCGTAGGGGGCAAAACGCTCGGTCTTGCTGTAGTTGCTGGCGTCGTGGAAGAAGCGCACCTCGGCGATGGCCACATCACCGGGGCCGACTTCCGGCATCAGGTAGGCGAACAGATCGCCGGATACCACGGCGCCGGCCAGCGCTTCGCCTCCCTGGCGCTGGGCGAGGGTGCTGTAGAGCAGCTCGAAGGGACTCTGCGGCGCGGCCTGCACACTGACCGTGAAGGTCTCTTCGTCAACGAGTCCGCCATCGCTGACAGTCACCGTGACCTGGGTGTCGCCGGCATCGGCCTCCCCGGGCTGGATGGTCAGCGTGGCACTGCCATCGCCGTTGTCAGTGAAGCCCATGAAGCCCGTCGCATCACTGCTGAAGCTGAGCGGATCACTCTCGTCATCGCTGGCACTGATCGACACCACCAGGCTTTCGCCCACCTGCAGCAGCTTGTCGCCAATCGGTGACAAACGCGGCGCAGTATTCAGCGGCGCCTCCACCTGAGTGGTGAAGTTCCAGCTATCGGCGCCGCCCAGCCCGTCGTAGGCGTTGCCGGACAGATCGGTAATGGCCCCGGCGTCGATCTCCACGTAATAGCCGGTGTTCACCGCCAGCTTGGCCAGTGGATTGATCGTCACCTGATTGCCATTGACCGCAACCTGATCACCGCTCACGTCGATGCTCTCGAAAATCGAGCCATCGCCCGAATGGCGGATCACGATGTTGCCGATACCCGCTTGCATCCCTTCATTGAAGGTGATCTGCAGGTTGCTCGAGATGGCCACTTCCAGGGCGTCGTCGGCGGGCAGGAATTCGCTCGCCAGCGGTGCCGAGGTAAAGGTGGCGATCACGCTGTCGTTGGTCTCCGGGACGACGTAGGTATGCAGGCGAGCCGCACCGTCGGACCAGGATTCAAAGCGGTAGGTGTCGCCGTCGAGCACCTGATCATCCGCATCCAGCACGTGGTTGAAGCCGATCAGTGTGTCCTTGACGGACGGCGTGCTCAGCGTGATGCCATCGACCACCAGATCCAGCCCGCTGGGCACGGTATCGAAAGTCACATCGACCTTCTCGGGCCAGATGGTGACCGTATCCCAGCCTTCGGTACCGTCTGAATCGGTCACCTTCAAATTGAACTCGAAGCGCGTTTCATCGCCAAACTCGTGCCCGGTGGAGGGGATTTCCAGCACCTCTTCGGCGATGCCGTAGCGCTGCAGTTCAGGATGGATATGGGTGTCGTGCCGGAACAGGATTTCCCAGGCGAAGGATTCCGCCGGCATGACCCCGTCTTCGACATCCGTTGCTTCCCCGCTGAAGGTGATCAGATCCCCGGCGCGGAAGCTGATGCCATCAACCGGACTGGTGATTTTGACAACCGGCGGACTGCCGACCATCACGTTGATGGTGTTGGAAAATGCTTCCAGCTCGCCATCGGAGACGGTCAGCTTGACCGGGTAGACCCCGGTTTCCAGATAGGTGTAGGAGGGATTGGCCTCGGTCGAGGTCGTGCCGTCACCGAAGTCCCAGAGATAGGTCAGCTGGACACCTTCCGGATCGACTGAACCCTCGCTGGAGAAGTTCACCGGCAGCGGCGGTGCGCCGGAGCCGGGAGATGCCGAAGCGACGACGATGGGGCTCTGATTGGACGTCTCGAAACGGATCTTGCGGATGCCGCTGGCACTGACTTCAGGCTCGCCCGGCTGGGCGTGGTCGGCAAAACCCATATCCACGTAGTAGAGCGCACCATCGGGACCTTCGACCATCTTCACGACGTCGCCGTAGGGGCCTTCCGGGGTGCCATCCGGCGGCTCGAAGTAGTACTCACCAGTGACAGACCGTCCATCCGCAGAAAGCGTCGCACGCTTGATGGTGTTCTGCGCGTAGTCGGCATAGAAGTAGTTCCCGTGGTACTCGGCGGGGAACATGCTGCCGCGATAGACAAAGCCACCGGTGATCGAACGATCTCGCCCGCCCGAATGCCTCCAGTTCAGCATCGGGTTGGTCATGCCTGCGGTGTTGCAATTGCCTTCGCACTCGGGCCAGCCGTAATTGGCACCGGCTACGCCGATATTTACTTCTTCCGCCGTGTAGGTGCCGACGTCAGTGAGATAGTAGATTCCGGTCACCGGATCGACAGAGGAGCGGAAGGGGTTGCGAAGACCCAATGCCCAGATGCCATCGCGGGGCTCGCCATTTCCCTCATAGAAAGGGTTATCCGAAGGGAACGAACCATCCGTTGCAAAGCGGACCACCTTGCCACGATAACTGCTCATGGATTGAGAAAGAGAGGGTATGCGGTTATCGCCCAGAGCCAGAAGAATATGCCCTGATCCGTCAAAGTTGATATCGCCACCGTGATGCCCGGTACCGGCGGTTGTGATGTCTTCCCAAATGACAACCTCGGTATTGATATCCGCAGTAGTGGCGCCATGCTGCATGCTAAAGCGAGAGACCCGCGCACGGTTTGGTGTGCCCGCTATGTAATAAACATAGAAGTAACCGTTGTTTTCATAGTCTGGATCCAGAGCTATATCCATCGTTCCCTGTTCGCCCTCAATGCCGACATTCGAGATGTGCATGAACGGGGTCGAGTTGGGCGTGGAGGCACCGGGTGCGACATACCTGATGGAGCCAGGCCACTCCAGAACCAGCATCGCGCCATCGGGAAGAAATGTCATGCTGACGGGGAAATCCAGCCCGGAAACGGCCAGGGTATTCTGGAAAACATTACTCTCGCCAACCGCCACGGTAATGGCATAGTCCGAGCCATTGGCATTACCCAGCATATCGATGCAGCGAATGTAATAGTTGCGTGAACTGTCGCTGGTCAATCCGGTGACCGGGGTTGAATGGCTGCGACCACCGGTCGTGGACATGAAACTCGGCATCGCCGCGTAGTCCATTCCGGAAACCGTCGAATAACGGCAGTTGGCATCTTCATTTGTAGTCAGGGAAATCGTCGTGGCGACGGTACTCGCAGGCAGCGCATCGGTCGGCTGGCCGTTGGAGCGGTAGGGAGCAGACGTATCCACACCGCCTGTATATGGCCGCAACGCAAACTGCTGAATCAGCCAGTCATTACTGGAAAGACCAACCGCAGTGCTGCCAGTAGTGCCATTGATTTCCCAATCCCGGATGTAGCTTGCCTGCGTCTGCCTGGAGGCCTCCATCTCGTCAGCATAGCCGTTAGTCGGGCTGCCGAATGACTGGGACGATGTATCCGAAACCACGAAAAGAAGCCCCATGGCTCCGCTGGTTTCGATGTTCATGGCCGGCGCGGTCGCTAGGGAACCACTGCCCGATCGCCGGGTGGATACCGTGGGTGGGACTTCCCAAATCGCCGATACGTCCACATTGCGAAATACGCGAACAGTGACCGACCAGCGATCCCCGTTAGCTATTCTCCATTGATAGCTAGCCGGTTCAGAGGCCGTAGCAACCCGATGGTAAATCGCGTATGAATTGGTATCCATCCCGTGCTCATCGATTTCTTCGAAAAACACATGGTTACCGTTATTATCATCAATGCTCTGCCGCCGATTGACGTGCACAAGCGCGACGATGACATCGTCTTGCTCGATACTGATGCCGTGCGTAACACTAACATCGGTACCAACACCCTCGTTGGAAGCACTACCCACATGGGTAATATGAGCATTAGCTGCAGGGCTCCAGCCCAACAACAAGACAAGTAATAAAGGGAGAGTAGAGAAGAGCCTAAGCAGCGACTCCCTCCCTAGAGTTATATATTCCATGACATCACCTTGCTAAAGACCCACTGAGAATCAGTGCGTCCAAGCTATGATCAGACGGTAATGCTGTCAACTCGCACGGGGCGTCCTGGCGAGACATCCATCACGGAAGAGACTGATCGATGTTCTCCGTCGCTACAAAGGACTAGTAGTGGCATGCCATTGACGCGGGCAGTGACGAAATGACAACGCCTGCACGACAGGTGACAAACTCGATCAACAATGAACCACCGCCTGGGCTCTTGTTTTTGTCGACATGAATTTAAATAACAAGAACTTCTATCATGAATTCAGCGGAAAAAAACAAGCTTCCCCTTCGGCATGGAATTAACGACCCGCAGTAAAGCGGATGTGCTTTTCTGGTCGGTGTTGAAAACGGCCGGGAAATGCTTCCTGTCTTCAATGCTGAACGGGCAAGCGCCGCAACTGCGCAGAGGAAGCCCGGTTTGCAGTCTGCGCCAGATGCAATGGACTGAGGTATTCGCCACGGTTGCGGCAACAGTAGGCGGAGATGACGTGGTGCGCAAGTATCGGGGGGTGCGAGGAGAGAGTGGTGGGCGGTTTTGTAACCAAACTCGTTTCCTGATAGCAGTTCAAATCTCCGGGATAAACAGTTCTGGTCCGGCGGGCGGGCATTTGGCGCCCCGCCTCAGGCGCCTGCGGTAAAACCTGGGCGGCGGTGCGAAATAGCGGGAAATCGCCGCCGCGTCTGCTCGGCGCGCTGCACATCCACCTCCGCCAGCACCACGCCACTGTGCTGGCTGCCGGTGGCGCACTGCTCGGCCAGCACCCGCCCCCAGGGATCGACGATCATCGAGTGGCCCCAGGTCTCGCGGCCGTTGACGTGGTAACCGCCCTGCGCCGGGGCCACCAGCCAGGCGAGGTTCTCCAGCGCGCGGGTGCGACAGAGCAGCTCCCAGTGGGCGGCGCCGGTGCTGCGGGTAAAGGCGGAAGGGGCGAACAGCACCTGCGCGCCGCGATCGAGCAGCGCACGGTAAAGCTCGGGAAAGCGCAGGTCGTAGCAGATGCTCAGACCGAGCACGCCGAAGGGGCTATCCAGTGCCACCAGCCGCTCACCGGCAGCGGTGGTATCGGACTCGCGATAGCGCTCGCCGCTCTCGGCGAGATCGACATCGAACAGGTGAATCTTGTCGTAGCGGGCGCGCTGCTGACCGCGATCGTCGTAGACGAAGCAGGTTTGCAGCGCGCGCTGCGGATCATCGCTGTGCAGCGGGATGCTGCCGCCGACGATCCACAGACCGCACTCGCGCGCCGCGGTGGCGAGCATCGCCTGCATCGGCCCCTCGCCCTCGCGTTCCAGATGCGCGAACTTGTCCGCCTCGCGCATCGCCATCAGGCCGAAGTTCTCCGGCAGCGCGACCAGTTGCGCACCGCGTTCGGCGGCTTCTCGGATCAGCCGTCGAGCCGCGCCGAGATTGGCTTCCACGTTCGGCCCGGAGGCCATCTGCAACGCGGCGAAAAGCGCCACGTTCAGGGTCTCGCAGAGCGGATGGTCAGCTCCAGCTGATCGCCGCGCGGGCTGCCGGAGACAGTGTCGATGCGCGCCGCGGGCAGGCCGAGCGCGACCAGCCAGTCGCGCAGCTCACCGGCCCACAGGCTGCCCTCGGCGCCGCCGGGGTAGCGAAGTTCGACGCGACTGCCCGCCGCGGCGCGCAGAAAGTCGCGCATCAGCCGCTCGACCGCGGGCATGGCGAGCACCGCGGCAGCACTGCGCGGTCGCGCCCAGGTTTCGTAGTCGAGCGCGTACTGGGCGCCCGCCGGCGCGGCGCCCAGGGCCAGCCCCAAAGCCAGACACAGGGCCAGACAACGGGCCAGACGACGGGCCAGA
>CBFCYW010000112.1:0-10795 GCA_965602395.1 uncultured Chromatiales bacterium
CGATCAGAACTGCACGTCCTCCAGCGCCAGCGCGTCCGCCGAGCCCTCGACGACGGCATCGCGCCAGGCCAGTGCGCGCGGCATCAGCTGGCTCATGTAGAAGCGCGCGGTGGTGAGCTGGGCTTCGTAGAAGCTGGCGTCGCCCTCGCCGGCGGCCAGCTTTGACTGCGCGGCGATGGCGCGGCGGGCCATCATCCAGCCGCCGGCGACGGTGCCCATCAGCATCAGGTAGTTGACCGAGGCGGCCGCCGGCAGGCGCGGGTCGTCCTGCGCCAGCAGCCATTCGGTGGCCGCTTCGGCGGCGGCGATGCCGGACTCCAGTCCGCGGCGCACGCCGGCCATCTCATCGCCCAGTTGGCCGGCCACGTCGCGCATGTCGGCGAGCAGTTCGGCGATGCCCTCGCCGCCGTCGCGGGCGCACTTGCGGCCGATCAGGTCGTTGGCCTGGATCGCCGTGGTGCCCTCGTAGATGGTGGTGATTCGCGCGTCGCGATAATACTGCGCGGCGCCGGTCTCTTCGATAAAGCCCATGCCGCCGTGCACCTGCACGCCCAGCGAGCACAGTTCGACGCCCATCTCCGTGCACCAGCCCTTGACCAGCGGGGTGAGCAGTTCGGCGCGCTGCATCAGCTTTTTCGCCTCGTCGGCGTCGGCCGACTTGCCGGCGCGGTCGAAGGTGCCGGCGTGCTCGTAGCTCAGCGCGCGGGCGGCCTCGATGGTGCTGCGCATGGTCATCAGCAGGCGTCGCACGTCCGGGTGGTTGATGATGCCTTTGGATTCGCCGGCGCACAGCGTCGGCCCCTGCACGCGGTCGCGGGCGTAGCCCACCGCCTGCTGGTAGGCGCGCTCGGCGATGGCGTAGCCCTCGACGCCGACCGTGTGGCGGGCGAGGTTCATCATCACGAACATGTACATCAGGCCCTTGTTTTCCTCGCCGACCAGGTAGCCGACGGCGCCGCCGTTGTCGCCGAAGCTCATCACCGAGGTCGGGCTGGCGTGGATGCCGAGCTTGTGCTCGATGGAGACGCAGCGGGCGTCGTTGCGCTCGCCCGGCGAGCCGTCATCGTTGACCAGGAATTTCGGCACCACGAACAGCGAGATGCCCTTCACCCCGGGCGGCGCGTCCGGGGTGCGCGCCAGCACCAGGTGGACGATGTTGTCGGTCAGGTCGTGATCGCCGTAGGTGATGAAGATCTTCTGGCCGGAAATCAGGTAGTGATCGTCTTTGCGCTCGGCTTTGGTGCGCACCGCGGCCAGATCGGAACCGGCCTGCGGCTCGGTCAGGTTCATGGTGCCGGTCCACTCGCCGGAGATCATCTTGTCCAGATAGGTGGTTTTCAGCGCTTCCGAGCCGTGCAGGTGCAGCGCGTCGATCGCGCCCTGGGTGAGCAGCGGACACAGGCCGAAGGACATGTTGGAGGCGTGCCACATCTCCTGCACCGCGGTGGAGAGCACCATCGGCAGGCCCTGGCCACCGTGATTCGGATCGGCGCTGAGGCTGATCCAGCCGCCCTCGGCGAACTGCGTATAGGCTTCTTTCCAGCCCGGCGGGGTGAGCACGCCGTCCTCGGTCCAGCGTGCGGGATTGGTGTCGCCGGTAGTGTTGAGCGGCGCGAGCACTTCAGAGGCGAGCTTGTTGGCCTCTTCCAGCACCGCGGCGGCCAGATCCGGGGTCGCCTCCTCGTAGCCCGGCAGCTGGGCGATCCGTTCGAGGCCGACGACGTCTTCGAGGACGAACTGCATATCGCGCAGCGGGGCCTGATAGCTCATAGGGTTTTCCTCCGAATTTCCTGGTTTGTCTGGTTTATATCGAATACTCAGGGATGTCTGATGCTCTGGGGGCATTTTGCCGCCGGAGGTTGACGTTAACGTAAACGTAAACTGAATGCCAGCGGGCTTGCCCCGCGGCGGCAAAGCGCGTTTGCGGACTGCCGACGCGCCCGGCTGGGTCGCCCCGTGGCGCTACTCAGATCACCCCGTCGGCGGCCAGCTGCTCGATGCGCGCAGCGTCGCAGCCGAGTTCGGCGAGCAGTTCGTGGTTGTGCTGGCCGCGAGCCGGCGCCGGACGCCGGACGGCAAACTCGGCGTCGGACATCTGCACCGGAAAGGCGAATTGTGCGATCTCGCCGGTCTGCGGTTGGCCCTTCGAAGGGGGCTGCGGGCGGTACAGACCGCGCGCGCTGATCTGCTCGCAGACGAGCGCTTCGCCGATGCTGAGCACCGGCGTCAGGCAGCAGTCGGTATCGGCGAACAGCTCGACCCACTCGGCCTGGCTGCGGCTGCGGAAGATCACTTCCAGCTCGTGGCGTACCGCCTCGCGCTCGTCGCCTGCTGCGGCGTAGAGCAGTGCCAGATCGGGTCGGCCGAGCTGCTCGCAGAAGCGCCGCCAGAATTTTTCCTCCAGCGCGCCGAGCGCCATGTGGCGACCGTCGGCGGTCTCGTAGACCGCGTAGCAGGGCAGCTCGCCGCTGAGAAAATCACCGCCGCGCGGGCGGCTCTGGCCCTCGGCATCGTGGGCCACCAGCGGCAACAGGTTGTGCGCCATCGCGCAGTCGGTCATGGAGACATCGAGGTAGCGGCCCTCGCCGCGGCGCGCGGCGCCGACCAGCGCGGCGCTGATCGCCATCGCCGCGGACAGCGCGCCGCCGGCCAGATCGGCGATCTGAAAATTGCCCGGCGCCGGCGGCCCGCCGCGCGCGCCGCTCTGTTCGAGAATCCCGGCGGTGGCGCAGTAGTTGATGTCGTGGCCGGCGCGCTCGCGCCACGGGCCGCTCTGCCCGTAGCCGCTGATGGCGCAGTAGACGATGCCCGGATTGACTGCGCGCACCGCGTCGTAGCCGATGCCCAGGCGATCCACCACGCCGGGGCGAAAGCTCTCGATGACCACGTCGGCGTCGCGCGCCAGTTCGAGAAACAGCTCGACGCCGGCGGCCTGTTTGAGATCCAGCGAGAGGCCGCGCTTGTTGCGGTTCAGGGCCTGAAAAAAGCCGGATTCCTCGCCCTTCATCGGTCCCATCCAGCGGGCGTAGTCGCCGAGCCCGGGGTCTTCGATCTTGATCACGTCGGCGCCCATGTCAGCCAGATGCAGGCTGCACATGGGACCGGGGAGCAGGCGGGTCAGGTCGAGGACGCGAACGCCCTCCAGCGGCAGGCTCGACATGCGCGTCTCCGTGCTTTTGCGGCGCTTGAGCGCAGCGCGTGAGTGGGTTGTCGGAGCGCGGGAGTTTGGTGGCAGTGCGGCGCGTTCGTCAAGCGGCCCCGCGGCGCTGGCGCGGCGGCCAGCAGGGTCTTGGCAGGCCCCGCAGAGGCTCGCTATAGTGCACCGCAACACAGGCAGCACAGAGGTGTCCCGCATGGCTGCGCCAGCCCGCTCCGGCTTCGTTCACAGCCTCGCCAGCGATGGTTTTTATCGCATCCACTATCGCCAATGGGGGGATGCGGACAACCCGCGCGTACTGATCTGCGCGCACGGGTTGACGCGCAACGCGACCGATTTTGACGACATCGCCGCAGCGCTCTGCGAGCGCTACCGGGTGCTCGCCATCGACTACCCCGGGCGCGGCGCCAGCGACTGGCTGCGCACCAAGACCGACTACCACTTCCCCTGCTACATCGCCGCCAGCTGCGCGGTGATCGCGCGCAGCGGCGCCGAGCGGGTCGACTGGCTGGGCACCTCGATGGGCGGGCTGATCGGCATCCAGATGGCCGCCCTGCCCGGCAGCCCCATCGACCGGCTGGTGATCAACGACGTCGGCCCGGAGCTGCCGCTGGCGGCGATGCAGCGGATCGCCGACTACATCGGCCTGCAGTTCGACTTTGCCTCGCTGGATGAGCTGGAAGCCCACCTGCGGCTGGCGCACGCGCCGTTCGGCCCGCTCAGCGATGCCCAGTGGCGACACCTGGCGGTCAACAGCTACCGCCAGCGCGATGACGGTCGCTACGTGCTCAGCTACGACCCGGATATCGCCGAGCCCTTCCGCCAGGCCAATCTGCACAGCGAGCCGGTCAATCTGTGGCCGCTGTGGGACGCCATCCGCTGCCCGACCCTGCTGCTGCGCGGCGAGACCTCCGACGTGCTGCTGGCGGAAACCGCGGCGCAGATGACCCGGCGCGGCCCGCGCGCCGAACTGCTCACCCTGCCCGGCATCGGCCACGCCCCGGCGCTGATGGCCGAGGAACAGATCGCCGCGATCCGCGACTGGCTGGATTCGCGCGCCGACAACTGAGGGAGCTCTGAGGGGGAAGCGGGAAACGCGGCGCGGATCAGGCGCGCCCGGCGCGCTTATCGGCAAGCTCGATCACGCCCGGCAGGTAGTCCTGCAGCGGCATCGGCCGGGCCACGCCGAAGCCCTGCACGAAGTCGACGCCGATGTCGCGCAGCAGCGCCAGCACCTGCTCGTTTTCGACAAACTCGGCGATGGTCCGCTTGCCGAGCACGTGGCCGATCTGGTTGATCGAGCGCACCATCGCTTCGTCGATGGGGTCGTCGAGAATGTCGCGCACGAACACGCCGTCGATCTTGAGATAGTCCACCGGCAGCTGCTTGAGGTAGCCGAAGGAGGACAGGCCGGAGCCGAAGTCATCCAGCGCGAAGCGGCAGCCGCAGCTCCTCAGCGCGCGCATGAACACGGTGGCGTGGGCCAGATTGGCGATGGTGGCGGTCTCGGTGACCTCGAAGCACAGGTGGTTGGCGGGCAGTTTGCTCAGCGACAGGCGGTCGATGATCTCGTGCAAAAAAACCTCGTCGTTGAGCGAGTGGCCGGACAGATTGATGGCGCACAGCGGCAGCGGCGCCGAGATCTCGCACAGCGATTCCAGCCAGTCGAGCACCGCGTGCAACACCCAGCGATCCAGCTGCGTGGCCAGCCCGTAGCGCTCCGCGGCGGGCAGGAAAGCGCCCGGCGGCACCACCCGGTCATCCTCGTCGCGCAGCCGCAGCAGGCACTCGTAGCGGCGCTGCTCGGGTTCTTCGCCACTGGCCGGCACGATGGGTTGCAGATAGAGGCACAGGCGATCCTCGTCGATCGCCCGGGCAATCCGCGACACCCACTGCATCTCGCCCTGCTGGCGGGCCAGCTCGCGATCGTCATCGCGGTACAGGTGGACGCGATTGCGGCCGGCATCCTTGGCCGCGAAACAGGCCGCGTCGGCACGCTTGAGCAGCTCGGTGAGATTCAACGCGCCGCGCTCGATCATCACCACGCCGATGCAGCCGCCGACGCGAAAGCGCTGCTCGCCCCAATAGAATTCGAACTCCTCGATGGCAGAGCGCAGGCGTTCGGCGATCCCGATGGCGGCGTTTTCACTTTGATCCACCAGGCAGATGCCGAATTCGTCGCCGCCCAGCCGCGCCACCGCGTGCGGTTCGCCGCCGACCTCGACCTCCAGCAGTGCAGCCAACTGGCGCAGCAGCTCATCGCCGGCGATGTGCCCGCAGGTGTCGTTGATCACCTTGAACTGGTCCAGATCCAGATAGCACAGGGCGTGCACGCGCGGCTCACCGTCGCTGATCAACTCGCCGAGGCGGCGCTCGAACTCACTGCGATTGAGCAGCCCGGTGAGCGCATCGTGGGTCGCCTGCCAGGCCACGCGATCGGCCAGGCGGCGCTGCTCGGTGACATCTTCCTGCAGCATCACGTAGTGGCTGGTGCTGCCGTCACCATCGACAATCGCCGCCACCGAGCCCGAAGCCCAAAAGTACTCGCCACTCTTGCGCCGATAGCGGTATTCGCCGCGGCGACCCTGCTGCGGTGCCCCCGGCTCCTCGCTGCCGACCGGGCGGAGCAGCGTCCAGCAGCGGCCCTGAACCTCTTCCGGGGAATAGCCGGTGATCTCGCAAAAGCGCGGGTTGACGTATTCGATCAGCCCCTCGGGATCGGTGATCACCACCATGCTCGGGCTTTGCTCCACGGCGCGCGATAGCTTGCGCAGACGGCTGTCCTGCTGCCAGCGTTCGAGCACCGTGGCGGCGCGCGCGGCGAATATCCGCAGGCTGTCCATGATTCGCTCGCCATCCGGCAGCAGGCGCCTGCCGAGCAGCACCAGCACGCCCAGCGGCTCGCCATCGGCATCGCGCAGCAGCAGCCCGGCGTAGCTGTTCAGAGCCAGCCTGTGGTACAGCGCGTTCTCCGCAAAGCGTTCGCGCAGGCGGCGCGCGATAAGGTGCTCACCTTGCGCCAGCACCAGCTCGCAGGGGCTGCCGGCGATCTCGTAGCTGAGGTCTTCCAGCGCCCCATCGCCACCGGCGGCGGCCACCACCTGCACGCGGCCGCGCTCGCCACCCTGCAATCGGCCGACGAAGGCGTAATCGACCGGCAGCGCCTCGACCAGCCTGGCCACCAGCTCGCCGAGAAAGCGTCGCCCGTCCGCCGAGCTGACCTCGGCGGCGAGGCGCAGCGTATCCTCGATGCGGCGCTGCTCCAGTACTTCGCGCTGCAGCTCGCTGCGATCGGTCTCCGCGGCCCGCAGCACGCCGTCGAAAGCCGCCGCCAGGCGGGTCAGCTCGTCGCTGCGCGAACCGCGCAGATGCTGGCGAAGGCCGGTGGCGCGGCGTTCAGCGGGCTGCGCCAACGCATCCAGCAGATGGCCGATCGGCCGCACCACAGACAGCTGCAGGCTGATCAGCATCGCCGCCATCAGCAATCCGCAGAGCAGCGCCAGCAGGCTGAGGGCGTAGTCGATCGCTTCGCGCCCGAGGCCGAAAATATCGCGCGGCATGCGCAGCTCCAGCCACAGCGGGGCGCCCGCTTCCAGGCTGGCGATACGCTTGCTGGCGAGCAGCCAGCCCTGCTCGGCAAGCAGTTGCAGGCCGCCGTCAAACTGGTGTGGCACCGCTTTGCGGGCCGGCGTGCCGAAACCCGCCCGGCGCAGTGTCAGCTGGCTGCCGGCCTGTTCTCCCCAGCTGCGCAGCAGAGCTTCGTCGAGCCGGCGCCCTATCACCAGCGTGCCGCGCGCTGAGCGCTGCGAATCGGCAGTGCTGATCGGCACCGCAGCGAGCATCAGTATGTGATCGGCGATAGCGATCAAACCGCTCACCGGCTCGCTCCGGGCCTGCGGCAGCAGCCAGCGCGCCAGCGTCGCGTCGATCTCGCGGCGCGCATCGTCGCCTGCGGCAGCGGCATCGCGCGCCAGACTGCGCGACCAGACCGCGCGGCCGTCGGCGGCGTAGACATGGATCAGATCCAGACGCAGATCGGCAAGGGTGTCGTCGGTCAGATTGTCGCCCAGGTAGTCGCCATCGGCCTCGCCGGACGCCGCGCTGAGAAAGGCATCACGGTCACTTCGGCGGCCCCAATTCAGGGCCACGCTACTCAGTTGCAGGAGTTCGATCTCGATGTGCTGCAGCGCATGGTCGACCTCGCGCTGCAGGCGCGCTTGCTCGACGTCCGCAAAGGCAGGCAGTACGGCCAGGCGCAGCGCCAGCCAGGCGCTGGCGAACAGGATGGCGAACACCAGCAGGATCAGCGTGGCGATTCGGTTTCTGATGGACATGCCCTTGTTCACTACCGATGGATCCGCCTGTCTGTCCGTCGATGTCCGCGTACCTGCGGGTCTCACAGATGAAAATAGTCGTTAGTCAGGCTAGTTCAGCGCGCCGCGCGCCGTTGTGATCGGCACGACGCTGGCGGCAACTGGCGCCGCGGGCAGATGCAGGAAAGTGAACCGCGTTCAGCAGATTGCGGCCGGGCAGCGCTCAGCCAGCGGGGCGCAAGCGGTGGGCTGGAGCCGGAAAACGGGGGTTGGCATGCAGGGGCATAGATCGCCAGCGCCGCGTCCACCCGGCATCGTTCGTCGGGATCAGCCGCGCGGCCAGTGGGAGACCGGAATCCAGCGGCGCAGCGAATTGATCAGCCAGACCGCATCGGCACGCTGCAGCTCGGCCAGCGGCAGCTCGGCCTCGCGGATCTCGCCGCGCGCCAGCAGGTCGCCGCGAAAGGTGCCGGGCAGCAGACCGCAATGCAGCGCCGGGGTGAGCAGTGCGCCGTCGATCTGCAGCACCAGATTGGCGATGCAGCTCTCGGTCAGCAGGCCGCTGCGGTTGTACAGCAGCACGTCGTCGCAGTCCGGCCACTGGGCGCGGTGGCGATCGTAGCGCTCGCGGCGGGTGGTTTTGTGCCGCAGCCAGGGGTCGTCTGCCTGCACCGGGTGATTCGCCAGAGCGACGCGCCAGGGTGCGCCATCACCGCCAGCCAAGGGGCTGACCTGCAGATCGACCGCGCCATCGCGCGCCAGCAACAGGCGCAGCCGATAGCTGCCGGCCGGATGCGCCGCGGCGCAGTCGCGCAGCCGCCGACGCAACACCGCCGGTTCGCAGGCGAAGCCGCATCGGCGCGCCGAATCGGCCATGCGGCGCAGGTGCGCGGCGGCCAGAAACAGCTGGCCATCCTCCAGCAGCAGCGTCTCTAGCAGCTGGTAGCCGCGTGCAGAAAGCGGGTCTTGAGCAGGCATTCCTCGTACTCCGCAGCGCCTTCGGAGGCCCAGGTCACCCCGCTGCCGGTGCTGTAGCGCGCGCGGCCGCGGTCGGCATCCAGCTGCACGGTGCGGATCGGCACATTAAAAACGCAGTCGCCGCCCGGCGCCAGATAGCCGATGGCGCCGCAGTAAAAACCGCGTGGCGCGCGCTCCAGCTCGGCGATGATCTGCATGCTGCGCACCTTCGGCGCACCGCTGATCGAGCCGCAGGGAAACAGCGCGCGAAACAGCGCCCACAGATCTGTATCCGGCGCGCAGTCGGCTTCGATGCTGGAGGTCATCTGCAGCACCGTCGGGTAGTGCTCGATATCGAACAGCCGCGGCACCCGCACCGTGCCGGTGGCGGCGACCCGCGACAGATCATTGCGCAGCAGATCGACGATCATCAGGTTTTCGGCGCGATCCTTCGGCGATGCCGCCAGCGCCGCCGCCGCGGCGCGCGTCTGCGCCTCACTGGCGCCGGGGCGCGCGGTGCCCTTCATCGGCCGCGCGTAGAGCCGGCCAGCGCGGCGGGCGAAGAACAATTCCGGCGACAGCGACAGCAACTTGTGATCGCCGAGGTCGAGAAAGGCGCCGTAGCCGGCGCGCTGCGAGCGGCACAGGTCGGCGAACCAGTGCTGCGCGCAGCCGTCGAAATCGGCCAGCAGCGGAAAGGTGTAGTTGACCTGGTAGCAGTCGCCGGCGCGGATGTATTCGCGGATGCGCGCGATCGCGCCCAGATAGTCAGCGCGCGGCAGCTGGCTGCGCCACTCGCCGACGCGGTAGTCGCGCCCCGGCGCCAGCGGAGCCATCGGCTGCGGCGCGCGGTACTCGGCAGCCCACGCCAGCGGGATGGCCGGCTGCGCGCCGTCCGTGTCGGCGGCTGGCGTCCGCACATCCAGAGCCGCATCGAAGGCCGGGGCCGCCTCGTAGGCGACCGCCAGCGCCACCCAGCGGCCGTCGTCGGCCGCCGCCTGAGCGCGCGCGAACAGCCCGGCGACCTGCTCCAGGCGCTCGGCGAGGTGCACCGCGCAGGGTTCGGCAAAGCTCAGATTCCAGCCATTGCCGTGGCCATCGCCGCGGCCATCACCGCGGCCATCGGCAGCGACAAAATGCGCGCTGGGGTTCATCGGCGAAGCACTGCGATGCGCTGCTGCGAACGGTTGCGAAACATGCTGATCAAACGGCGCGGCGGCGGCTGCGAAGAGGCGCGCGAGACTAGGCCAAGGGCGCTGCCGAAGCAAGCATCCGCGCCGCGCAGCGGCTTCACCGAACGGCGGTCGATCAGCTGGCGGCGGCCGACGGTGGCGCGCGGCGGCAGACCTGCTCGGCACGCGCGCCCGGTTCCCGGGCACAGCGGATGGCAACAGCCAATTGTTATGTTATAACGCTTGATCATGGAATGCCCGACAGCCAGTCGCCACCGCCGGACAGATCGCTGCGCGCCGCGCTGTGCGCTGGCCGCACTGCTGGCGCTGCTGCTATGCACGGTGCAGGCGGCGATGCTGCTGCACGACAGCGGCCTGCACGCCGGCGAGGAACAGTGCCAGCTCGACCCGCTGACCGTACACAGCGGCGGCCAGGTCGCGGCGGTCGGCGCGATCGGTTGCGCGGGTGGACCGGCAGGCGCCACCAGGCTCACCGCGCCAGCGCTCGGGGCCGCCCCGCAACTGCGTGCCCGGCGCCCCGCGGCGCGTGCCCCGCCAGCCTCTCGTCGCTCCTGACTGCAGACTTGGCCAGAGCTTAATTTTGGTCATAAATTTTACAAAACAAGGATCTGAAGATGACATCTCGATTAATTATAAAATCGACACAGGGTGCCGACGACCTGCCGCAGCACGCCTCACAAAGCCGCGCGCCCGCACCGCTGCACGCGTCGGCGCGCTCACCACTGGCGCTGGCCGCGGCCTTGAGTGCCAGCCTCGCCGCCGGTCTGCTCGCCGAGCGCGCGCAAGCCGAGGAGACCCACCGCAGCCACGCCGCCCACGAGCACGGCAGCGGTCAGCTCGATATCGCCATCGACGGCGGCCGGCTGGAAGCCATGCTGCGCCTGCCGGCGATGGACATGCTCGGCTTTGAGCACGCGCCGGAAAACGCCGAACAGCGCGCCAGCGTCGAGCGCGCACTGGCCCTGCTGCGCGATGCCGGGCAGATGCTGCAACTGCCATCCGCGGCGGACTGCAAGCCGAGCGGCGCCGAGGCACAGTTCACCGGTGATGAGGACTACGCCGAGCACCACGAGGAACACCACGACGACGAGCATCACGACGACGAGCATCACGACGACGAGCATGCGGAGGATGAAGCCGGGCACAGCGAACTGCACGCCCACTGGCAGTTCGCC
>CBFCYW010000113.1:0-10653 GCA_965602395.1 uncultured Chromatiales bacterium
CCAGCGTCGCAATCAGCCGTCCCCGCTTTGCTTTGGCGCGTCTTCCAGTGCCAGCTGTGGCCAGACGCCATCCAGATCTTTGATTTCGGATAGCGTCGGCAGCTGGTCAATGCCTTTCAGGTTGAAGTAGTCAAGAAATTGTCGAGTAGTACCGAACATGGCCGGGCGGCCGGGTACTTCACGGTGGCCGACGACGCGGATCCACTCGCGCTCCTGCAGGGTTTTGACGATGTTCGAGCTGACGCTCACCCCGCGGACCTCTTCGATTTCGCCGCGGGTGATCGGCTGGCGGTAGGCGATCAGCGCCAGCGTCTCCAGCAGTGCGCGCGAGTAGCGCTGCGGGCGCTCCTCCCACAGCCGCGAGACCCACGGCGCCATCTCTGCGCGCACCTGTAGACGCCAGCCGCTGGCGACCTCGACCAGCTCGACGCCACGGCCCTCGCAATCGGCCATCAGCTGGCGCAACGCGGCGCGGATGGCGTCGCGGCCGGGGCGCTGGGCATCGCCATCGAACAGGCTCTCCAGCTGGTTGATGGCGAGCGGCGCAGCGGCGGCCAGCAGCGCGGCTTCGAGAATGTTGGCCAGCTGGCGGTTTTGGGCTGCGTCGTGAGCTGCATCGCTGGTCACGGCATCACTCCGTGGTCGGTTCAAAATCGGCGTCAGCGGTGCTGACCGCGCCGCGCGCTTTGAGGTAGATGGGGGCAAAGGGCTCGGCCTGCACCAGATCGACCAGTGCGGCCTTGATCAGCTCGAGACTGGCGAGGAAGGTCACCACCACGCCCAGGCGCCCCTCATCGGGCCGGAACAGGGCGCCGAATTCGATGAATTCGTCGCCGCGCAGGGCGCTGAGCACATCGGCCATGCGTTCGCGCACCGACAGCGCTTCGCGCTGGATATGGTGGTCGGCGAACATCTCGGCGCGCTGCACCACTTCGCGAAAGGCCAGCAACAGCTCGCGCAGATCCACCTGCGGATGCGGGTTGCGGCGCTCGAAGGCCGGCGGCGCGGCGCGCGCCTGATGCAGCTCGCGCTCCAGCCGCGGTAGCGTGTCGAGGTCTTCGGCGGCGCGCTTGAAGCACTCGTACTCCTGCAGGCGGCGCACCAGCTCGGCGCGCGGGTCTTCTTCCTCGTCCGCGGCCTCACTGCGCGGCAGCAGCATGCGCGATTTGATCTCGGCGAGCATCGCCGCCATCACCAGATACTCGGCGGCCAGCTCCAGGCGCAGGCTCTCCATCATCGCGATGTACTGCATGTACTGCGCAGTGATCTCGGCGATGGGGATATCGAGCACATCGAGGTTCTGTCGCTTGATCAGGTACAGCAGCAGATCGAGCGGGCCTTCGAAGGCTTCGAGGAATACCTCCAACGCGTCCGGCGGGATGTACAGGTCCTGCGGCAGCACGGTCAGCGGCTCGCCCTGCACCAGCGCGAAGGGCATCTCCGACTGCCCCTGCGGGTCGCGCTGCCCGGCCGGTGGTTGCGCCGCGTCGCTCATCGCCGCCGCTCAGTCATCGAGGAAGTCAACCGCGCCGACACCGTGGCGCCGAACTTCGATATCACCTTCGTCAAAGGCCAGCACAGTGGTCGGGTCGAGGCCGCAGTTACCACCGTCGATGACCAGCTCGACCTGGTGCTCAAGGGCCTCGCGCATGTCCTCCGGATCGGTCATCGGCATGTCGTCGTCGGGCAGGATCAGCGTGCTGCTCATCAGCGGCTGGCCGAGCTCCTCGCACAGCGCCTGGGCGATGACGTTGTCCGGCACGCGGATGCCGATGGTCTTGCGGCGCGGGTTCTGCAAGCGCCGCGGAACCTCGTTGGTAGCGCGTAGGATGAACGTGTAGGGGCCGGGGGTGAGCGTCTTCAGCAGGCGGTAGATCTGGTTGTCGACGCGCGCGTAGGTGGCGATCTCGCCGAGATCGCGGCACACCAGGGTGAAGTTGTGCTTGGCGTCGACGCGGCGGATGCGGCGGATGCGCTCCTGCGCGGATTTGTACTCTATCGCACAGCCCAGGGCGTAGCAGGAATCTGTCGGGTAAGCGACGACACCACCGCGGCGGATGATCTCCACAGCCTGGCGGATCAGCCGCTGCTGTGGGTTTTGTGGGTGGATCTGGAAGAACTGGCTCATCGCGGCACGCGCTGCTGTATTTACTACAAACGGCGTATTTTGAGGCCTCGGGCCGTCAAATTACCAACGGTATTTGTGCGCTACAGCACGCTTGTGACCCGCTGTGGCGGGCGCGACATGGTGGCAAAATGCGCTAAGATACGCCGCCATCGATTTTCGGGGTTGGCATGAAGCTTCTCTACGACTTTTTCCCCATCCTGCTGTTTTTCGTCGCCTACAAGATGTCTGGCATCCTCGTGGCGACGGCAGTGGCGATCGCCGCCGCCTTCGTGCAGGTGGGACTGTTTTATGCGCGCCACCGCCGCTTCGAGCCCATGCACCTGGTATCGCTGGGGCTGATCACCGCGCTCGGTGGGCTGACCCTGTGGCTGGCCGACAAGCAGTTCATCATGTGGAAGCCGACGCTGATCAACTGGCTGTTCGCGGTAGTATTTCTGGCTAGTCATGTTATCGGTGATCGGCCGCTGGTACAGCGCATGCTGAGCGGCCAGATCAGCCTGCCGGCACCGGTCTGGCGGCGCTTGTCGCTTGGCTGGGTGGGATTTTTCCTGATCTCCGGCGCGGCCAACCTATACTTCGCCTTCGACTACCTCGACGCCGAAACCGCACTGCGCGCCGCGCTGCCGACCATCAGCGATGCCCAGCTGGCCGAGCTGGACTGTGCCACACTCACTGCCGGCAGCACCGCCGAGGCCAGCGCCGCCTGTGAGCAGGCTGCGGCGCGCGAGTCACTGTGGGTCAACTTCAAGCTCTTCGGCCTGCTCGGGATGACCGTGATCTTCGTGCTGCTGCAGGCCTTGTATCTCGCTCGTTATATCGAGACCGACGACGCTGAAGCCACGGTCAGCTCGGCGGACGGCAGCTAGAACTGCGGCCACAAACGGCAGCCGGAGACTGCGCGCCGAGCAACGGGAAAGCCCGAACTGCGGCCAGTCTCCTCTCAAGCGCGCAATTTTAGGAACCCTGAACATGCTCTACGCCATCATCGCCAAAGACGTCGAAGGCAGTCTGGAAAAGCGTCTCGGCGCGCGTCCCGCACACCTGCAACGCCTGCAGGCGCTGCAGGATGAGGGTCGCCTGCGCCTGGCCGGCCCGCACCCGGCAATCGATGGCGAAGATCCCGGCCCGGCTGGCTTCAGCGGCAGCCTGGTGGTGGCCGAGTTCGCCTCGCTGGAGGCCGCTCAAGCCTGGGCCGATGCCGACCCTTACGTCGCCGCCGGCGTCTATGCCGAAGTCACCGTCAAGCCCTTTCGCCAGGTGTTTCCGGCCTGAGCGCCATCGTTGCAGCGATCCCCCGAGTGACAGCATGAAACCAAGCCCCTCCCCCATCACTACCCGCCTCGTGGCCGCGCTGTTTGGCGCCGTCGCGCTCGTTGGCTGCGGCCAGCAGAGCGAACAGACCACCACGATGACCACCGAGGGACACAAGCCACTGATCACCGGTGACACGAGCAACGCCGACGTCATCGCCGTGGTCAACGGTCAGCCGCTCACCACCGCTGATCGCAGCCTGCACCAGCAACAGCGCGCCTCAGAGGGCAAGCAGCTCGACGGTGAAGAGTTGCTGCAGCAGCTGATCAATCTCGAATTGCTGCGCCAGCAGGCCGAGCGCCAAGGCATCGGCAAGCGCACTGAAGTGGCCGCCGAGCTGCATCGCCAGCGCACTGCGCTGCTGGCCAACGTGCTGATCCAGGAAGTCGTCGCCGGGCTGGAGATCACCGAAGATGAGATGCGCGAAGAGTACGAGCGGCAGATCGAACAGATGAATCTCTCCGAGTACCGCGCCCGACACATCCTCGTAGACAGTGACGAACAGGCCAACAAGATCATCAAGATGCTCGACACCGGCGCCGATTTCGCCGAGCTGGCGCGCGAGCAATCCACCGGGCCGACCGCCGCGCAAGGCGGTGATCTGGGCTGGTTCCGCGCCGAAACCATGGTGCCGCCGTTCGCCGCCGCGGTGCGCCTGATGGAGGTCGGCAGCTACAGCCGTCAGCCGGTCAAGACCCGCTTTGGCTGGCACGTGATTCTGCTCGAAGGCACGCGGCCGATGGCGCCGCCGCCGTTCGAGCAGTCCAAAGTGCAGATGCGCCAGCTGGTGATCAACAACCGCCTCAACGAATACGTCGCCGAATTGCGCGCCAAAGCCGAGCTGGAGCTGCGCTGAGCCCGGCCGTCGGCCGCCCCGCGACAGGATATCCCGCGCGCGCGGGCCGCCGGGCATAGACGGCGGAATCCCGTCACTGGCGGTCGCCCCGGCCACTAGCGGCCACCAATAGCGCCACAGGCCCGCCCATCGGTCCCACTTCCCTGGCGGCCAGTTCCCGGATACGGGCCGGGCGACGCGGCGGGTGCCGGCCTGGCACCCTGCACTTCTAGCCGACTCCTGCATTACACTGCGCTGAAAAGTCCCGCCGGGCCATCCCCATCCCGCGCGCAGAGGGGGCATCTCATCAGCGTCACCACTCCAGAGTCCCGGTTGCTGGCCGTGCGCGATCTGCACGTCGATTTCAACCTGCACGGCAGCCGCGTGCCGGCGCTGCGCGGCATCGGTTTCGATATCCATCGCGGGCGCACCCTGGCGCTGGTCGGTGAATCCGGCTCCGGCAAGTCCGTCACCGCGCAGGCGATCATGGGCATCCTGCCCAAAAGCGCAGCAATCAGCCGCGGCAGCATCGAGCTGCGCCGGCAGCCGCGGGGGCAGACGGTGGACATCGCCCGACTCGAACCCGACAGCCGCGCCATGCGCGCTATCCGCGGCGCAGTGGTCTCGATCATTTTCCAGGAACCGATGACCTCGCTGTCGCCGGTGCACACGATCGGCGAGCAGATCTCCGAAGCGCTGTTTCTGCACCGCAGCGCGAGCCGTGCCGAAGGTCTGGCGCTCACCGAAGCGATGCTCGATCGGGTCGGTTTCCCCGAGCCGGCGCGCGCCATGCGCAGGTACCCCTTCGAACTCTCCGGCGGTCTGCGCCAGCGGGCGATGATCGCCATGGCGATGATCTGCCAGCCGGCGCTGCTGATCGCCGACGAGCCGACCACCGCGCTGGACGTGACCATCCAGGCGCGCATCCTCAAGCTGATTCGCGAGCTGCAGCGCGAACTGCAGATGGCGGTGCTGCTGATCACCCACGACCTCGGCGTGGTCGCCAACCTGGCCGACGAGGTGGCGGTGATGTACCACGGCGAGATCCTCGAAGCCGGCCCGCTGGAGGCGATGTTCACCGACCCGCGACACCCCTATCTGCGCGCCCTGCACAACGCCGTGCCGCACATCGGGACCGGCGCCGAGCGGCTGCAACCGCTGCGTCCGGTAGCGTACAGACTCGGCCGGCTGATCAGCGACCGCAGCGCGCGCGCCGACGACCGCGCCGCGCAGGGTCCACATCTGGTGGTGCGCAATCTGTGCAAAAGCTTCGAGCGCCGCGAGGGCGGGCTGTTCGGCGGCAGCGGCCAGCGCCATACAGCGGTCGAACAGATCAGCTTCAGCCTGCGCCACGGCGAATGCCTGGCGCTGGTCGGCGAATCCGGCTGCGGCAAGACCACGCTGGCCCGGCTGATCCTGCGCGCGCTGCGCGCCGACAGCGGCGAGGTGATCTACAACGAGCGCGGCGAAACGCTGGATGTCATGGCGCTCAAGGGCGCGGCGCTGCAACGCTTCCGGCGCCGCGTGCAGTTCATCTTTCAGGACCCCTACGGCTCGCTGAATCCGCGCATGACGGTGCTCGATATCCTCCGCGAGCCACTGCTCATTCACCGCCTCGGCCGCAGCGACGAGCAGACCGAGATGGCCGTCGAGCTGCTGCGCCTGGTGGGTCTGGACCCGCGCTTTCTCAACCGCTATCCGCACAGCTTCTCCGGCGGCCAGCGGCAGCGCATCGGCATCGCCCGCGCGCTGGCCTTGCAGCCGGACCTGCTGATCTGCGACGAGCCGGTCTCGGCGCTGGATGTCTCGGTGCAGGCGCAGGTGCTCAATCTGCTGCAGGATCTGCGCAGCGAGCTGGGCCTGAGCTGCCTGTTCATCTCCCACAACCTCGGCGTGGTCAACTACATCGCCGACCGCATCGCGGTGATGTGCCGCGGCCGGCTGGTGGAGATCGCACCGCGCGAGCAGCTCTTTCTGCACCCCATCCACCCCTATACCCGCGCCCTGCTGGCCGCGGTGCCGCAAGCGGAGCTGAGCTGCCCGCTGGATTTCGCCACGCTGGATGAGCACAGCGGCGAACCGGCTGCCTGGCCGCAGCCGTTCACCGCCGGCCCGCTCGACGAGACCAGCCTGCTGTGCGTCGGCAGCGACCACCTGGTACGGGCGCGCAGCGACTGGCCGGTTGAAGAGCTGGTGGCGTGAACCGCTGCTGCCGCACCGCGCTCGCCGCCCTGCTGATCGCCGTCGCCGGTGGCGCGGCGGCACAGAGCTACATCGAAACCCCGGCGCTGGCGGCGCGCGTCGCCGCCGGCGAGCTGCCAGCGGTGGCCGAGCGCCTGCCGCACCAGCCGCTGCTCACCGAGCTGTCGCGCGACGGCTGGCGTCCCGGCCGCCACGGCGGCGATCTGCGCCTGCTGATGGCCAAGGCCAAGGACATCCGCCAGCTGACCGTGTACGGCTACGCGCGGCTGCTGGGCTACGATGAGCAGCTCCAGCTGCGCGCCGATCTGCTCGCCGGCTACAGCGTGCGCGAAGGCCGCGAGTTCACCCTGCAGCTGCGCCCCGGGCACCGCTGGTCCGACGGCCAGCCGTTCACCAGCGAGGATTTCCGCTTCTACTGGGAGCACATCGCCAACGACGCGGATCTCTCCCCCGGCGGGCCGGACAAAAAACTGCTGGTGGAGGGCCGCCCGCCGCAGGTCGAATTCCCCGATGCGCACACGGTGATCTACCGCTGGCACAAACCCAACCCCTACTTTCTCACCGCGCTGGCAGCGCCGCGGCCGCTGTTCATCTATCGCCCGGCGCACTACCTGCGGCCGCTGCACAAGGCTTTCGCCACGGATCTCTACGACTTCGCCGACCAGGTGCTCAAAAGCGGTGCGCGCAACTGGATCAGCCGCTTCCAGCGTCTCGACCGGCCGTACAGGGCGAGCAACCCGGCGCGCCCGAGCCTGCAACCCTGGGTCAACACCACCGCCGGCCCGTCCGAGCACTTCACCTTTGTGCGCAACCCCTACTACCACCGCGTCGATGCCAACGGCCGCCAGCTGCCGTACATCGACCGGGTGCTGATCAACATCGCCAGCAACAAGCTGATCCCGGCCAAGACCGGCGCCGGCGAGAGCGATCTGCAGGCGCGCTACCTGCGCTTTGACAACTACACCTTTCTCAAACAGGCCGAAGCGCGCAGCGGCTATCGGGTGCGCCTGTGGCGCTCGGCGAAGGGCGCGCACCTGGCGCTGTACCCCAACCTCAATACCGCCGATCCGGGCTGGCGCGAGCTGCTGCGCGAGGCCGACTTCCGCCGCGCCCTGTCGCTGGCCATCGACCGCCGCGAGATCAATCAGGTGGTCTACTTCGGCCTGGTCGAGGCCGGCAACAACACGGTTCGCGAAGCCTGCCCGCTGTACCGACCCGAGTACCGCGAGCGCTGGGCCGACTTCGACCTGGCGCGCGCCAACCGCCTGCTCGATGGCCTCGGCCTGAGCCGCCGCGATAGCCGCGGCGTGCGCCTGCTGGACGATGGTCGGCCGCTGGAAATCACCGTGCAGACCGCCGGCGAAAGCACCGAGCAGAGCGACGTGCTGGCGCTGATCCACGACAGCTGGCTGCGCGCCGGCATCAAGCTCTACGTGGCCCCCTCGGTGCGCGAGGTATTCCGCAACCGGATCTTCTCCGGCGAAGCGCAAATGGCCATCTGGGGCGGTCTGGAAAACGGCATGCCGACCGCCGACAGCAGCCCCGAGGAGCTGGCACCGAGCAATAGATACCAGTATCAGTGGCCGCAGTGGGGCAGCTACGTAGCCAGCGATGGCGCCACCGGCGAGCCACCGGCGCTGCCCGCGGCCCGCCAGCTGGTCGCGCTGCACGACGCCTGGCGCGCAGCGCCGGACAGGGCCGCGCGCGCCGCGGCCTGGCACCGCATGCTGGAGATCCACAGCCGCGAGCTGTTCACCATCGGCATCGTCAGCGGCGTGCTGGTGCCGGTGGTGGTCAATCAGCGGCTGCGCAACGTGCCCGAACAGGGGCTGTACAACTTCGAGCCCGGCGCCTACTTCGGCATCTACCGGCCGGACAGCTTCTGGTTCGACAGCGACAGCGGCAGCGCGGAGGACTGAGATGCTGCGCTACACCCTGCGCCGGCTGCTGGCGATGATCCCCACCCTGCTGGTGATCAGCGCGCTGGTGTTCGCCATCATCCAGGCCCCGCCGGGCGATTATCTGCAGAGTTACATCGCCGAGCTGCAGGCCGCCGGGGAGACGGTCGACGAGGAAAAAATCGCCTTTCTGCGCCACGAATACGGTCTCGACCTGCCGCTGCACGAACAGTACTGGGTGTGGCTGACAGGCATGCTGCAGGGCGATTTCGGCTACTCCTTCGAGCACAACCTGCCGGTTTCGGAGATCATCGGCGACCGCCTGCTGCTGACCATCGCCCTGTCCATCGCCACCATCCTGTTCACCTGGGCGGTGGCCTTTCCGATCGGCATCTACTCGGCAACCCACCAGTATTCCTGGGGCGATTACGGCCTGACTCTGCTCGGCTTCATCGGCCTGGCGACACCCAACTTCCTGCTCGCCCTGGTGATGCTGTACTTCGCCAATGTCTGGTTCGGCGTCAGCATCGGCGGGCTGGTCGATCCGGCGCTGATCGACGCGCCGTGGAGCTGGGAGAAGATCCGCTCGCTGCTCGCCCACCTGTGGATTCCGGTGATCGTCATCGGCACCGCCGGCACCGCGGCGATGATCCGCCGGCTGCGCGCCAACCTGCTCGACGAGCTGCAAAAGCAGTACGTGGTCACCGCCCGCGCCAAGGGCCTGCCACCGGGCAGGCTGATGCGCAAATATCCGCTGCGGATGGCGATGAATTTTTTCATCGCCGACATCGGCAACCTGCTGCCGCAGGTCATCTCCGGCGCCGAGATCGTCGCCGTGGTGCTGTCGCTGCCGACCACCGGGCCGATGCTGCTGGGCGCCCTGCAAAGCCAGGACATGTACCTGGCCGGCGCCTTTTTGATGTTTCTCGCCCTGCTCACCGTGCTCGGCGTGCTGGTCTCGGATCTGCTGCTGGCCGCACTCGATCCACGCATCCGCCTCGGCGGCGGGACAGCGCGATGAGTGCGCCCATCCCCGGTGCTGGCGAGCACACGGTTTCCGCAGCGCCCTTCGACCCGGCCGCCGCAGAGGCGCTGACGCCCGAGCAGGAGCGCTACTACCTGGCCTCGCAGTGGCGGCTGATGTGGTGGAAGCTGCGCCGCCACCGGCTCGCGGTGTTCTGCGGCGCACTGCTGGTGCTGATGTACCTGGTGGTGATCTTCGCCGAGTTCTTCGCCCCCTACGATCTGCAGCGGCGCAACATCGACTACATCTACACCCCGCCGCAGGCGCTGCACCTGTTCCACGAGGGCGAGTTCGTCGGCCCCTTCGTCTACGGCCTCGGCTACCGGCTGGACATGCGGATCCTCAAGCGCGAATACCCCGAGGATCGCACCCGGATCCATCGCCTGCGATTTTTCTGCAGCGGTGACCGCTACCGCCTGTGGGGCCTGTGGGAGATGGATCTGCACCTGATCTGCCCGGCGCTCAACGACGACGGCAGCAGCGCGCCGATGTTTCTGCTCGGCACCGACCGCCTCGGCCGCGATCTGCTGTCGCGGATCATCTACGGCGCGCGCATCTCGCTGACCATCGGTCTGGTCGGCATCGCCATCAGCTTTTTCTTCGGCATCCTCTTCGGCGGCCTGGCCGGCTTCTACGGCGGCTGGGTGGATGCCGGCGTGCAGCGCATGATCGAGATCATCCGCTCCTTCCCGGAGCTGCCGCTGTGGATGGCGCTGTCGGCGATCCTGCCGATCAACTGGAGCCCGCTGTGGGTGTTCTTCGCCATCACCGTGATCCTCGCCACGCTCGACTGGACCGGGCTGGCGCGGGCGGTGCGCTCCAAGCTGCTGGCGCTGCGCGAGGAGGACTACTGCAGCGCCGCGCAACTGATGGGCGCCGGCCCCGGGCGGGTCATCGTCCGGCATCTGCTGCCGGGTTTCGCCAGTCACCTGATCGCCTCGGCAACCCTGTCGATCCCGACCATGATCCTCGGCGAGACCGCGCTGTCATTCCTCGGCCTCGGTCTGCGCCCGCCGGTGACCAGCTGGGGCGTGCTGCTCAACGAGGCGCAAAACATCAACGTGGTCGCCCTCTACCCCTGGCTGATGCTGCCGGTGGTACCGGTGATCGTCGTCATCCTCGCCTTCAATTTTTTCGGCGATGGCCTGCGCGATGCCGCCGACCCCTACAAGTAGCAGCCGGCGGCCGGCCACGCGCCGAGACCGCGGCGGCGATTCGGTGCTTTAATGCGCCCGCAGCCCGCAGCCCGCAGCCC
>CBFCYW010000114.1:0-10456 GCA_965602395.1 uncultured Chromatiales bacterium
TGGCGGTGCCGCCCGAACATCTCCCGGGCGAGGGAATCCTGTGCTGAGGACATGGTCGCGCCCTAGTCGGCGCGCGGTGCGATGGCCGCGTCGCCACCGCGCTCGACGCCGCTGAAGCGCGGATCGGCAACGCGCGCGTAGGCGGGCAGCGGGCGCGGCGCGCTGAGTGCCGCCGGGCTGGCGCCGAAGTGATAACTGTCGAGCGCCGGCAGCGGCTGGCGCGCGGCGCTGATCAGCAGCGCGACGATGATCGCCGCGATCACCGCGCTGATCGGCAGCAGCGTCGCCAGTGGGTGCTGCTCGCCATCGCGCTCGGACGCCGCAGAGCGCTGTCGCAGGCCGTGCTGGCCGCAGTCGTGATTGGGGGCGAGTGGCTGAGCCGGGTTGTGGCGGGTGGCGAACATGATTGCGTTTCCTGTGGTCTCGCCAAGGCATAGCGACCCGCGGACGGCGCGGCTTTAGCGAGCTGCCGGTGGCGTCGCGCGCACTTTTGCGCCAGCGGCTCGACCACCTCGATGGCCGCGGGATGTGCGGGGCGGCGCCGCCGGGGCCGCCGGCCAGCAGCGGCGATTGCTCTCAGATCCCGATCCAGTCCTCGCTGAGGCTGAGTGTGAACAGCTCCAGCGTCACGCTGGCGCGCGGGTGGCTCTCGCTGCGGTATTCCAGCAATCGGCAGTGCAGCCGCCAGGGCAGGGCCTGCAGGGCGCGCAAGTAGCGCAGGGTGGCGTGGTAGTCACCCTCAAAGTGCAGCGCGAAGGCGTGGCGGAAGACCGCCGGCGGGCGCTCGACAGCGCCAGTGCCAACGCCAACGGCATCGGCGGCATGCGGTGGGTCTGGTTGGCGCTCCGGGGGCAGACTGGTCAGTGCCGTGAGGCGCAGTCCGGGTTGCTCTGCGAGCAGCTGTTCGAGCATTCCGGGCATCTCGCGCGGCGGCATCAGCGCGCTGCTGGCGCGGCGCAGCTGTGCATCGAGCGCTTCGAGTTCTTCGCGCAGTGCGGCGACCCCGCGCTGCGCCGGATCGCTCTGCGCCGTCTCGCCATCGCTATCGCGCAGCAGCGACAGCAGCCGCTGTCGGCCCTGGGCGAGCACCTGCCGCTGCGCGTCCAGCTCGCTGTGCAGGCGCTGCTCGCGCGCCGCCAGCGGCTGCATCAGTAGTTGATCGCAGGCGCCGAAGGCCAGCGCCACAGCGGCGCCGAGCAGCAGCAGGCGCTCGCGCAGCGAGCGCTCGGCGTAGCGTGCGGCGAGTGCCACGAGACCGCCTGTGGCGCCTCGGCTCATGGCGCCCTCTGCGCCGCGCCGGGCTGGTCCCCGGCGGCCGCGCCGCGCAGGCTGAAGCGCAGTCGCCCGGTGCCGGGCTGCTGGTCGCGACGCAGCTCGGCGTGGTTGAAGTGCGTCCCGGCATAGCCCGGCTGGTGGCCGAGCCGCTGCAACAGCTGCGGCAGCAGCTGCGGCGTGTTGAGCTGGCCTTCGATGGCGATCTGCGCGCTGCCCGGGCGGATGCTGATGCGTTCCACCGTGCCCCCCGGCGGCACGGCGCGGACCAGCCCCTCGAAGTAGGTCGCCAGCGGCTGGCTCGGCGCGCTGGACTGGCGGCGCAGCCGGGCGAGCAGGGCCAGCCTGGCCTGGCGCGTCGCGAGCAGGCGCGAGCGCTGTTCGGCGAGTTCGCTGGTGGTCGCCGCCGGGGCCGCTGAATCGAGGCGCAAATCCAGGTTGGCGAGTTGCACCTGCAGGGCGTCGGCGCGCTGCTGCAAGCCGGACAGCTCATTGCGCAGCAGGCTGATGCGCCACTCGCCAAAGGCGTACCAAGCGCCCAGCGCGGCCAGCGCCAGCAGCAGCAGGCGCAGGCTGGCCAGCCCGGAGAGGGCCACCTGCGGCGGTCGCAGCGAGCGCTGGTAGAGGTCGATCTGCTGCGCCGCGGCTTCACCTCCGGTGCTCATCACAGGCCCCGCAGTGCGCCGCCGATGGCCGGCAGGCAGGCGCCGAGCAGCGCCGGATCGAGCGCTTTTGCGCCGGGCAGCAGCTCGGCCAGGTCGGCGCGCTGCACTTCGATGTTGAGCTGCTCGCTGGCCCGCGCGGCGAGTGTGCGGCTGTCGCCGGCGCCGTGGAACAGCTGCAGGCGGCGTACGCCGCCGAGGCCGGAGTGCCTTTCGAAGTGATCCAGCGAGCGTTGCAGTTCGAGACAGATGGCCTCGCAGCGGCTTTGCTTGCGGCCCGCGTCGCCGGCCGCGGCGTGCAGCAGGGGCTCGCCGGCCACGGCGATCTGCCGGGTGAACAGCAGCAGGCGCTGCCGGGTGATCTCGACGCAGGTCTGCTGCGGCAGCAGGAACAGGCTGGCGATGGCCGGCGCGAGCTCGGCTTCGCCGCCGCTGCGGCTGGCACAGGCGGTGGCCAGATTGCGCAGGGCCAGCTCGGCGATGTCGATACTCGCCGGCTCCAGTCCGGCGTCGGCCAGCTCGCCGAGCAGTGCGGTGATCTGCGCTTTGCGCGCCGCCACCACGCTGAGCAGGCGCGGCTGGCCGGGGACGCTGTGGCGCGGCAGCTCAAAGGTTTCGATCAGCGCGTCGTCGGCCGGATAGTCGAGCAGCTCGCGGATGCTCCAGCGCAGCGCGCGGGCCAGCTCGTCGTCCGCCACCGGTGGCGCTTCCGTTTGCAGGAGGTCGTACTGCCCGGGGCACAGTACGACGCGCAGCGTAGTGCGTTGCAGCTGGTGTTCGCGAGCCAGCCGGCGCAGTGTCGCGGCGCGCGCCGCCGGTTCCGGCAGCGGCAACCGGCTGGCGCTGGCAAGCCGCGGCCGCGGCGCCGCTTCGAGCACGGCCGCGCCGATGGCGTTGTCGCCGAGGGCGAGGCCGGCGATGGTTTGCCGCTTGCGCTGGCGTTGGAAAAGGGCGATTAGCGTTACCTCCGAACCCTAGGCGGCGACTAGCGGCGGACGCGGTTTTTCCTTTAGCGACCGGGGGCTTGGCGCGCAGTTTTCTGCCGCTGGCGGTGCGGCTGGGCGAGTTGCGGGAGGGGGGCGGGGTTGCCGGGAGCCGGCGCTGCGGTGCGGCATAAAAACAACCCCCGGCGGTAATCCCGCCGAGGGTTAAAAGCTCCACACGCTAAAAAGCTCGTCGCGGGCAGCAGGTGCTGGAAGGCAGCCGCCGAGCGCTAAGCTTGCGGGCAGTATAGGTGGCTGTAATATAAGCTCAACTCAGTAGTATTTATCCAATTGATAAGTGTTGACTTATGCATCTGACCCTGCGCCAACTCCAGGTATTCGAGGCGGTGGCCCGCGAGGGCAGTTACACCCGCGCTGCGGAAAAGCTGTTTCTCACCCAGCCTGCGGTTTCCATGCAGGTGCGCCAGCTGGAGAGCAATGTCGGCCTGCCGCTGTTCGAGCAGCTCGGCCGGCAGGCGCACCTGACCGCCGCCGGGCGCGAGCTGCTGGTCTACAGCCGGCGTATCAGCGGCGCGCTGGTCGAGGCCGGCGAGGCGATGGATGAGCTGCGCGGCCTGCGTCGCGGCCGGCTGACGCTGACGGTGGTGAGTACCGCCAGCCAGTTCGCCACGCGCCTGCTGGGCGCCTTCGCCGCGCAGTGGCCGGATGTCGAGCTGCGTCTGGATGTGACCAATCTGCGCGGTCTGATCGCCCAGCTGGAGGACAACCGGCCGGATCTGGTGATCACCGGGCGGCCGCCGGAGTCGCTGGATCTCGAAGCGCAGGCTTTCATGGACAACCCGCTGGTGGCGGTGGCGGCGCCGCAGCATCCGCTGGCGGTGCAGCGCGGCATCCCGCTACAGCGCCTCGCCGAGGAGCGCTTCGTGCTGCGCGAGCCGGGTTCGGGTACGCGCCGCTCGATCGAGCGCTATCTGGCCGAGCGCGGTCTGTCGCTGAGCGCGGCCATCGAGCTGTCCGATCACAGCGCTATCAAGCAGGCCGCCGCGGCCGGGCTGGGGGTGGCGATCGTCTCGCTGCACACCCTGGAGCTGGAGCTGGCCAGCGGCGCGCTGGTGGTGCTCGATGTGCAGGGACTGCCGCTGCGCCGCCAGTGGTTCGTCGCCCATCTGGCGGGCAAGCGGATGTCGCCGCTGGCGGATGCATTCAAGGCTTTTCTGCTGCGCGATGCGGACAGGTTCGTGCTCTCGGCCAGTGGCGTTCAGCCGTGATCGCCCGGCAGACCATTCACTGCCGGTGGCCAGCCGCTAGCCCTTGCGCCGGCCTGTTGTCCGAGTCGCAACCTTTTTTTGCGTCTCGGCTATGCTTGCGCGACTATCGCAATACTCGGGAGAGAGCCGATGTCACGTCAATCGATTGCCGCCGGGGTTGCCGGCCTGTTGTTGTCTGCCGCCGCTGGCGGGGTGCAGGCGGCCGCTGATGATATCGCCCTGAGCGTCAACATTGGCACGCTGGGGCCGGGCGTGGCGCTCAGCTATCAATTCGATGATCGCTTTGCCGCGCGGCTCGGCCTGAATCGCTGGAGTCGCAGCGACGAGGTGGAAGCCGATGGCATCCGCTACGACTTTGAACTGGATCTGGATACCAAATTTGCGCTGCTCGATTGGCGACCTGCGGCGGGCACTTTTCGCGTCTCCGGTGGTCTGGTGAGCAATGGCAACTCGATTGCCGGCAGCGCGCCGACCCGCGGCGTGGTGAACATCGGTGGTAACGATTACGACCTGTCACAGGCCGGTGAGCTGCGCAGCGAGCTGGATTTCGACAGCAGTGCGCCCTATCTGGGCATCGGTTGGGACTGGCTGCGGCCGGCGGACGGAAAGCGCGGCTTCGGCGCCTCTCTGGATCTGGGCGTGCTGTTTCAGGGATCGCCCTCGGTGGAGTTGTCGCAGCGCGGCGGTACGCAGCGCATCGACCAGGCTGATCTGGATGCCGAGGAGGAGAACATCGAGCGCGAACTCGATGACTTTGATTACTACCCGGTGATCGCCGCTGGCGTCGTGTATTACTTCTGATCGAGCGCTGTCCCGCGGCGCGTACCGCATCGTGGGTACCTCCCTCGCCCGGGAGTATGGGTGCGCAGTGCGGGGCGAGTGTATACTGCCAACCGGAAATTTTGTCGGTGCCGTGCGCCGACCGGACCATTAACGGAATCTCAGTACAGAGACTCATTGGAGACAATTAGATGAAAAAGATTGCCATGCTTGCGGCTGCTGCCGCTCTGATCGCCAGCCAGGGCGCCGCCGTGGCCGGTGATGCCGCGGCCGGTGAAGCCGCCTACAACGGCAAGGGTTGCGTGGGCTGCCACGGCCCGGCCGGCAAGAGCCAGATCCCGACCTACCCGGCGCTCAACGGCCAGGATGCGGCCTTCCTCAGCGGCGAGCTGATGAAGTTCCGCTCCGGCGAGCGCGAAAACCCGATGATGTCGCCGATGGCCGCCGGCCTGTCCGACGACGACATCGCCAACATCTCGGCCTACCTCGCCGCCCAGTAAGCAGCGCGCAGCAGGCATCGGCAGCAGCTGCTGCCAGAGCTGCTGCCAGAGCTGCTGCTAGAGCCGCTACCAGAGCCGGCCTCAGTGCCGGCTCTTTTTTTGTCCGCTGCCGCCTGCTCCCGGCTCGCGCCGCCCGCGCCCGATGACTCCACCACTACTTATGGCAGGCTGTTTTCCGCCGGGTGCCGGGCTAGTCTGCGCATAAAAGGCTCCACACGGCCATCGATCAACCCAACGCGAGGCAATCGCCCATGGCCGACTTCCAGATCGCTCCCTCCATCCTCTCCGCGGATTTCGCGCGCCTCGGCGCCGAGGTTGACGACGTGCTCGCCGCCGGCGCCGATATCGTCCACTTCGACGTGATGGACAACCACTACGTGCCCAATCTGACCATCGGCCCGCTGGTTTGCGAAGCGTTGCGCAAGCACGGCGTCAGCGCGCCCATCGACGTGCACCTGATGGTCAAGCCGGTGGACCGCATCATCCCCGACTTCGCCGCCGCCGGCGCCAGCTACATCACCTTCCACCCCGAGGCCAGCGAGCACATCGACCGCTCGCTGCAGCTGATCCGCGACAGCGGCTGCAAGGCCGGGCTGGTGTTCAACCCGGCGACGCCGCTCGGCTACCTCGACCACGTGATCGACAAGCTCGACATGATCCTGCTGATGTCGGTCAATCCCGGCTTCGGCGGGCAGAGCTTCATCCCGGCGACGCTGGACAAGCTGCGCACGGTGCGCCGGCGCATCGAGCAATCGGGCCGCGAGATCCGCCTCGAAGTCGACGGCGGGGTGAAGGTGGACAATATCGGCGAGATCGCCGCCGCCGGCGCGGATACCTTCGTCGCCGGTTCGGCGGTGTTCGGTGCCGCTCGCGAGACCGACCCGAACCGCTACGACAGCGTCATCGCCGCCCTGCGCGAACAGCTCGCCGGCCAAGCCGCCGGAGCCGGCCAATGAGTTTCCCCCTGCCGCGCGCGGTGATCTTCGACCTCGACGGCACACTGGTCGACAGCGCGCCGGATCTGGCCGCCAGCGTCGATCACATGCAGCGCCGGCTGGGGCTGCCCGAGCGCGGCGAGGCGGCGGTTCGCGAGTGGGTCGGCAACGGCGTCGAAAAGCTGGTCGAACGCGCGCTGTGCAACGATCTGCACGGCCAGCCGGACGCGGCACTGCTGGCGCGCGCGCTGCCGCTGTTCTGGGCCCACTACGCCGAGCATCCCTGCGTCCACAGCCGCCTGTATCCCGGCGTCGTCGAGGCGCTGGACTGGCTGGCCGCGCGCGGCGTGCCGCACGCCGTGGTGACCAACAAGGCGATGGCATTCACCACCCGGGTGCTGGACCAGCTGGGCGTGGCGCCGCGCTTCGCCGCGGTGGTCGGCGGCGACACGCTGGCGCAGAAGAAACCGGATCCGGCGCCGCTGCTGCACGCCCTGGCGCAGCTCGGCGTGGCCGCCGATCAGGCAGCGCAGGCGCTGATGGTGGGGGATTCGGCGCACGATGTGCTGGCCGCGCGGCGCGCCGGGCTGCCGGTGGTTTGCGTGCCCTACGGCTACAACCACGGCGAGGATATCCGCCACAGCCAGCCGGACGCCGTGGTCGAGCGTCTCGACCGCCTGCCCGGGCTGTTCGCCGGCTGAGTCCGTCGCGCGGCCTGCGGCCACGCTGTCGGCCACTGCCGCTGGCGGCTACTGTGCGTTCGCTTGCTGCACTTCGTCGGCGTGCTTGGCCAGCCAGCCCTCCTCGGGCAGCAGGCGGATCTCGATGCGCCGGTTGCGCTTGCGGCCCGCGGCGCTGTCGTTGTCGCTGACCGGGCGGTACTTGCCGTGGCCGACCACCTGCAGGCGCTGCGGGGCGATACCGTCGTGGCCGGCGAGAAAGCGCACCGCGGAGGCGGCGCGCGCCGCGGACAGCTCCCAGTTGGTGGGGTAGGCGCGACCGGGGCGCAGCGGCACCGAGTCGGTGTGCCCTTCGACGGCGATCAGCCGCTGCGGGTATTCGCGCAGCGCGCCGGCGATCTCGTCCAGCGCGCGCCGCGCGGTGCTGGTCAGCTCCGCCGAGCCGCTGGGGAACAGCACGTCATTCTGCAGCGTGATCACGGTCAGCCGGTTGCGCAGCGTTTCGATGGTCACGCCGCGCTCGCCGAGCTGATCCTCCAGCCGTTCGCGCAGGGCGTTGAAGCGCGCCCGGTCGGTCTCGCGCTGGCTCGCCAGCTCGGCCAGTCGGGCGTCGAGCTGGCCGGCGGTTTCGCTGGCCTGCTGCAGGCGGCTGCGGGTGTCGTCCAGCTCGGCGCTGTAGGCGCGCTGCACGCGGCGGGTTTCGGCCAGTTCGGTGGACATTTCGCTGAGGTGCTGCTGCAGCTCTTCGATCTGTTGTCGCGCCGAATCGCGCTCGGCCAGTATCTCGTCGAGTTGGCGCGCCAGTTGGTCGCCCTCTTCGCTGAGGCGCCGGTTCTCGGCGAACAGCGTGTCGGTGTGCTCTTGCAGCTCGCTGTGGCGCTGCTCCGCGGCGCTGGCGCGCGCCTGTGCATCGGCGGCGCGCTGTTCGGCCGCGGCGACGCGCGCCTGGGCCTCTGTGATGCGCGAATCGACCTCGGCGATGCGCTGTTCGCCGCGATGCAGCGCCAGCGCCGCTTCGAGCTGCCCGTCGCGGGCGCGCAGATGGCCGCGCTGCAGAGTGTCGAGCCGCCTCTGCAGGCGCCACAGCCGCTGCTGGTCGGCGCTCTCGCGGGCGATGCGGGCGGCCTGCTCGGCGGCGGCGGCGGATTCCAGTTCGGTGATGCGCAGTTGTGCGGCTTCGAGGCGTTCGGGCACGGCGTCGATGTCATCGACGTGACTGCGCAATTCGGCGGCGGCGACGCGCTGGCGCTGCAGGTTGTCGCGCAGCTCGTCGAGCCTGGTCTGCACATCGCTCAGATCGTCGAGGCGGCCGCGTAGTTGCGCCGCTTCGGCGCGCGCCTCATCGAGTGCCGCGGCGCTGGCCTCACGGCGTTCGCTGAGCCGCTCGCGCTCCGCCGCCCAGGTGTCGCTGGCGCGTTGGTGCTGCCACCAGAGGATGGCGGCGATGACGGCGGCGATAGCTGCCAGCAGCCAGGGCAGCGCCACGGGTAGGGCGATGCCCGCTTGTGCGGGCGCTGGGCGCCGGCCGGTCAGTAGCTGAGACATTTCACCCCCCGAAGCAGTGTTGCGAAATATCGGTCAAGCCATTCTCGCCAAAATGTGAAGCAGGTCAAACTTTTGGCAGATCGCTGTTCACTGCCAACTGCCGGGAGGCCGGCCGGTTTGCGGCCAGCCTCCCGCTCCACTGCGGGGCCGGGAGTACTCCAGGGTGCGGATCAGGCGCTCTTGCGGCGCAGGATGATCTGCTGCCACTGGGCCGGGCCGGTCTGGTGCACGGCTTCGCCTTTGCTGTCCACGGCGACGGTCACCGGCATGTCCTCGACGGTGAATTCGTAGATCGCCTCCATGCCCAGATCCTCGAAGGCGAGTACTTTCGCCGCCTTGATGGCTTTGGAGACCAGATACGCCGAGCCGCCCACGGCCATCAGATAGACCGCCTTGTTGTCGCGGATGGCTTCGATCGCCGCCGGGCCGCGTTCGGCCTTGCCGACCATGCCGATCAGGCCGGTCTGCTCCAGCATGCTGCGGGTGAATTTGTCCATCCGCGTAGCGGTGGTCGGGCCGGCCGGGCCGACCACTTCGTCGCCGACCGGATCGACCGGGCCGACGTAGTAGATGAAGCGGTTGGTGAAATCGACCGGCAGCTCTTCGCCGGCGGCGAGCATGTCGGTGAGGCGCTTGTGCGCGGCGTCGCGGCCGGTCAGCAGCTTGCCGTTGAGCAGCAGGGTTTCGCCCGGCTGCCAGCTGGCGACGTCCTCCGCGGTCACCGTGTCGAGATCGACGCGGCGCGACTGACCGCCGCCCTCGCGGGCGATCTGTGGCCAGTCGTCGAGGCTCGGCGGGGTTTGCAGGCTGGGGCCGGAGCCATCGAGCACGAAGTGCGCGTGGCGGGTGGCGGCGCAGTTGGGGATGATCGCCACCGGCTTGTTGGCGGCGTGGGTCGGGCAGTCTTTGACCTTCACATCGAGCACCGTGGTCAGGCCGCCGAGGCCCTGGGCGCCGATGCCCAGATCGTTGATTTTTTCGAACAGTTCCAGGCGCAGCTGTTCGGCGCGGTTGCCGGCGCCACGGGCCTGCAAATCCTGAATGTCGATCGGATCGAGCAGCGCTTCCTTGGCCATCTGCATGGCCTTGTCGGCGGTGCCGCCGATGCCGATGCCGAGCATCCCCGGCGGGCACCAGCCAGCGCCCATCTGCGGGATCATCTTCAGCACCCAATCGACCACCGAATCCGACGGGTTGAGCATGGCGAATTTGCTCTTGGCTTCCGAGCCGCCGCCCTTGGCGGCGACGTGCACATCGACGGTATCGCCCGGCACGACTTTGAAGGTGATCATCGCCGGCGTGTTGTCGCCGGTATTCTTGCGCGCGCCGTCCGGGTCTGCCAGTACCGAGGCGCGCAGCTTGTTGTCCGGGTGGTTGTAGGCGCGGCGCACACCCTCGTTGATCATTTCCTCGATCGACAGATCGCCCTCCCACTGCACGTCCATGCCGATGGTGACGAACACTGAGACGATGCCGGTGTCCTGGCAGATCGGCCGGTGACCCTCGGCGCACATGCGCGAGTTGATCAGAATTTGCGCCATCGCGTCTTTGGCGGCGGCGGATTCTTCGCGCTCGTAGGCGTCGGCCACGGCCTGGATGAAATCGACCGGGTGGTAGTAGGAGATGAACTGCAAAGCGTCGGCGACGGATTCGATCAGATGGTCTTGGCGGATGGTGGTCATGGGCGTGTTCCAGCTGCGGGTTGGCGTCTTGGGCGAGCGCTCCGTGCGGTGCTGCGGGCCTGCTGCGGGGGCGCTTTCGGGTGGGCCATTATAGCGCGCCGGGCGGGAGTTGCCGCGGCGCGGTAACTGATTAAAAAGTCAGGAAAATGGCGCGGTATGAGTCACGGTGGCAAGGCGCCGCCGGGGCC
>CBFCYW010000115.1:0-10380 GCA_965602395.1 uncultured Chromatiales bacterium
CTACCTGCACGCGCCGCTGGCGGATACCTGCACCGACGCCGCAGCCAATGCCGCAGCCAATGCCGCAACCAGCCCCGCAGCCAATGCCGCGACCAGCGCCGCAACCGCAGTCACGGCTACCATCGCCACCGCGGCGGATTCGACCGGCGATGCCGCAAGCGGTGAGCGCACCGCGGCGGCCACCGGCGCCTATCTCACCGCGCGCCAGCAGCGCGTGCTGGAGCTGCTCGCCGAGGGCCTGCCGAACAAGCTGATCGCCCGCGAGCTGTCGCTCTCCGACGCCACCGTCAAACTGCACGTCTCCGCCATTCTGCGCGAGCTGGGCGTGCGCAACCGCACCGAAGCGGTGGTGCTGGCCACCCAGCGCGGCCTGCTGCAGCCGCGCGCGCAGCCCTGAGCCTCAGGTCGCGCGCAGCAGCTGGCGCAGGGCGATGCGCAGCGAGGCCGGCCGCAGCGGCTTGTGCAACAGCGGCAGGCCGCTGTCGCGGGCCTGTTGCAGGCGCTCCGGCGCGGTATCTCCGGTGAGCAGCAGCGCCGGGGTTGGCGCGCCCAGCTGCCGGCGCAGCTCGGCGATCACGGCGATACCATCAGCGCCGGCGGCAAGGCGGTAATCCACCACCAGCACATCCGGCGCCGCCGCGGCGGCCTGCGCACCGGCTTCGGCGGCGTCAGCGGCGATGCTGACCTGCATCCCCCAGCCCTGTAGCAGCTCGCGCATCGCCGTGCGGATGTCGAAATCGTCGTCGATCACCAGCGCGCGGTGCCCGCGCAGAAAGTCGCCCGGGCGCTGCTGCTTCGCCGCGACAACATCGCCGGACGCAACCACGCAGCGCGGCGCGACGACGCTGAACACGGAGCCGCGGCCGAGCGTCGAGCGCAGCTCCAGCGAATGATCGAGCAGAGCAGCCAGCCGCCGGGCGATGGCCAGCCCGAGGCCCAGACCCTGGCGGCGGTCGCGCTGCGGATTGCCGAGCTGGTGGAATTCGAGAAAGATCTCTTCGCGGCGCTCGGCGGGGATCCCGGGGCCGCTGTCGTGGACTTCGATGCGCAGCGAATCGCCGCAGCGCCGCGCGCCGACCAGCACGCGCCCGCCGCGGGTGTAGCGCAGCGCGTTGCCGATCAGGTTGCGCAGGATGCGCTCCAGCATCAGCGCATCGCTGCGCAGCCACTGTCGCGACGCACGCACCCGCAGCTGGTTGCCGCCCTCGGCGGCGACCGCCTGGAATTCGTCGTCGAGGCGCGCCAGCAGAGCGCCGAGATCCACCGCCTGGATGCGCGGTTCGACCACGCCGGCATCCAGCTTGGAGATGTCCAGCAGCGCGCCGAGCATGCTGTTGACCGCCTCGATGGCGGCGCCGATGCGCTCCAGCAGCGATGCCGGGCCGCGCTCGCCAAGGCGCTCGACCAGCGCTTCGTGGAGCAGGCCAAGGGCGTGGATCGGCTGGCGCAGATCGTGGCTGGCGGCGGCCAGAAAGCGCGTTTTGGCCGCGTTGGCCTGCTCGGCCTCGACCCGCGCGCGATCCAGCTGGTGCTGCCGCGTCTTCAGCACACTGATGTCGGTGAGGGTGCAGACCTGCTCGCCGGAGGCCAGGCGTCGCTGGTGCAGCTCCAGCGTATCGCCGCTGTCGCTGGCGATCTCGCGCGGGCTGTCGCCGCCGGCCAGCAGAGCACGCAGCGCAGCGGCGTCCGGAGCGATGCCGAGCAGCTCGAAAAAGCGCTGGTTGTGCATCCGCAGCGCGCCATCGGCGGCGAACAGGGCGATGCCTTGATCGATGTTGTGCAGGGTGGTTTCGAGCAGCTCGTTCTTGCTCTCGGCCTCGCGCCGCAGGGCGAGGTTTTCCTGCGACAGGCGCACGTTGCGGCGCAGCTCGCGGTTGATCGCCAGGCTGCTGTAGAGATCGCCGAGCAGCGCGTACACAGCCAGCACGCCGAGCGCCGCGCCGAGCGCCTGCGCCTGGCTGAAAAGCACCGCGATCAGGCCCAGCACACTGGGCAGCACGTAGGCGAAACAGGCCGGCGGGTAGGCGGCGAGGGTGATCGAGGAGCCGGCGGCGATGCCCAGCAGGGTAACCGCCATCACCGCCGTGACCATCGCATCGCCACCGTCGATAAACAGCCAGGCGCCGAACGCCCAGGCGCAGCCGAACACGGCGCAGAAAACTAGCGAGGCCGTCGCCCGCGACTCGCAATCCAAGCCTTGGCGCCACGGGTAGCGGTGCACCGCAAGGCGCAGCATCCAGATGATCCAGAGCAGCCCCAGCCAGCCCAGCAGCTGGCTGCTGTCGAGGCGATCCCAAAGCAGCAGCGCGACCAGCCCGCTGGCGATCAGGTGGTTGAGTGAGCGGAACGACGTCTGCCCATCCATGCTGTCGATCAGCCACTGGCGGACGCTGGGCTCGTCTGCGGCAAAGCCTGCTGCGCGAAGTTCCATGGCCCGATTCCCCGCTGCGCAAAGCTCCACCCTAGCCCATCGCGCACGCCGCAGGAACTGGCCGAAAGTCTATGTCCACCCCGCCAAACAGGCTAGGCCATCTGCCGCCGCCAACCACGACTTGCGCCCTATTCAGCGCGCTGTGCCGCCCACCTAACCTGTGCTTGAGGCCGCCGCTGGAGCAGCGGCGGGTATCCGTGAACTCCCGAGGAGGAATAACGCGATGGACGGCACTACACAGGCAACCCGTGGCGCGTCGGCAAAGCGCCCGGTGACTCTCCCGTGGCTGCACTTGCGGGCGCTCGGCGAAGCAAATGTGGATAGCAACGGCGAGGGCGCGCGACGCGCGCTCAGCCGCAAGGGCCGCGGCATCCTCTACCTGCTGGCGCTGCACGGCGACAGCGGCCTGCACAAAGAGGTGCTGATGGACACCTTCTGGCGCGGCTACTGCAGCGAATCGGCGCGCAACTGCCTGAACGTCACCCTGCACGGCTTGCGCCGCGACCTCGGCCACTGCGGCGACTTCTGCGCCTGGGTGATCTACCGCGACGATTGCTACGCCATCAACCCGGACCTGCAACTGGAATTCGACGTGCGCCACTTCGAACTGGAGCTGCAGCTCGCCCGGCGCCACGACCGCGAAGGCCGCGAGTGCGAAGCGATGATCGCCTACGCCGCGGCGCTCGGCATCTACCACGGCGATTTTCTCTGCGCCGAGCCCTACGCCGAGTGGGCGCAGGCCGAGCGCACGCGGCTGGCCGAGCTGCGCCTCGGCGCGCTGGAACGGCTGGCCGAGCTGCACGAGGCGCACGGCGACGCCAGCGCGGCACTGCGCCAGTGGCGCGAGATCGTCGCCATCGACATCTGCCGCGAGGACGCCCACCGCGGCCTCATGCGCTGCTACGCCCTCAGCGGCCAGCGCGCCCGCGCACTGCGCCAGTTCGCCGAGTGCCGGGCCGCGCTGGGGCGCGAATTCGAGCTGCAGCCGGAGCCGGAAACCGTTGATTTAATGGGCAGGATTCGCCGCGGCGAGCCACTGAGTGAAAGTTTAAGCGCGGCTTAAGCCGATGCTAACCCGAGCCTAAGCCGAGCTTGGAGAATCGATCCCGAAGCCGCCAAAGAGGTCTCTGCAAAAAGCTCAACGGCGATTTCAATCGGCGCCGGGACACCCCGGCTGAAGCGATCCGCAGCGGAATTTACAAACGGCGATATCGCCTCCCCGCGCGGACTCAACCCAGAGGAGAGCCTAGTCATGGCACTGCAACCTGAAACCTTCAACATCAGCGGTTCCTTCCGTGCTCGCGCGCTGCACGAAACCGGCGACGCACCGGAGAACATCATCGAGCGCGACAGCGCCTACCACATCCACGTACAGATGCATCTGCACGGCGGCGGCACTCCGGTGCTGGCCGGCCACCAGGTTGCACTGCGAGCGACCCTGGAATCTCAGGGCAGTGGCTTCGAGGGTACCGTCGGCACCACCACCGTGACCCTGCCCGATCCCATGCCGCCGCACTACAACCTCAATGTGGCCATCCCGTGCGGAACGCCGGCTTCGGATGGTGTGGGCGACGGTGTCTACAAAATGACGGTACTGGCCAACGTGCAGACCGCCGGCGGCAATCCGCTGGGCATCGTCGGCTTCGATGAGGGCCCGTTCATCAACGTCTTCACCGGACCGTAATTGCGGGCCATCCCGACATCTGACGAGCAGCAACGAAAAGAGGCCCGGTGAACACCGGGCCTCTTTATCATTGCGCGCCACAACCATCTCTCGATGCCGGGCGCGGGCAGCCGCGATTCAGTGCAACGGTACATACCAGCCGCTGTGGGCAATATCGCGCTGTGCGTTGAGCGTTCGCGTCTCGCCGGTGACCAGGTTGTTGCGCAACTGATAATCGCACTCGGCGCAGGCGTAGACGATCCAGTCGCCCTCACGACGACCCTCACAAAGATGCTTCTCGGCAGGCTGGTGGCTGACGACTCTCTGGCTCATGACGGACACCTCACAAACGATTCGATTGTCGACGGATACACCCGCCCAACATAGCGCAGCCACGCCGCGAGCACACCGCCACTGGTCGGCGAAATGGCTCAGGCCACCGCTTCCAGCGCCGGCGTCACCGGCACCTGCCGGCCCAGACCGCGGCACACGGCAAAGCACAGGTCGGTGTGGTTGAGGGTGTAGAAGTGCAGCGCGTCGACGCCCTCGCCGACCAGTCGCTCGCAGGTCTCCAGCGCCAGATCTATCGCCAGGTGGTACTGCGCCTCGCGATTGCCCTCCATGCCCTCGAAATGGCGCGCGTAGTGGCGCGGCACGCTGGCGCCGCACTGGCGACTGAAGCGGCTGACCTGCTGGAAATCGTGGATCGGCAGAATCCCCGGCACGATCGGCTGCCCGATGCCGGCCGCCGCGCAGCGATCGCGAAAGCGCAGAAACACCTCGGCATCGAAGAAATACTGACTGATAGCGCGACTGGCGCCGGCATCCAGCTTGCGCTTTAACGCGGCGATGTCGGCTGCGGCACTGGCCGCCTTCGGGTGGGTCTCCGGATAGGCGGCAACGGAAATCTCGAAATCGCCGATGCGGCGCAGCGCGGCGACCAGCTCGGCGGCATCGGCGTAGCCCTGCGCGCCATCGCCAGCGTCCCGGCCAGCGCCAGCGTCCCGGGCATCGCCCCGCAGGGCGACGATGTGGCGGATGCCGTTGTTCCAGAACTGCTGCGCCACGGCATCGACCTCTTCGCGCGTCGCATCGACGCAGGTCAGATGCGCGGCGGTGGACACACTCGACTCGCGGTGCACCTGCAGCACCGTGTCGACACTGCTGTCGCGGGCGCTGCCCAGCGCGCCGTAGGTCAGCGAGAAAAACTCCGGCTGCAGCAGCTCCAGCTGGCCGATGGTGCGCCACAGGCGCCGGCCCATGCGCTCACCGCGCGGCGGGAAGAATTCGAAGGAGAGTTTCAGCTGGCTGGCCGGCTGGCGGTGGTTGGGGACGAGTCGCAGGGTCATGGCGGATTCCTCGATTGAATTCTACTTCAGTGAAGCCCGGCGGGCTTGCTGGCCTGCCAGATGGATACGCTGAGCGGATCGCCGGCGAGCTGGCGCGACGGCTGCCAGAGCAGCCCGGCATCCTCGACGTGGCGGCGGATCTCCTCGTCGGCGAAGCCCATGCGCAGGTGCTGGTGCTCGCTGCGCAGGCGCTCCTGCGCGTGCGGGGCAAAATCGACCACCAGCAGCCGCCCGCCGGGACGCAGCACGCGCGCCGCTTCGCGGATCGCCGCGCGCGGGTCGGCGGCGTAGTGCAGCACCTGGTGCAGGGTGGCCAGATCGAAGGCGGCGTCATCCAGCGGCAGGGCGTACATATCGCCGCGGCGCACGTGCACGTTGCGCAGGCCGGCGCGCTCGATATTGCTGCGCGCCACGTTGAGCATTTCGTGGGACAGGTCGATGCCGACGCCGCGCTCGATGCGCCCGGCGAACAGCCGCAGCAGGCTGCCGGTGCCGGTGCCGATGTCGACCAGCTCGCCCAGCGGGCGCTCGCCGAGCATTTCCTCCAGCGCGCGCTCCAGCTCGGCCTGCGGCAGGTACAGGGCACGCAGCTCATCCCAGCTCTCGGCGACCCGCTCAAAGTAGCGCGCGGCGGCCGCGGCGCGCTCCTCGTGGACCGACTCCAGACGCGCCAGATCGCGCGCCAGGGCGGCGTCGTTGGCCGGGATCAGATCGACCAGAGTGCGTGCCAGTTGCGCGGCATCGGTCTTTTCAGCGATCCGGTAAAAAACCAGCGCGCCCTCGCGAAAGCGCTCCAGCAGGCCGGCCTCGACCAGCAGTTTGAGATGCCGCGAAACCCGCGGCTGGCTCTGGCCGAGGATGCGCACCAGCTCGGAGACCGACAGCTCGCCATGCGCGCACAGCGCCAGCAGGCGCAGGCGGGTCGGTTCACCGGCGGCCCGCAGGCCATTGAGCAGAGTTTCCACGGCGCCATCACTCACATGCAAATATAAAGATATGTTTATATCAGCATTGAAGCATGCTACTGTCAAGCGACATTTTCTTATCTAATTGAGACATTCCGCCATGACGACGCTCGCCAAAAGTCACCGCTCACCCATCGAACAAGCGCTCGCGCAACGCATTCTGCTGCTCGACGGCGCCACCGGCACGATGATCCAGCAGCGCGAATTCGACGAGTCCGACTACCGCGGCGAACGCTTTGCCGACTGGCAGCAGCCGCTGGCCGGCAACAACGATCTGCTGGTGCTGAGCCAGCCGCAGGCGATCCGCGACATCCACCTCGCCTATCTGCGCGCCGGCGCGGACATCATCGAAACCAACTCTTTTAACGCCACGCGCATCAGCCAGGCCGACTACGGCATGCAGGCACTGGTGCCGGAGCTGAACCGCGAAGCCGCACGACTGGCGCGCGCAGCCGCCGAGGAAGTGGCCGCCGACAGCGGCGTGGCCCGCTTCGTCGCCGGCGTGCTCGGCCCCACCAACCGCACCGCCAGCCTGTCGCCAAAGGTGGAGGACCCGGGCTTTCGCAACGTCGATTTCGACGAGCTGGTCGCCAACTACCGCGAAGCCGCCGCCGCGCTGCTCGAAGGCGGCGCCGACCTGCTGCTGGTGGAAACCGTGTTCGACACGCTCAACGCCAAGGCCGCGCTGTTCGCGCTGGAATCGCTGTTCGATGAGGTCGGGCGCCGCCCGGTGATGATCTCCGGCACGATCACCGACGCCGCCGGCCGCACCCTCTCCGGGCAGACCCCGGCAGCTTTCTGGCATTCGCTCAAGCACGTTCGACCGCTGGCCTTCGGCCTCAACTGCGCACTGGGCCCGGCGGAGCTGCGCGCGCATATCGAGGAGCTCTCCGGGCGGGTCGATTGCCAGCTCTGCGCACACCCCAACGCCGGCCTGCCGAATGCCCTCGGCGGCTACGACCTCGGCCCCGAGGAGATGGCCGCGCACATCCGCGAATGGGCCGAGAGCGGCTTTCTGAATATCGTCGGCGGCTGCTGCGGCACCACCCCGGCGCACATCGCGGCGCTGCGCACGGCGCTCGACGGCCTGCCGCCGCGGGCCATTGCAAAGGCGTCGCCGGCGCTGCATCTGGCCGGCCTCGAAGCCTTCGCCATCGGCGACGACGCGCTGTTCGTCAACATCGGCGAGCGCTGTAACGTCACCGGCTCGGCGCGCTTCAAAAAGCTGATCAAAAACGGCGATTACGAAGCCGCCGTCGAAGTGGCCCGCCAGCAGGTGGACAACGGCGCGCAGATCATCGACGTCAACATGGACGAGGGCCTGCTCGACGCGCACGCCGCGATGCAGCGCTTTCTGCGCCTGATCGCCGCCGAGCCGGACATCGCCCGGCTGCCGCTGATGATCGATTCCTCCGACTGGTCGGTGATCGAAACCGGGCTGAAAAACGCCCAGGGCAAGTGCGTGGTCAACTCGATCTCGCTGAAAGAAGGCGAGCAGCAATTCCTCGAACAGGCAAAGCTGGCGCGCCGCTACGGCGCCGCGGTGGTGGTGATGGCCTTCGATGAAAACGGCCAGGCGGAGAGCGTCGAACAGCGCGTCGCCATCTGCACCCGAGCCTACCGGCTGCTCATCGACGCCGCCGGCTTCGACGCCGACGACATCATCTTCGATCCGAATATCTTCGCCGTCGCCACCGGCATCGAGGCGCACAACGACTACGGCGTGGCCTTTATCGAAGCGGTGCGGCGGATCAAGTCGGAGCTGCCCGGTGCGCGCGTCTCCGGCGGGCTGTCCAACGTCAGCTTCTCCTTCCGCGGCAACGATCCGGTGCGCGAGGCGATCCACTCGGTGTTCCTCTACCACGCGATCCGCGCCGGGCTGGACATGGCCATCGTCAACGCCGGCCAGCTGGCGATCTACGACGAGCTGGACGCAAGCCTGCGCGAAGCGGTCGAAGACGTGGTGCTCAATCGCCGCGACGACGCCACCGAGCGATTGCTGGCGGTGGCGGAAAACTATCGCGGCCAACAATCCGCCGCCGCGCAAGTCGCCGACAGCGCCGCCTGGCGCGAGCTGCCGGTGGCCGAGCGGCTGTCGCACGCGCTGGTCAAAGGCATCGACGCGCACATCGTCGCCGACACCGCCGAGGCGCTGCAGGCGCTGGGCAAGCCGCTGCTGGTGATCGAAGGCCCGCTGATGGACGGCATGAATACGGTCGGCGACCTGTTCGGCGCCGGCAAAATGTTCCTGCCGCAGGTGGTCAAATCGGCGCGGGTGATGAAAAAGGCGGTGGCCTGGCTGCAACCCTATCTGCAGGCGGAAAAGGTCGACAGCAGCGCCGCCGGCAAGGTGCTGATGGCGACCGTGAAAGGCGATGTCCACGACATCGGCAAAAACATCGTCGGCGTGGTGCTCGGCTGCAACGGCTACCGGGTGATCGATCTCGGCGTGATGGTGCCGGCGGAGAAAATCCTCGCCACCGCGCGCGAGGAAAACGTCGATCTGATCGGCCTCTCCGGGCTGATCACCCCCTCGCTGCAGGAGATGAGCCACGTCGCCGCCCAGTTGCAGCGCAACGGCTTCGACACCCCGCTGCTGATCGGCGGCGCCACCACCAGCAAGATGCACACGGCGGTCAAGATCGCGCCCAACTACGCGGCCCCCGTGGCCTATGTCGCGGATGCCTCGCGCGCCGTCGGCGTGGCCGGCAAGCTGATCAGCGCCGAGCACCGCGAAGGCTTCGCCGAAGACTTGTCCGCCGACTACGAGCAGGTGCGCGAGCGCTTCGCCGCGCGCCAGCGCGAGCGCAATCTGCTGCCGCTGGAGACGGCCCGCGGGCGCGCCTTCGACGGCGGCTGGGACGACTACCAGCCCCCCGCCCCGGCCAAGCCCGGCGTCACCGCCCTGCCGGCGATCCCGATCGCCGAGCTGCGCCGCTACATCGACTGGACGCCCTTTTTCCACAGCTGGGAGCTGCGCGGCAGCCACCCGAAAATCCTCGCCGACCAGCACCTCGGCGCGCAGGCGCGCCAGCTGCTGGGCGACGCCGAAGCGCTGCTCGACGAGCTGCGGGATCGCAGCGAACTCCAGCCACGCGGCGTGCTCGGCCTGTTTCCGGCGGCGCGCGTCGCTGGCGAAGATATCGCCGTGTTCGCCGACCAATCGCGCAATACCGAGCTGGGCCGCATCCGCGGCCTGCGCCGGCAGGATGTGAAGGATGGCGACACGGCCTGGTCGCTGGCCGATTTCATCGCCCCGGCCGACGGCCCGCGCGACTGGATCGGCGGCTTCGCGGTGACCGTCGGCGAGGCCTGGGATGCGCTGGCAAAGAGCGCCGAGGCAGAGCACGACGACTACCGCAGCATTCTGGTCAAATCCGTCGCCGATCGGCTCGCCGAGGCCGCCGCCGAGTGGCTGCACGAACGCCTGCGCCGCGAATACTGGGGCTACGCCGGCGACGAGCGGCTCGACAACGACGCGCTGATCGGCGAACAATACCGCGGCATCCGCCCGGCGCCCGGCTACCCGGCCTGCCCCGATCACCTGCCGAAAAAGCTGCTCTGGGAGCTGCTCGACGTGCAGGCCAACACCGGCGCGCGACTGACCGAATCGCTGGCCATGTGGCCGGCGGCCTCGGTCAGCGGCTGGTATTTCAGCCATCCGCGGGCGCGCTATTTCAACGTCGGCAAACTGGGGCGGGATCAGGTCGAGGATTACGCGCGGCGCAGCGGCTTGTCGCGGCAACAGGCCGAGCACTGGCTGGCGGCGAATCTGGGCTATCTGCCGGGGGATGGCGAGGCCGGGGCGCGGGAAGTGGCTTGAGTCGATGGGCGCGATAGCCCAGTGTTCGCCGCTGAAACCCGTGGCTTGGGCGCGACTCTCAACCGCAGAGACCAAGCGGCGGACAGCGCGACTTTCTACCGGGTCGGCGCGGCGGCAAGTCGATCGGCGACGCCGGCGGATTATTGTCG
>CBFCYW010000116.1:0-10138 GCA_965602395.1 uncultured Chromatiales bacterium
ATTCGCCGGCGTCGAGCAGCTTGTCCATGTCGACGCCGGTTTCGATGCCCAGCCCATCGAGCATGTAGAGCAGATCCTCGGTGGCCACATTGCCCGAGGCGCCCTTTGCGTAGGGGCAGCCGCCGAGCCCGGAGACGGCGCTGTCGAGCACCGCCACGCCGCGCTGCAATACGGCGTGGATGTTGGCCAGCGCCTGGCCGTAGGTGTCGTGGAAGTGCGCGGCGAGTTGCGCCACCGGCACTTGCGCCGCGACCGCGTCGATCATCCGCGCGGCGCGGCCGGGGGTGCCGGTGCCGATGGTGTCGCCCAGCGAGATCTCGTAGCAGCCCATGCGCAGCAGGCGCGCGGCGACGTCGGCGACCACCTGCGGGTCGATCTCGCCCTCGTAGGGGCAGCCGAGCACGCAGGAGATGTAGCCGCGCACGCGCACATCGGCCTCGCCGGCGGCGGCGCAGACCGGTTCGAAGCGCGCCAGGCTTTCCTCGATGCTGCAGTTGATGTTCTTTTTCGAGAAACTCTGCGAGGCCGCGCCGAAGATCGCCACCTCTTCGGCGCCGGCGGCCAGCGCCGCCTCGAAGCCCTTCAGATTGGGCGTCAGCACCGGATAGCTGACCCCGGCGCGGCGGCGGATGCCGCGCAGAACCTCGTCGCTGGCGGCCATCTGCGGCACCCATTTCGGCGATACGAAGCTGGCCGATTCGATGGCTTTCAGACCGCTGTCGGCGAGCTTTTCGATGAAGGCGATCCTGGCTTCGGTGGAAATCGTCCCGGGTTCGTTCTGCAGGCCGTCGCGGGGGCCGACTTCGACGATTCTGACGTGGCTGGGCATGGTGCTGGGCTGGGGGCTGGGCAGGGGCATGTCGTCTCCGCTGTGGTCGCCGCGCGGCAGTTGTCTGTTGGGCTGCGGTCGGGTTTTCGCTGCGGTATCGGCCGTGACCCTGGCCGGCGCGCTTTGCGGCTCGCCCGCCGCAGGCGACAGATTGTGCGGTTTTCGCGCCGTTTTGACCACGCCCGGGAGCTTGTCGGCAACCTATCCCCCAAGTGATACTCACCACGTGGCATTGACCCCCGGCAGGGTGCGTTCAAAGATGTGCCAGCCCAAAAAAGCAAACGCAAACCATTGCGATACAAGACCACGGGCAGTACGGCGGGTGGACGCTCAGCGGTCACTGCCGAACCATCGGAAACTATTGGAGGATGCTCATGACCAAGACTCCCACCCACGTCTTTGAGGCGCGCTTCGGGCGACGCAAGTTTCTCGGCGCGGCGCTGGCCGGCGCCGGCGCCGTGGCCCTCGGCGGCCTGCCGCGGATCGGCAACGCGGCCACCAAGACCGTGAAGCTCGGCATGAATATCCCCATGACCGGCGACTACGCGCCCTGGGGTCTGCCCGGGCTGTACGGTTGCCAGATCGTCGCCAACAACCTCAACGCCGCCGGCGGCGTGGAGATCGGCGGCGACAAGTACATGATCGAAATGGTCGGCTACGACCACGGCTACGACACCGAGAAGGCCATCCAGGGCTACAAGAAGCTGGTCCTGCAGGATGAGGTGAAGATGGTAATGATGCTCGGTGGCTCGACGGTGGCCTCGGTGCTGCCCTTCGCCACCCGCCGCGGCATGCTCACCAGCACCCTGCTGCCCAGCGATATCACCCCGGATACGCCGAACCTGGTGGCGCCCTGCGAATCGCACCCGCTGTACAACGTCACCGGCGTCGAATGGCTGGCCAGGCAGTACCCGGATGCCAAGACCGCGGTGATCATCACCACCAACGACATCGAGTACGGCAAGCAGTCGGCGGCCACCTACAAGGCGGCCTTCGAGGTCGAGGGCATCGAAGTGCTCGACACCAACTTCCACGGTTTCGATGTGGCCGATTTCGCGCCCATCGTCAGCTCGCTGCTGGCGAAGAATCCGGATGTCTTCTGCATGGCCACCGACGTGTACACCACGCCGATCGTCGAGCAGCTCTACCACCAGGGCTACAAGGGCAAGGTCGTCTCCTGCACCCTGGATGGCTATCAGGATGTGATCGCCAAGACCAGCAGGGAATTCGTCGAGGGGATCGTTTTCCAGTTCCCCGATTTCGACGACCCGATGCTCGCCGACGACAGCGTCACCTTCCCCGATCCGGCCGGTTTCGACGCCGCTTTCAACAAGGATCACGCCGGCGAGTGGTCGGCGGTCGCCTGGGAATACCCGTCGATTCTGGTCAACTGGGTGGAGGCCGCGCAGGCCGCCGGCAGCATCGAGCCGCAAGCGGTGCTGGAGGCGATGAAGGCCGACGCCTCACCGGCGCACACCTTCGGCCCCGGCAAGTGGTGGGGGTCGCAGCTGTGGGGGCTGGATAACGCCGTGGTCGGCCGCTGGCCGGTGGTGGCGATCAACGACGGCAAGGCGCGCATCCAGGAATTCCGCAGCGTCTACGACTGGCTGAACAAGCACAACGATGTGCTGAAAAAGCACATGCAGGCGCTCGACCTGCGTACCGTCTGAGACCGCGCGCAACCGCGCCGGATCTCTTGATTCCGACATCTCTGGCAGCGTCCGGGGGGAGCCACGGCTCCCCCTGGCTTCGCGTTCGGGCTGGCATTTGCACCCCGCTCGCGGGTGATCGCGCCATTTGCGGGGCGGCCCGTTGCGGGGCGGCGGACAGATGCCCGGCTGTCGTCGTGCGGCGATAGCTGAGGCGGGGGTATTCGTTTTGGAGCTGTTTCTCCAATCAATAATCAACAGCCTGGTGCAGGGCGGCTTCTTCGCCCTGTGGGCGGTGGGGCTGGTGCTGGTGTTCGGCGTGATGGGCGTGGTCAACTTCGCCCACGGCGAGCTGGTGATGGTCGGCGCCTACAGCGTCTGGCTGCTGCACGCCGAGTGGGGCACGCCGTATCTCGTGTCGCTGGTCTGCGCGGTGTTGCTGGTGATGATGATCGGCTTCGGCATGGAGCGCTATCTGTTCCGCCCCAAGCGCGAGGACGCCCTCGGCGGGCTGATCAACTCCATCGGCGTGCTGTTTATCCTGCAGGTGGTGGCGCACGTGATCGGCGGCACCGGCCCGGCCAAGCAGGTGGCGCCGCCGCTGCCCGGCACGCTGGTGATCGACGGTATTCTGCGACTGCCCTATCAGCGGCTGTTCGCGCTGAGCATCTCGGTGGCCGCGCTGCTGCTGCTGTTCTACTTCCTCACCCGCACCAGGCTCGGCTGGGCGCTGCGCGCGGTGGCGCTGGATCGCGAGGCCTCGGCGCTGCAGGGCATCAACATCAACCGCATCTCGATGATCGCCATCGGCGTCAGCGGCGCGATGGCCGGGCTGGCCGGCGCGCTGATGGCGCCGATGACCAACATCACCCCGCACATGGGGCACAACGTGATCATCACCAGCTTCATCGTCACCATCGTCGGCGGCATCGGCAGCCTCTCCGGGGCGGTGCTGGCGGCCTTTCTCTACGCCTTCATGCACACCTTCGTCACCGTCTACGTGGACGGCACCGTGGCGACCATGTGCGGCCTGCTGATCATGGTCGTGGTGCTGATCATCAAGCCCACCGGGATCATGGGCCAGCGAGTGAGTGAATAGCCATGCGCCAGACCAGCAAGAGACAGATCCTCGGCATTCTGGCGCTGCTTGCCGGGCTGATGGTGCTGCCGCACTTCCTGCAGTTTCACCACCAGGATTTCATGATCTTCCTCGGCATCAACATCCTCGTGGTGGTCAGCTACCGGCTGATGACGCTGACCGGCGAGTGGTCGCTGATCCACGTGGTGATGATGGGCGTCGGCGCCTACGCCAGCGCGCTGCTGGCCAAGGAGGCCGGCCTGAGCTTCTGGCTGGCGATGCCCGCGGCGGGCATCTTCACCGCGCTGGTCGCCGCGCTGTTGTGCTTCCCGCTGTTTCGCATGACGCAGTTTTACTTCCTGATCGGCTCCTTCGCCGTGGGCGAGGCGATCCGCCTGGCGTGGATCTATTTCGTCAACCCCTTCGGCGGCTCCAGCGGGATCAGCGGAATTCCCATCCCCGAGCTGTTCGGCATCGATTTCTTCAATCCGATCAGCTACTTCTATCTGGTGCTGGCGGTCGTCAGCCTGAGCCTGCTGATCCTCTACCGGATCGAAAACTCGCGCGTCGGCCTGACCCTGCACGCGGTCCACTGGAAGGCGCCGCTGGCCGAATCGGTGGGCGTCGACACCTGGAAGTACCGCTCGCTGGCGTTCATCGTCGCCTCGCTGTTCGTCGGCATCGCCGGCTCGCTGAAGGTGCACTACCTGGGCACGGTGACGCCGCACCAGTTTGGCGTCGGCATCATGGTGTTCGTGCTGATCTGGGTAATCCTCGGCGGCTACAACAGCTTCTTCGGCCCGGTGATCGGCGCCGTGGTGCTGTCGATCCTCGATGAATCGCTGCGCGAGTTCGAAGACATCCGCCCGGCCATCTACGGCGTGCTGCTGATCGCCGGCATCATGTTCATGCCCAAGGGGCTGGAGAGCGTCGCGCCGAACCTCGCCGGCTGGCTGCGCCAGCGTCGCACCACCACCGACAACCGCGGCAGCTAGGGGGGAGCGGGCATGCCACTGCTGGAAGTGAAGAACGTGGTCAAGCGCTTCGGCGGGCTGATGGCGCTCAACGGCGTCAGCTTCGCCGTCGAGCACGGCGAAGTCCACGGCCTGATCGGCCCCAACGGCGCCGGCAAGAGCACCCTGTTCAAAAACATCGCCGGCTTCTACACGCCGACCGCCGGCGACATCGTTTTCGACGGCCACAGCATCGTCGGCCACAGCCCGCACAGCATCGCCGCGCGCGGCATCGTGCGCACCTTTCAGGAGACCACCCTGTTTCAGGAGCTGACGGTCTTCGACAACGTCTTCATCGGCTGTCACCTGCAGGCGCGCAGCAACATCTTCGCCGCGATTCTCGGCAGCGACCGCGCCCGCCAGGCGCAGGCGCGCCAGCGCACCGAAGAGGTGATGGCCTTTATGGGTCTGGACGAGCGCCGCGAGCAGCTCGCCGCCCAGCTGCCGCTGGGCTCGCAGCGCGCCCTGGCGATGGCCATCGCGCTGGCCTCCAGCCCCAAGCTGCTGCTGATGGACGAACCCTTCGCCGGGATGAACCCGGAGGAGACCAACCACATGATGGCGCTGACCCGCAAAGTGGTCGAATCCGGCACCACCATCGTGCTGGTGGAGCACGACATGAAAGCGGTGATGGGCCTGTGCGACCAGCTCACGGTGCTCAACTTCGGCAGCCTGCTCAGCCAGGGCAAGCCGGAGCAGGTGCGCCAGGACCCGCAGGTCATCGAAGCCTATCTGGGGGGGAGCGCCTGATGCTGCAGCTCGACAAGGTGCACGTGCACTACCAGAAGGTCGCCGCCCTGCGCGGCGTGTCGCTGGAGGTGGGCGAGGCCGACTTCGTCACCCTGATCGGCTCCAACGGCGCCGGCAAAAGCACCGTGCTGCGCACCATCTCCGGGCTGGAGCGGCCCAGCAGCGGCGAGATCCGCTACCGCGGCGAGCGCATCGACGGCCTCTCGCCGGACCGCATCCTCAAGCTCGGCATCGCCCACGTGCCCGAGGGGCGGCGCGTATTCAAGGGGCTCAGCGTCACCGAAAACCTGCGCCTGGGCGCCTTCACGCGCAGCGATCAACAGGGCATCAAAGCCGATCTGGAGCAGGTTTTCGAGTATTTTCCGCGGCTGCGCGAGCGCCGCGACCAGCAGGCCAACACCATGAGTGGCGGCGAGCAGCAGATGCTCGCCATCGGCCGCGCGCTGATGTCGCGGCCCGACACGCTGCTGCTCGACGAGCCATCGCTGGGCCTGGCGCCGGTGATCATCAAAAGCATCGTGCGGATTCTGGTGGAGATCAACAAACGCGGCGTGTCGGTGGTGCTGGTGGAGCAGAACGCCGATCTGGCACTGGAGCTGGCGCGCCACGGCTACGTGCTGGAGACCGGCAACATCGCCCTGCAGGGCGAGGCCAGCGGGCTGATGGACAACGAGCACGTGCGCAAAGCCTACCTCGGCATCTGAAGCGCGGCGCCGGCATTCGCCGCGCGCCTGGCTCCGCTACTCGATCCGCGCTCAATCCCCCGCCAGCTCACAGCGCGAGCCGCCCAGCTCGCGGGCGCGATCCATCGCGCCGAGGGCGCGGCGCAGCAATCGATCGGCGCCGTCGTCGCCATTGGCACCCGTCGCCGGGGGGCGCAGCGGGTCGTCATCGGCGCCCATCTCACGGCCCGCCCCGCCGCCCATCGCGAGGCTTGGCGCGCCCGCGGCCTCGCCCTGCGCGGCACTCAGTGCGATGCCGATGCTGGCGGTCACGTAGCGGGCGCAGCCCTCCACCGGCAGCGGCTGCAGCAGGGTATCGAGCAGGCGCTGTCCCAGCGCCAGCGCGGCGCTGGCGTCCAGCTCGCCCTCGGTAAGCACCGCGAAGCGGTCCGCCTCCAGACTGCACAGCGAATCGGCGATGCCCAGCTGCGGGCGGATGCGCGCGGCCACGGCGCGCTTGCTGGCCGCGGTCTGCCGGTCGTCGGCGTGCGCCGATAGCTCGCCGAGGCCGTGCAGTTGCAGCAGCAGCAGGGCACTGCGCTGCGCCGGTCGCGCCGCACTGCGCGCCAGGCTCATCGCCAGCCGGTCGCGGAACAACTGCTCGGTGGGGGTGGCGATGTCGGCGTCGTAAAAATTGCTGCGGATCAGCGCGTCGGTCTTCAGCTTGTCCTGGGTCACATCGGTGATGAAGCCCTCCAGACTGAGCAGTTCGCCGCTGCTGTCGAACACCCCGCGACCGCGCTCCCAGACCCACTTCTGCCGCCCGCTGGCGGTGCACAGCCGGTACACCGTTTCAAAATTGCGCCGCTCGCGGATGCCCGATTGCACCTCGATCCACACCGCGTCCTGATCGTCGGGGTGGATCAGGCTGCCGTAGGACAGGCGCCGGTTGTTGACGATATCCGCCGGCGAGTGGCCGGTGAGCGCCTCGCAGCCGGCGCTGACGTATTCCATCGTCCAGGCGTGGTCGTTGCGGCAGCGATAGACCATGCCCGGCAGATCGTTGATCAGTGCGCTCAGGCTGCGGTGGCTGGCCAGCAGCGCGGCCTCTTCGGCGACCCGCCCGGTGATGTCGGTGAGGGTGCCGACCAGTTGCTCGCCGCCCGCTGTTTGCGGCGCCGCAGCCGTTGCGCCCGGCGGCGCACCGAAGCGCACCTCCAGCCAGCGGAAGTCGCCGCTCTCGGTGAGCAGGCGGACCTCGCAATCATCCTGCGCGCTGCGCCCGGCAAAGGTGTCGTCGAGGTGGCGGCGAAAGTGCTCGCGATCGCGCGGGTGCAGCTGCTCGTCGCAACTGCGGCCGACGCATTGATGCGGCAGCAGGCCGGTGATGGCCTGCCAGTTGTCGCTGAGCCAGCACCAGTGGCCGCGGCGGTCGATGGCGAAGGCGACGTGTGGCAGGCGGGCGAAAAAGTTCGCCGCGGCCTCTGTCTGCTCGCCGTTGAGCGCCTGTCTGGCGTAGGACTTGATGCGCTGGGTGAGGCTCATGGTCTGCGTCTGTTGAGCGGGCTGTGTCGGCCGGGGCTGCGGTCAGGGCTGCGGCCGGGGCTACGGCCAGCGGGCGGCACGCGACGGCCGCCACTGTCGGCCATCCTGCAATTGCCGCGCGCGGCGGACAATGCCACCTGATGTATAGCCGCGCTTACGCCAAAAGTTGTAGCGGGCCGTGTGTGCGTGGCGGGGGAGGGGGTGGGCTGAAGATTGGGGGGGGGGGGGGGGGGGGGGGGAAAGGGGGGGGGGGGGGGGGGGGGGGGGAAAAAGCTGGCGCGAACAGCGCCAGCCCGGCGACGACTCAGCTCGCCAATTCCGCAAAAGAGTCCCACTTCAGCACGTCGAGCTGTTTCAGCAATTGATCGCGCTGATCGATGTTGTATTCCTGATAGGCCTGCCAGATTTCCACCGCCGCGCTGAGCAGTTTGCTGGCGAGTTCGCTCGCAACCGCGATGCCGCCAACGCCCTTCAGGCCTTCGTCACCGTAGTGTTTGGCAATCGAATCGTTGATGTGCTGCGACAGTTCGACGCGCTGCTCGACCGCTGTGGACAATTGATCGTGCAGTGTTTTATCGCCGCTGATGTCATCGCCGCTAGTGACGCGCTTTTGCAGCGCAGTGAGCAGATTTTCGAAGGCTGCACGGGCAGAACCGTACAGACGGATGCCACGGATAAACGCCGGCATATCCTTTTCCTGCAGCAGTTGCAGCACCGCGACATCGTTTTCCGCTCGCACTTTCTCCGCCGCGAAAAGCCCCACGGCTTTGTCGAACGAAGCCGCCCCGGCCGACGAGTGAAATGCACAGCCCAATAGCAGCAGCAAGCCAATTCGGCGTAGCCAAGCCATCTCAGTCCTCCTGTCTGACGTGAATCATCTTGAAATCCTGCACTGCCTCCGGCTTGGTCACCACCGGCGTCTGTCGCCCATCGGTCAATTCCTGCACGCGCTCACCGACGAAGGCTTCCAGCTCGGCCAGCGAGACAAACCAGTCCGCGGTCAGGTCGGCCTGTCCGCGAATCCCTTCTGCCAGTGCTTTGGTGAAGGCGCCGTTCTGCCACCTCTCATCTTCGAGCGAATACTGCTTGCCGGTCGATGAGGCAAACACAATCACCCCGCGTTCGGCGTCGGCGAGCTGGTTGGCCAGCCCATCCACATCCGGCTGTGCCGCGCCTTTGGTCTGCCTGCCCGCGCCGGCGTAACAGGTGTCGAGGAATGCGACGACCTTGCCCGGCACACTGCCGAGAAAATCGAACAGATCCGCGTCGGTGATCGTTGTGCGCCGCTCGCGAATCGGATCGTAATCCCAGGGCAGAAAGCGATACTTGCCGCGCGCATCGCGCTTGCCGTGGCCGGAGACGAACAGCATCGCCACATCGCGTTTGCCCGTCTGTCTGGCCAGCCAATCGAAACCGTCGAGAATCGCGCCTTTGCTCGCTTTGCTGTCCGGCAGCACTTTCACCTGCACATCGCGGTACAAACCGCCCTTTTGCTGCTTGATTGCGTCGGCGAAATCGCGCGCATCCTTGGCGGCAAAATCGAGCCGGTAGCCGCTGTCGCGGTATTCGCTGACGCCCACCGCGAGCACGAACAGGCGCGGCTTGAAGCTGTCCGCCGCGCCCTGCCACTCGGCGAAATAACTGGCCGGCGAACTGCTGCCGTGGCGATTGCTGGCCAGCAGCGTCACCGTCGCATCCTCCGGTGGCATACGCACCTGCACCACGCCCTGGGCGATCAGCCCGCCGCTCATCAGTTTCGGCTCGTGCGGTACGACCAGCTCCGCGTCGCGGCCGTTGATCTGCACCCGCACGGCGTCAATCGGCGCCGTGCGCGACTCGGCCGAATAGAACAGCTTCAGCACCGACTCGCGCTGCGGCACAGGCACGCTCGGGTCGAGAATCTCGATCACCGGCGGCAGCGCGTCGCGCAGATCGGTTTTTACCGTCGGCCTGTTCTGCCCGCGCGCCGCGTCCGCCAGCCGCAGCGCCTCGCCCACATCCAGCGTTTGCAGCACGCGCTCGATCACATCCGGGCGGTTGAACTGCTCGCGGAAGCGGTCGGCGGAATAGAAATCCGGTGCTTTGTCCGCACCGTTGTTGAGATGCCAGCCGATCAGCGCCTCGCCGCCGGCCGAGGCGCGGTAGTAGCCCTGCGGCGTCCACAGCACCCAGCGCAGGGGATTGTCCGCATCGCTGTCGGCATCCGGCGGCTCGGCGAACAGCGCCAGCAGTTCCTCGCCGTCGCTAACGCGATACCAGCGCAGCGTGCCGTCGCCGAAGCCGGCCACGGCGAGGCGCCCGTCTTCGCTGAGGTTGACCGCCCAGGCGACGCCGGGCGCGGGCTGTTGCCACTGCTGCTCACCGCCGGCGTCGAAATAGCGCAGAGTCCACTCGGTGCCGAGCAGAAAGTGCCCGCCGTCCGCGGCGATGGCCAGGCTGCGGGATCTTTCGTAGCGCTGCAGCGCCAGCGGCTGGCCGTCGAGTTTGGGCTCGACATTATCGATCCAGTCGCTGATCGGCAGGTCGCGGGTGCGCGGCGCGGCCAGGCCGTCCGCGCTGCCGCGGCGCAGCTCGGCGCGTTCGATGGAAAAGTGCGCCGGGGATTCGCCCCA
>CBFCYW010000117.1:0-10069 GCA_965602395.1 uncultured Chromatiales bacterium
GGCAGCCGCTGACGACTCGGTGGCGCGCGCCCGGATCGCCGATCTGTCCGGCGTCGATCTGGCCATCTTCGTCAGCGCCAATGCAGTCGAATTCAGCCACCGCCTGCGCGCCATGCCCTGGCCGGAGCTGGCCGCAGAGCAGGTCGCCGCCATCGGTTGTGCCACCGCCGCAGCGCTCGAAACACGGCGCATGCCAGCGGGCCTGGTGCCCGCCACCGGCTTCGACAGCGACGCCCTGTTGAGCCTGCCGCAACTTACCGATGTAAAGCACAAAACAGTGATAATCTTCCGCGGCGAGGGGGGGCGCGAGCGCTTACGTGATAAGCTAACCGCCCGCGGCGCAAGGGTGATCTACGCCGAAACCTACCGCCGCGTGCGCCCCGCGATCGACGCACAGTGGCTCGCCGAAGCGCTCGCCACAGACGCTATCGATGCACTCACGGCAAGCAGCGACGCGGGCCTCGACAACCTGTTCTCGCTAACCCCTGAAGCCTCGCGCGCAGCGCTGCTGGCGCTGCCGCTGGTGGTCAACAGCGAACGCAACCTGCGACGCGCCCGCGCACTCGGGTTCAACAGTAATGTGCTGGTCCCGCCCCACCCCGGCGATCGGGGACAACTGGCGGCACTCATCGACTGGCACCGCAACCGGCACAGGCAGCAATGAAAAAGAAGGATACCCGCAAGGATCGGCAGCCCCCGCAAGACGAGGCGCTGCAGGAAAATGAGGCCCAGCGCGAAGCCGCGGCCGGCGAACCCGAAAGCGACGGCCAGAGTCAGCCGGCTGCGGGCGAAGCGAGCGCGGATGAAACGGCTCGGAGCGGCGCCAGTCGGGGTGACGATAAGCAGGCGAATGCACGGCAGTCCACCGAAAACGGCGCGGACGCCGAGGCACAGAAGGGCACCGAAACACCAGCTGCCGACAGCCCGGCCGGCAGCGGCGATACTCCCGGTGACGCATCCGGTGACGCATCCGACGATGCTTCCGGTGAACTGGCCGCGCTGCCACCACCCGGCAGTGATGACCGCGGCGATGGCGACGGCGATGACGCCGCACAAACCAGCGACGACAGTGCGCACAAGCGTGCCCGCGTCGCCCTGCTGGTCGCCGTGCTGGCACTGCTGATCGGCCTGCTCGGCCTCGGCGGCGGCTACTATCTGTACCAGCTCGACCAGCGCCAGCGCAGCGACGTGCAGAGTGCGCTCAGCGAGAGCGAAGCCGCCTGGCGCAGCACCGCAGACCAACTCGCCAGCGACCTGGCCAGCAGCACCCAGGCGGTGCGCTCGGCGGCCGAGGCGCGCGTCGCCGCAGTGGCCGCCGAAGCGCAGCAAGCGCGCGAGGCGATCGTCGCGCAGATCTCCGACTACGACGGCCGCCTGCAAGGGCTGACCGAATCCCTGTCGCAAACCCAGGAGTACGCCCTGCGCGGCCAGCGCGGCTGGCTGTTGTCCGAGGTCGACTACCTGCTGCGCATCGCCATGCAGCGGGTGCTGCTGGCCGGAGACATGGATTCCGCGGCCGCCGCGCTGCGCGCCGCCGACGGCCGGCTGCACGAGCTGGGCGACGTCAACTTCCTGCCGGTACGCCAACGGCTCGCCGATGAGATCGCCGCGCTGCGCTCCGCCGACCGACCGGATATCGAGGGCACGGTGTTCGAGCTGGTGCGCCTGGGCCGGCGCGCCGACGAACTGCCGCTGATGGGCGTGCTGGCCTTCGCCGAGCGCGAGGCCGGCGCCGAGCCGGAGGCCATCGACGTGATGCCCGAGGGCGCTTTCTGGGATGCGCTGCAGAACTTCATCGTGGTGCGCCGCAACGACGTGGAAGTGGATCTGTCGGTGAGCCCCAGCGCTGATCAGATGTCGCGCGCCGAGACCCTGCGCCTGCAACTGCAGGCCGCGCAGCTGGCGGCGATGCGCCGCGATCAGGGCGGCTTTACGCGTTACATGGACCATGCGCTGGCCTACGCGCAGAAGGAGTACGAGCCGGAAGACCCCAAAGTGCAGCGCTTCGTCGAGGATCTGGCAGCACTCGGTGAGCGCCGCATCGTGCCGCAGATCGACAGCCTCGGCGACACCCTGCAACAGTTCAAAGAGGCGCGCGCGCGCTACGGCGAGCCGCGCCCGGATCTGGACGGCACGGGCGGCGCCGAAGCCGACGGCGATGCCGGGGGCGGCGAATCCGACACCGCCGCAGACGATAGCGCCGCAGCCGCGCAGAGCGACGAAACAGCGCAAGAAATGGCGCAAGATACCGCCCAGAGCATGGAGGAAGTGCAGTGAAAACGCTGATCATCGCCCTGTTGGTGCTCGGCCTGGCGGTCGTCGTCGGGCTGGTTCTGCACACCGACCCCGGCCAGGTTGTGCTGGGCTACGAAACCTTCACCGTAGAGACCTCGCTGGCCTTCCTGCTGATCGCGCTGGCGGTGCTGTTCACCATTTTCTACCTGGTGCTGCGCGCCATCGGCGGGCTCTTCGAGCTGCCGCGCTGGATGCGCCGGCGGCGCGTCATCAAGCGCCGCAACCAGGCTCAGCGCGGCCTGACCCGCGGCCTGCTGGCGCTCTCCGAGGGCCGCTGGGACAGTGCCGAGCACGAGTTGACCCACATCGCCCAACGCCACCGCAGCACGGCCCTGCTGGGCTTTCTCGGCGCCGCGCAGGCGGCGCAGGAGCGCGGCAACACCGACAAGCGCGACCAGTACCTGCGCAACGCCGAGGCGCTGGGCCGCGAGGCCGAGCTGTCGGTCGGGCTGACCCGCACGCGGCTGCTGCTGGCGCGCGGCGACAACGCCGAGGCGGGAGAGATCCTCGACGATCTGGCGCGCAACTACCCGCGCAATGCCCACGTGCTGGCGCTGCGGGCCGGGCTGCTGTACGAGCGCGGCGAGTGGGATGATCTGCAAACCCTGCTGCCGGTGCTGCGCAAGCGCAAGGCGATCTCCGCAGAGAAGCTGGCCAAGCTGGAGCGATGCGCCTGGCTGGGCAGTCTGGACAGCGCCAGCGATGCCGAGCTGCCAGCCCGCTGGCAGCGCCTGCCCAAGCGCGCCCGGACAGACGCGACTGCCGTGGCGATGCTGGCGCGACGGCAGATCGCCCAGGGCAATGCCGGCGAAGCCGAGCGCACCCTGCGCACCGCCCTCAACCGCCAGTGGAATGAAGAACTGGCCGCACTTTACGGCGAGGTCGAGGCCGACGACGTGGCGCGCCAGATCGATCACGCCGAACGCTGGCTGAAGGCACACCCGGAAAGCCCGGCGATGCTCGACACCCTCGGCCGCCTGTGCGTGCGCCGGCGGCTGTGGGGCAAGGCTCGCAGCGCCTTCGAATCCAGCCTGCAACTACAGGCCGACGCCGGCACCCAACGCCGCTACGCGGCGCTGCTGGAGCAACTCGACGAACCCGATGCGGCGCGCGACGCCTATCGCCGCGGCCTGGCGCTGGCGCTGGGCGATGACTCCAGCGCGAACGCCGAGGGGACTGCGGCCGGCACCGCTACGGCCAGCGAAAGCACCGAGAGCACCGGCCACCTGCGCGTGGTGGATGGCAAGCACTAGCACTCGTTAGCACCGCGGGCGATCCCCGCGACAGCCGCGACGCGCGGCAAGCGCGCCACCGCCCGGTTTCAGCGCGAGCGACGCGCCAAAGCCAGCCCGGAACCCGATGCCAGCGCAGCTGACATCGGGTTTTTTTGTGGCCGTCCCATTCTGGCTGCAAAGAGGTTTGAGCCGCTCGATCAGGTATTTGTGGGCCGCGCCACCCGCGCAGCGGACAGGAGCACATCCGGCCCCGGCTCGGCGCCGCCCTCATCCGCCCCAGCACCCAGGCCACGCTTGTTGCCCGGTTTGCGTCACGGTATCGTCACACCCCACCGCAACCACACATCGCAAGGATTCCAGCATGGCGGACAATCTCGTCATTCTCGGCGGCAACGGCGAAAAGCAGGTCCTGCTCAACGCCGGCATGGTCAATCGCCACGGCCTGATCACCGGAGCCACTGGCACCGGTAAAACGATCACCCTGCAGCTGCTCGCAGAATCGTTCTCCCGGCTCGGCGTGCCGGTGTTCGCCGCGGACATGAAGGGCGATCTCTCCGGGGTCGCCGCCGCCGGTGCCGAGCACTCGGAGGTGAGCCGGCGGCTGGCGTACATCGGCATCGATGATCACCGCTTTGAAGGCTGCCCGACGATATTCTGGGATCTATTCGGCAAACAGGGCCACGCCCTGCGCACGACGATTTCCGAGCTGGGGCCGACCCTGCTGGCCAATCTGCTGGAACTGAACGACACCCAGTCCGGCGTGCTGCAGATCGCCTTCAGCGTCGCCGACGACGAGGGACTGTTGCTGCTCGATATGAAAGACCTGCGCTCGATGCTCAACTGGGTTGGCGACAACGCCAGCGAGCTGGCGCGCGATTACGGCAATGTGTCGAAATCCAGTGTCAACGCGATTCTGCGCCGCCTGCTGGTGCTCAGGGAATCCGGTGGTGATCAATTCTTCGGCGAGCCGGCACTGAATATCGAGCATTTGATGCAGTCCGATTTCTCCGGCCGTGGCGTAATCAGCCTGCTGGATGCCACCGGCCTGCAAGCGTCGCCGCGCATCTACGCCACCTTCCTGCTTTGGCTGCTTTCGGAGCTGATGGAAGAATTGCCCGAACGCGGCGACGCCGATCTGCCGAAGCTGGTGTTTTTCTTCGACGAGGCACATCTGCTGTTCGATAACGCACCGCGCGCGCTGCTGCAAAAGATCACCCAGGTGGTGCGTTTGATCCGCTCCAAGGGCGTAGGCATTTTCTTCGTCACCCAGTACCCCAACGACATCCCCGATGAAGTCATCGGCCAGCTCGGCAACCGCGTGCAGCACGCACTGCGCGCCTTTACGCCAAAGGATAAAAAGGCGGTGAAGGCGGCGGCCGAGACCTTCCGCGCCAACCCCGCCTTCGATACCTACGAGATCATCGGCCAGCTCGGCGTGGGTGAAGCGCTGATTTCGACGCTCGACGAAAAGGGCGTGCCCAGCGTGGTCGAGCGCAGCCTGGTCGCACCGCCGCGTTCTCAGATCGGCCCGCTGGATGCGGCGCTGCGCCGGCAGATCATCGATCGCTCGCCGTTCAAATCCAGCTACGACACGGAGCTCGATCGCAAATCCGCCTATGAGCTGCTGCTGCAACGCGAGCAGGAACTCGAGCACAAGCGCGCGGCGCAAAACCAGGCCGAGGAGGAGCGCAAGCGCCGCGAAGCAGAGGAAAAAGCCGCGCAGAAACGCAAGCGTAGCGGCAGTCGTCGACAGGGTCTTGGCGAGGCGATCGCCAAATCGGTACTGCGATCGCTGGGGTCGTCGCTGGGCCGCAGAATCGCGCGTGGCATTCTCGGTTCGATCACCGGCCGCTGAGCGGACCAGGCATCTGCGCCAGCCGCAACCGGCGGCCAACAGACAGCAAAAAGCCCCGGCAAAGGCCGGGGCTTTTTGCATTCGACGGTCGGGTTTTTACTCCACCGTCACCGATTTGGCCAGGTTGCGCGGCTGGTCCACATCGGTGCCACGCATCACCGCAACGTGGTAGGACAGCAGCTGCAGCGGCACGGTGAAGACGATCGGCGCCACCGATTCCGGACAGTGGTTCATGCGCACCAGCTTCATGCCCTCGGTGGGCGGGATGTCGCCACCCTCTTCGGCGATCACGTACAGCCGGCCGCCGCGGGTGCGCACCTCTTCGAGGTTGGATTTGAGCTTCTCCAGCAGGCTGTCGTTGGGCGCGACGGCGACCACCGGGGTCTCCGAATCCACCAGCGCCAGCGGGCCGTGCTTGAGCTCGCCGGCCGGATAGCCCTCGGCGTGGATGTAGGAGATTTCCTTGAGCTTGAGCGCGCCTTCCAGGGCGATCGGGAAGTACGGGCCGCGGCCGAGGAAGATGGTGTCCGACTTCTCGACGAAATCCTCGGCCATCTGCTCGATGCGGGTATACAGGCCGAGCACTTCCTGGATCAGATCCGGGGTCTGTTGCAGGGCTTCCACCAGCGGCGCCAGCTCTTCGTCACTGGCACCCTTGGCTTTGCGGATGGTCAGCGTCAGCAGTTGCAGCGCCACCAGCTGGGTGGTGAAGGCCTTGGTCGAAGCAACGCCGATCTCCGGCCCGGCCACGGTCAGCAGGCTGGCGTCGGCGACGCGGGTCATGGTGCTCTCGGCGACATTGCAGATCGCCAGCGTGGCCAGGTACTGGCCGCCTTCGATGGCCTCTTCCATCGCCGCCAGTGAATCGGCGGTTTCACCGGACTGGGAGATGGTCACGTACAGGGTGTTCTTCGGCACGCGCACCTGGCGGTAGCGGTACTCGGAGGCGACCTCGACGCTGCAGCAGATATCGGTCATCTGCTCGATCCAGTAGCGCGCCACGGCGGCGGCGTGGTAGCTGGTACCGCAGGCGACGAAGTGGATGTTCTCCACCCCGGCGAGCGTCTGCGCATCCAGCTTGCCGATGCCGTCCATCAGCAGACGATTGCCCTCGACGCGACCGCGCAGGGTGTGTCTCACGGAGGTGGGCTGCTCGTAGATTTCCTTGAGCATGAAATGCTTGTAGGGGCCCTTGTCGACCGCCGACACGGAGAGCTTGCTCTCCTGCACCGGGCGCTCGATGCGCTCGCCGGTCTCATCCTCGATGCTGTACTGCTGGCCCTGAATGTCGACCAGATCGCCATCTTCGAGATAGACGAAGCGCTGCGTCACCGGGATCAGCGCGGCGGTGTCGGAGGCGAGAAAGTGCTCGCCAATGCCGACGCCAAGCAGCAGCGGGCTGCCGCGGCGCACCGCCAGCAGTCGCTGTGGTTCTTCGCAATCCATGATCGCGATCGCATAGGCGCCGCGCAATTCGGCGACCGCATTGCGCACGCCCTGCAACAGGTCACCGGCCTTTTTCACTTCGCGGTGCAGCAGGTGCACGACCACTTCGGTGTCGGTTTCGGAGAGGAACTCGTAACCCTGACCGCGCAACTCGTCGCGCAGCTCGGCGTAGTTCTCGATGATGCCGTTGTGCACCAGCGAGAAGCGGTCATTGGAGTTGTGTGGGTGGGCGTTGACTTCGCTCGGCTCGCCGTGGGTCGCCCAGCGGGTGTGGCCGATACCGATGTGGCTTTCCAGCTCGCGTTCAGCGACCGCCTGTTCGAGCACCGCGACCTTGCCCTTAGCGCGCACGCGCTCGATTCCGGCGCCGTTGAGTACCGCGACGCCGGCCGAGTCGTAGCCGCGATATTCCATGCGGTGCAGGCCTTCGACCAGAATCGGGGTGACATTGCGCTGTGCCAGCGCTGCAATAATTCCACACATAGTTGAAGATCTCTTACTTGTTCTTGCGCGGCCGCTGCCAGTTTTGCAGGGCCTTTTGCGGTGCGCGGGTTAGGGCCAGCGAGCCGGCCGGCACATCTTTGCCGATGGTCGATCCAGCGCCGACGGTGGCGCCCTCGCCGATCTTCAGAGGCGCCACCAGCGAGCTGTTGGAGCCGATGAATACGCCGTCTTCGATCACCGTGCGGTGCTTATTGGCGCCGTCGTAATTACAGGTGATGGTGCCGGCGCCGACGTTGACGCGGCGGCCGATATCGGTATCACCCACGTAGGATAGGTGGTTGATCTTGGAACCGCTGCCGATCTGAGCGTTTTTGACTTCGACGAAGTTGCCGACGTGGGCATCGTCGGCCAGCTCGGTGCCGGGCCGAAGACGGGCAAAGGGACCGATGCTGCAAGCGTCGCCGAGGCTGGCGTTTTCCAGCACGCTGTTGGCGCGGATCTGCGTGCCGGCGCCCACGCTGACGTTGCTCAGCGTGCAATTGGGGCCGATGGTCACGCCATCGGCCAGTTCGACGTCTCCCTCGAACACGCAGTTGACGTCGATGGTCACATCCTGGCCGGTGCGCAGTTGGCCGCGCACGTCGATGCGCGCCGGGTCTTTCAGCGTCACCCCGGCGTCCATCAGTTCGCCGGCGATGTTGGCTTGATGAGTGCGCTCCAGCTCGGCCAGCTGGCGGCGGCTGTTGACCCCGGCGACCTCCCACTCGGCGCTCGGGTTGACGGTGGCGATAGCGAGGCCGCGCTCGCGGGCGCGGGAGAAAATATCGGTGAGGTAATATTCGCCCTGGGCGTTGTCGTTGCTCAGCCCGGCGAGCAGGCGACCGAGGTGGTCGCCGCGGATGGCGAGGATGCCGGTGTTGACCTCGCAGATGGCGAGCTGCTCTGCGCTGGCGTCTTTCTGCTCGACGATGCCACTGACCTGGCCATCGCTATCGCGCACGATGCGCCCGTAGCCGCTGGGATCGTCCATCACCACGGTGAGCAAACCGACGGTGTTGTCGTTGGTGACGTCGAGCAGCTCGCGCAGCGTCTCGACGCGGGTCAGCGGCACATCGCCGTAGAGCACCAGCACGGTATCCTCGCTGCCGATCTCCGGCATCGCCTGCTGCACCGCGTGGCCGGTGCCCTTCTGCTCGGCCTGCAGCACCCAGGTGACGTCGGCGTCGATGCGCTCGCGCACCTGCTCGGCGCCATGGCCGACGATGACACAGGTCTTTTGTGCGCCGAGACTCGCAGCGGTATCGATGACATGGCCGACCAGCGATTTGTCGGCGACCGGGTGGAGCACCTTGGGCAGGCTGGACTTCATGCGGGTACCCTTGCCCGCGGCGAGAATGACGACGGTCAGTGACATGGCTGGCCTGTTCCTTAACTTGACAGGCGGCACATCCTATACGAGTCACCAGCGATGGAAATGTGATCGCCCGCCATTTGTCGCCAGGGCCACGACAAGCGGGGGAAAACTGGGATTGCGCTCAAAAAAACGGGGGGCCGAAGCCCCCCGTGATCAGCCCGCTGGCCGCGCTCTGCGGCCACGCCGCTCAGCGGCCACGCTTCATTTTGCGGATTACCTGCAGCTGGGCCACGGCTTCGATCAGTTCGGCCTGTGCCTCGGCGTACTCCATCTCCGCCTGGCGATCCTGGAGCATTTCCTCGGCGCGCTCCTTGGCGCGGATCGCCTCGGCCTCGTCGAGATCGGCGGCGCGCGTCGCGGTATCGGCGAGCACCGTGACCACGTGCGGCTGCACCTCCAGCACCCCGCCGGAGACGTAGATCAGCTCGTCTTCCTGGCCGGAAATCCTGATCGTCACCTCGCCGGGGCGAATGCGCGAGATAAAGGGCGCATGGCCCGGAGCGATGCCGACATCGCCCATCTCCGCTGAAGCGATGAGCATCTCCGCCTCACCGGAGTAGATCTCCGACTCGGCGCTGACGATGTCAACCTGGATAGTCGATGCCATGACTGTCTCCGGTGGCGCTTAGAGGGACTTGGCGCGTTCGACCACTTCGTCGATGCCGCCGACCATGTAGAAGGCCTGCTCAGGCAGGTGGTCGTACTCACCGTCGAGAATCGCCTTGAAGCTGCTGATGGTGTCTTTCAGCGAGACATACTTGCCCGGCGACCCGGTGAAGACCTCAGCGACGAAGAACGGCTGCGACAGGAAGCGCTGAATCTTGCGCGCGCGGGCCACCGCGAGCTTGTCGTCTTCGGACAGCTCGTCCATGCCCAGAATCGCGATGATGTCCTTCAATTCCTTGTAGCGCTGCAGGATGCCCTGCACGCCGCGAGCAACGTCGTAATGCTCCTGGCCGATAACCAGCGGATCGAGCTGTCGGCTGGTGGAATCCAGCGGGTCCACCGCCGGGTAGATACCCAGCTCGGCGATGTTGCGCGACAGCACCACGGTCGCATCCAGGTGGGCAAAGGTGGTTGCCGGGGACGGGTCGGTCAAGTCATCCGCAGGCACGTAGACCGCCTGAATGGAGGTGATCGAACCGGTCTTGGTGGAGGTGATGCGCTCCTGCAGGACGCCCATTTCCTCTGCCAGCGTCGGCTGGTAGCCCACTGCGGAGGGCATGCGGCCGAGCAGTGCGGACACCTCGGTACCGGCCAGCGTGTAGCGGTAGATGTTATCGACGAACAACAACACGTCGCGGCCTTCATCGCGGAAGTACTCGGCCATGGTCAGGCCGGTCAGGGCGACGCGCAGGCGGTTGCCCGGCGGCTCGTTCA
>CBFCYW010000118.1:0-9778 GCA_965602395.1 uncultured Chromatiales bacterium
CGTGCGCATCGTCGGCATCGCCTGGAACACGGGCAACCGGTACTGCGGCGGCTGCGCGGCCAGCGCGTCGAGCAGATCGGCCAGCAATTCGGCGGGGAAGCGCTGGCGATCCAGCTTGCGATGCCAGCTGGCGATGAAGGCGCGCAGCAGGCGGAAGGCATCCGGCGGCCAGGCGACGTCGGCCTCGTTGACGTGCCTCCCCCAGGGCGTGGCGTGGTAGCGCCCGGCGGGGAAGCGCAGTTCCAGCGCGAGCATGTCACTTGTCCCAATTGACGGTGGTCACGCGCGGCTCGGCAAAGTGCCCCTCGGCGGCGACGCCGTCGATCAGCCCCGGTAGCGCGCTCTCCAGCGCCGCCCGCGACGGCAGCTCGATACCATCCGGGCGGGTGACGCGCAGCTCGCGCAGGTCGAGATCACAAGCGGTGCGCAGGCGCAGGCCCTCGTCGAGAAAGCGGCGGATCTTGTACAGCGCAAAGGCGATGAGGAATTGTTCCACCGTCGCGCCGAGGCCAAAGCCGCGGATCTGCGCCAGATCGAGATTGAAATAGGCGGTGATTTTGGGGGCGGTGTATTCATCGCGCGAGAAGGGCACGTTGCCGAAGCCCTCCTTCGCGGTCCGGCCCTCATCGCCCTTGCTGGGCTTGACGTGATCGTTCTTCACCCCGCCGCTCTGCGCCAGGTTGACATCCTCCGCCTCGATAAACGCGGAGAGCGCGCGCGGCAGCCGCAAGCGCCCGCCGGCAAGCTCTTTCTTAGCCAGAAATACGCCGTGTAGCAGCGCGTTGGTATCGGCTGCGAGCAGCACCTTCGCCAGCTTGCGAATATCCACCGCGCCCTCTTCCATCTCTGCCAGCTCATGCTTGAGGCGCTCGGCGAAGCTCTTGTCTTTGCCTTCGAGGATGTACGGTGAATTGGTGCGGTGCGCTTCGAGCACGGAATTGGTCAGCGCCTTGCCGTCTTTGCCAACCACTTTTATCACCGGCAGCCCCTTGAGCGCGGTAACCCAATCATCCTCGACCCGGTGCCAACAGACCACCTCCAGCCGGTTGGCCATGCTCTGCGCCGATTCGACCAGCAGCATGCGCCGACCGTCCGGACCGTCGTAGCTGGCGGCGCCGAGATCGGGGAAGCCGGTGGGTTGAAAGCGGCTGCCCTGCACGGGCTGCAGATCGGCCTCCAGCAGCAGGCGGGGGGTGTCGTTCAGTGCAGAAAAATCCAGACTCATGGTCTCTCTCCTTGGATGAAAGCGTTATTCAGCGTGCGTGGTTTCAGCGCGTGGCTCGGCGGCGCGCAGTTGCTGCAGGTGTTCGCGCAGGTCGCGATGCCGCAGGGGAATCATCAGCGCGGCCAGCAATCGCAGGCCGTCGCTGTCGAAAACCGCCGGCGCTGCGGCGGGATGCCGCGCCCGCGGTATGCCGGCGATGGACAAGCGGCGCCAGGCGATATCGACCGCCTCGGCCGCACGGCCGGATGTGAGCCGCGCGATCAGCTGCCCGGGCAGCGGCAGGCGGGCATCCTCGGCCAGCGCGCCGGATCGGCGCAGCCATTCATTGGGCACGAATAGCGGCTTGAGCACCGCGTAAGCCGCAGGCAGTGAGGCGGGATCATCGGCGCCATCGCCGCGCAGCGAATGCGGGATATTCGCCAGCGCCAGCCCCTTGAGCAGGGCGGCAATTTTGCCGTCATCGCAGCGTCGGTCGAGAAATGCGGCGATCTCCGCCGCGGAGGCCGCGAAGCGGTACTGCAGCGGTTTGTCGCCCAACTCGCGCTGGGTGGCCTCCAGCAGGCGGCGCTCCAGCACTTGGGCCAGTTGCGCGCACAGTTCGCCTTCGCCCCACACAGCCAGGCGGCTCTCCGCGTGCCAGTGATCCCACTTCGCGCCGGTGGCGAGCGGCGCGAAGTGCGCGCGCATGGGCATGTCGCCGCCGTGCAGACCGGCGAGCGCCAGCGCGATGCGGAATTCGTGGCCGCCGTCGTCGGCCGCGTGAACCCAGCGCTCGGCGAGACGCGGCAGCGGTGAGCGCAGCGCCTCGCGCGTTTTCGGGCTCTTGCCGGCGGTCGACTGGATGTCACCGAGCAGGCCGAGAATGCGTTGCAGCAGCGCCGGGCTGCTGCCGCGCGTGAGCTGAAACAGCGCGTTTTCCAGTTGTCGGGTTAGCGAACGGATCTGGCCGGGGGCCTCTTTGCTGCGCACGAATCGGCGCAGGTTGTCGAGAAAGCCACCTCGCTCCAGATCGTGGATCAGCTCTGCGTCCGGATTGCGCCGCACCGCCACCCGTCCCATCGGCGTGGCCAGATAAGCCTTGCCGGAGCGCATCACGAAACCGTAGCGCTGGAAGGCGTCGATGCCGCGATCCACGCCCAACTCGGCCAGCGCACGGGCAAACTCGAAGCCGTCGCGTGCAGCGCGTCGACCGAGGTTGGCACGCCCCTCGGCGAGCAGCGACGCCAGCTCCGCGAGCCCGACCGGGCGCTGCCACAACGGCATCCAGATTTCACCGCGGGCGGCGGCTTCATCGCTGTGCGCCGACCCGCCGCTGCCAGCGGATGACGGGCGAACGGTGAAGGGATAGCTCAGACTGCCGTAATCATTCTGCTGCAGCTTGCGCGTCGCCGCCGCGGCGAACAGCAGTGCTCCCTCCAGCATCAGCACGAAATCCCAGGGATTTACCTGCGCATTGCCCTCGAAGCCACTACCCGCATTCGGGCCGCCCGCAGCCCCGGGGGAGAACTGCCCTACCGCCCTGGTCAGCAGCCCCGGTCGAGCCTGAGACAGCAGCGCATCGGCCAGCCAGTCGCGCGATGCCGTGCTGGCGATACCGCTCTTCACATCGAATATTTCGGTCACGCGCTGCATGAAATTGTTGGTGAAATCGAGACGACCGTCGTTACCGCCGGTGCCAAGCAACGGTGGGTAGCGAACATCACCACTGGTGAGCAGTACCGCGGCATCCAGCCAGGCCAGCAGCGACTCTGTGGCCTCGGCGCGCACCCGCGCCAGCAGCGCGAGCTTGTCATCCCCTTTGGGGCTTTCAGTGAGATCAGCCCCGGCTATGACGGCCCGCCCCAGATCGAGCGCTTCCCGGTATTCATCGAAGCGGGCCGATTCACCGGCGCTCAATGCCTCCAGCGCCTTGCAATTGTCTTTGGGGAAAAACCCGCTGCCGCCATTCCACGGCGCGACAATCGGTGTCGGCCGGTACTCATCGAGAAAGAACGCCAGCAAACCCGCCTCATCCAGCGAACTCTCCAGCACGAAGTGCTCACCCTCCCAACGCCCGGTGGCCGTGGCATCCCGCTGCTCGGCCACCAGCCGCAGCACTGCGAGCGCCTTGAGGTAGTGGGCCAGCGGGGTCGGCGTGCAGCCGTACAGATGCAGTGTGTGCTTCATGCCTGCTCTCCCTCCTGCATGTTGCGCGAAGCGCGCCAGTCGGCGATGCGCACCAGCGCCTCCAGCCAGGCGAGTCGGAAGGGGCCGTATTCGGCGAGCAGACGCTGCGTGCGCGCCGCCCACGATGGCCCCTGCGGCCCTTCGCCGAGCTGCATCAGATCGAGTTGCAACTCGCAGTCGACGACCTGCTCGCGAGCACCGATGGCAAAGCCGGGCAGCCGGTCGCCGGCCCACACGCCGCGCGCAAACAGCAGGCCGACGTCGTCCGGCTGTGTCTCGCCGGGCAGTGCGCGCAACCCCATGCGCACCTTGCCGTGGTGGGCGGCGATCAGGTAGGCGATCAGATCGGCCTGCGCTTCGTCGTCGTGCTGATCGAGCCAGGCGAGCGCCGAGGCCAGCTCGTGGCGGAAGTGCTGGCGGCGGCCGGTGTAGCGGGTCTTGTCGCCATCGCGCGTCACCTCTCCGGTGAAGTAGACGGCGCGGCCGCAGCCGTCGCTCTTGGCCCACAGCTCACCCTCGCGCTGGCCTTGCGCAGATTCCGGCAGGTGGCGCGTCAGCATGTTCTGAAAGGCGGCGTGCGCCTTGCCCACGTCGTGCCAGCGCGCGGCGCGGGTGATGGCGCTGCGTTCGTCATCGGCCAACGGCAGCGCATCGCACAACGCAACGGATGCGTCCTCGGCATCGCACAGGTGCTGCGGCAGGCTGACGAAGGCGCCGGTGAAGCTGCGCGGATCGCTGGGGTAACTTTCCGCCGCGCCGCCGCCCTCTGCAGCCACCACCGGCGCCACGGCACGCTTGGATTTGGGCGAGAAGCCCCGCGCTTCGAGATAGCCGCCGGCGGCGGCATCAACCATCAGCAGCATGCCGGGCCGCGCGCGCTCGTGCAGTGGCTTCCAGGGCCTGTCGGAATCGAGGCTGTCGCGCTGGTAGATCTGTTCTTTGGCGCGCTTGAACAGCGCCGTGAACTGGCTCATCGAAGCGCGGCAGAGTTCGTCGCGCCGGGCTGGTGGCTGGTCGTCGATACCGGCGCCCAGATCGCGCCAGAAGAGTTGTACATCGGCCTCGTCGGCATCGCGGATGTAGGCGGAGATGTCGATGTCGAAGCCGGACAGGTCGGTGTCCGTGTTGAACAGATCGCGCAGATCCTTGTCGCGCAGCACCTGATAGAGCGGTGCCGCTGCGTCGGTGGCCGGCAGGTCGGCGGGGTTGGCGCTGTCGAGTTCGAGCAGTCGCCGCCGCGACTCGTCGAGTTGTTGGGCGCTGTAGGGGGCGGCGAGCTTGTCGTCTCCGGCAGCGATGTCGAGCCAGAAAATCCGGCTGCCACCCCGCTCGTCAGCGGCGAAGAGGTCATCTGCGGGGACTGCCGGCGCCGCGCGGCACTCCCCGTAGCGGTTGTTGCGCCCGAAGCGCTGCACCAGCGACGACCAGGGCGCCAGCTCGGTGAACAGGGTGCGGCTGCTGATATCGACGCCGGCCTCGATGGCCTGGGTGGCGACGATGATGCGCCCGGCGGCGGGCGGATCACTGCACAGCTCGCCCTCAATGCGGCGTCGTTCAGTGGGGCGAAAGCGCGCGTGAACCAGCAGCAGATCGGCGGCGGGCGCCTGTTTTTCCAGCGTGGCGAACAGCACCTGCGCGCGCACCACGCTGTTGAGCACCACCAGTGTATTGCTGCCGGCCACATGCGCAGTGAGCACCGCGGCGCACAGTTCGCGCGCATAAGCGGCGGCATCAGATTTGTGGTTGTCCGCGCTCAGAGCGACATCGGCGCACTGCAGATGCTTCACCGCGCCGAGCCGCGCGGCGATCTGCGGATCGGCGCGTTCCGCGTCGTCCAGCGTCAACTCGGCCAGCGCCGGCAGATGCGCACGCATGTCCACCGTCGCCAGCCAATCGCGATTCAGCGTCGCCGACATCCACAGGCTGCGCGCCGGCCGCCCGCTGCCGTGCCTGCGGCGCAGCGCATCGAGCTGCACCGCGGTCGGCAAACCCGGCCCCATCAACTGCACCTCGTCGTAGACCCACAGCGCGTCGCTGTGCAGCAGGGCAAAGTGCACCGGCCACTGGTAGCGACTCATGCCGTAGCCACGCATCAGCGCGCGTGACAGCAGCATGTCCTGGGTGCCGATGAGGATGGCATCCTCCTCCGGGTGATCCACCCAGGAGCGCATGTCGGCCTCACCGCCCATCAGCAGGTGTACACCGACGCCGCCCGTACCGGCCTCATCCGATATGTCGAGCCGATCCAACCAGTTGCGAACGCTGCGTTCGGTCTGCTCCACCAGCACGCGCATCGGCAGGCAATAGACCAATCGTCGCGGCGTGTGCGCATCGCCCAGCACGCGGCGCTTGTACAACCAGGCAAGCACTACGGCAGCCGTTTTCCCGAGCCCGGTTGGCACATTGAGCAAATCCGGCCAGGCTTGCTCGGCGAGTCGTTGCTGGTAGGCAAAGGGCGCCGGCAAGCCGGTCGCTCGGTGGAAGTAATCCGTAAACTGCATCGAATACTTGCTCCTTCAATTTAGCTGGCTCGATCTGGCGCTAAACCATCTCGCGCGTGTCATCCCTTATCACGGGCGATGCTCAAATCCTGATCATCCGTGTAGATTTCCGCCGCGCGGCGCAGCTGTGCGGCGACGGTGCGGCGCAGGCTCGCCGGTGCCAGCACTTCCACCTCCGCACCGTGGCGCAGGATTTCGCCGATCAGTTCGTCGGGTTCGGAGTACGGCACGCTGAGCCGGTAGCGGCCATCGGGGAGGTATTCGCCGCGCTGCTGCGGGTGCCAGATCTCGTCGCCGACCCAGCGGGCGCGCGCGGCGGAGAAGCGCAGTTCGGCGCACTGCTCGGCGCTGCCGGCGAAGATGCCGAAGCCGCCGCCGATGGCCTCGTCAAGCCGCTCCGGTGCCAGCTGCCGGGCGGCCTCGCCGGCGACGCCCAGCAGGTGCAATTTTTCAACCGCGAAGCTGCGCAGCTCGTGGCGCAGGTGGCACCAGGCGATCAGATACCAGTTTTCGCGGTAGTAGAGCAGGCGCTGCGGCGAGAGCTGGCGCTGCGTTGTACGGCCATCGGCGCGCGCGGCGTATTCGACCTCGATACGCCGCTCACTGAGCAGGGCGGCGGCGATGTCGCGCAGATGCTGCGGTGTCAGCCGGCGGCGCGCGGCGGCATGCAGCAGGCGGATGCGGCCGGCGGCGGCGCTCGACCCGGGGCCGAGATGTTCGAGCAGCTTGCGAATACGCCGCCGGAAGGGGGCGAGCTGCTCGTCGAGCAGGCCCGGTTGCAGGTCTTCGAGCAGCTGTTCCAGCAGCAGCAGGGCGCGCAGTTCATCGGCGGAAAACCACAGGCCCGGCAGCTCGTAGCTGTCGGCATCGGTAGGCGCGTAGCGGTAGCCCTCGCCGGGATGATTGACCAGTGGCGCGCCGATGTAGTCGCGCAGAAAACGCAGGCTGCGGGTCAGCGTGGCACTGGAACAGGCCAGCGAATGCTGCAGATCGTCACGGGAGATCGGCGTGCGCCGCGCACGCAACAGCCTGTGCAACTGGTAGAGTCGGTCGAAGGTGTCCATGCGGTCCGCTACTCCCTGCCCGCCGAGGCGCCTGCAAATGACGCGTTCCGACACTCAAAGTACATTACCGCTCTCTCGCGTTCACCGCCGGGATGCTCAGAATCCACGCGCCGGATCGACGCATCGGACCCGCGCAGCAAAGGTGCAGCGAGCCAGCCAATGCAGTACATTGATAACCACACTTTGTATGACGCGAGCGCATGGCTTGGCCACCACACACACCCTGAGCATCCGCCTTTCGGAGCAGCTGGCGGAGCGCCTCGGCGAGGAGGCGCGGCTGGAGAATCGGCCGCGTTCGGAACTCGTCCGCGAAGCGCTGGAAGAGCATCTGCGGGAGCTGGAGCGCGCGCGCTTCCTCGCCGAGATGACGGCGGAGGCGCGGCAGCTCTCGCGCGCGCAGACGGCCGGCGTCGCCGAGGCGTTTCTCGACAGCGACAACCACGCCCTGCGGGTCGCCGAATCGGCCGGCGACGGGCGCGCCAAGCGGCGCTGAGGGCGAGCCGGTGAAGCGCGGCGAGATCCGCAACGGCCGACTGAACCCCAACCGCGGCGCCGAGGTCGGCAAGACCCGCCCGGTGCTGTTGATCCAGCAGGATCAGCTGACCGCCGCCGGCCTGCCGACCCTCGTCGTGCTGCCCCTGACCGGGCAGCTGCGCCCCGGGCTGGACAAGCTGCGCTACCCCATCGCCGCGCGCGATGGCCTGCGCCAGGACAGCCAGATCATGATCGACCAGCCGCGCACGCTGGATCGGAAGCGGATCGATACCGCGGTGCTGACCGTACTCACCACGCCGGAAATCGAAGCAGTCGAGAAGCGCTTGCGCGCGGTCCTCGGCATGCTCTAGCAGGTACCGCCCATGCAACTCAGCCGCCAACAACTCGAAGACGCCGCCGCCGCCGGCAAGCTGCAGCCCGAGCAGGTCGGCCCGCTGTGGGACTGGCTGAGCGAGGCGCCGGCGACGCGCGCGCAGTTCTCCGCCATCCACCTGCTGTGGTACGCCGGGGCGCTGGTGGTGATGGCTGCGATGGGCTGGTTGATGACCGAGGCCTGGCAGCGGGCCGGCTCCGCGGCGCTGCTGATCGTGGCGCTGGTTTACGCGGTGGGCTTTACCGCCGCCGGCCACCACCTCTGGCAGTCGCTGGCGACGCGCATCCCCGGTGGCTTGCTGCTGGCCGTCGCCGTGTCGATCACCCCGCTGTGGGCGTTCGCCATCCAGGATCTGCTCGGCTGGTGGCCGCAGGAGCTACCCGGCGACTACGAAGATTACTACCGCTACGTGCGCGGCGGCTGGCTGGTGATGGAGCTGGCGACGCTGGCGGTCGGCGCTGTGTACCTGTGGCGCTGGCGCTTTGCGTTTATCAGCCTGCCGATGGCGATCGCCGCGTGGTTTTTGTCGATGGATCTGACACCGCTGCTGTTTGGTGCCGACGCCTGGGGCTGGGAGGAGCGCAGGTTCGTCTCGCTGTGGTTTGGGCTGGTGCTGCTGGTGGCGACCTTTTTCATCGACCGGCGCACCCGCGAGGACTTCGCCTTCTGGCTGTATCTGGCCGGGCTGGCGGCTTTTTGGGGCGGACTGACGCTGATGGATTCGGGCAGCGAACTCAGCCGGCTCGGCTACTGTGCGGTCAACCTCGTGCTGCTGGCGCTGTCGGTGCTGTTGCAGCGGCGCGCCTTCGCGGTGTTCGGCGCTGTCGGTGTCGCGATCTACCTCGGCCATCTGGCCAATCGGGTGTTCGCCGATTCGCTGCTGTTCCCCTTTGCGCTGACCCTGCTGGGGCTGGCGCTGATCGGCATCGGCATCTGGTGGCAGCGCAACGCGGCGCGCATCGAAGCCGCCGTACAGCGCGCGGTGCCCGCCAGTGTGCGCGAGCTGTTGCCGCCGAATCGGCAGCACTGATGGCGCGCTACCCGATCCCGGCTGCGGATCTGGATTTCGAGCAGACGATCAAAAAGAGCCGCTTTGTCTGCCATCTCGGCCACGCGCCGAACGCCGCGGCCGCGCAGCAATTCATCGCCCGCATCGCCGCCGATTACCCGGACGCGCGACATGTCTGCTACGCCTTCGTCGCCGGCCAGCCGGGCAACACCACCGCGGTCGGCTGCTCGGATGCCGGCGAACCCTCCGGCAGCGCCGGCAAGCCGATGCTGAATGTGTTGATGCACTCAGGCATCGGCGAGATCGTCGCCGTGGTGGTGCGCTATTTCGGCGGCATCAAACTCGGCACCGGCGGATTGGTGCGCGCCTACGGCGGCACGCTGAGCGAGGCGATGCAGCGCTTGCAGACCCGCGAGCTGCTGGCGCTGCAGTGGCTGACGCTGGGGCTGCCCTACTCGCTTGAGTCCAGTGCGCGCAGGCTGATCGAAGACGCCGGCGGCCACATCGAAGCGGCCGATTACAGTGCCGGGCTGACGCTGCGCTGCGCCCTGCCCGAGGCGCAGACCGACGCCCTGCTCGATCAGCTCCGGGACCAGAGCAGCGGCCGGCTTGAGGTAGGCCGGCGCTGATTGACGCGCCCGCCGAGTCCGGCAAGCGCGGCGGCGAGCCTACGCGGATCGGGCCGCGACCTGCTCGGCCAGCAGGCAGAGGATTTCAAACATCATCGTCACCCCCACCAGCGCGGTGTTGCCGCTGGGGTCGAAGGGCGGCGAGACCTCGACCACGTCGCCGCCGACCAGATCCAGCCCGCGCAGGCCGCGCAGCAGGCGCTGCGCCTGGTGGGTGTTGAGGCCGCCGATCTCCGGGGTGCCGGTGCCGGGGGCGTAGACCGGGTCGAGGGCGTCGACATCGAAGCTGATGTAGGTCGGGCCGTCGCCGACCACC
>CBFCYW010000119.1:0-9606 GCA_965602395.1 uncultured Chromatiales bacterium
GCTGCGTGGCGGCCTGCTGCGTGGCGGCCTGTGCGGCGGAACCGGCGATGGCGGCATCCGCCGCCAGCTGCCAGGCCGGGCGCGCCGCCGGCGGCGTCGCCATAGCGGCGGACAGCGGCTGCGCCGGCAGGCCGTCGATCAGCGGCTGCAGGACCTTTTCGCTGGCCGCGGCAGTCGGCGGTCGCGGTGGCAGCGGCAAGGGTCTCACCGGCATCTGCCGCCAGCGGGCATCGACGCGGCCTTCATCCAGCGCCAGGAAACGGCTCCCGCTATCGCCGCCATCGAGGCGCAGGCCGGCGCGCTCGCTGTGCAGCGGCAGGCCGGCGTAGTCCCGCCGCAGGGCCACGGCATCGGCCAGCGCGGCATCGCCCGGCGCGGCCTCGTCGGCGCCGTCCGGCAGCGCTTGCCGCGACTGCCCGGAGAGCTGCTGCACCAGCAGATCGGCGAGGCCGATGCCGCCGCTGGAGGCCATCTCCACGGCGCGCTGCTTGTCCAGCATGTCGCGGAAGAAGCGCGTCTGCTCGGAGTCCATCAGGCCCTCCTCGGGGCCGGCCTCGCGCATGCTTTTGAGCAGCATGCCCAGGTACAGACTCTCAAACTGGTTGGCCACCTGGCGCAGCGTCCGTTCATCCTGGGCGCCGTCGCCGCCCCCCTCGCGGGCGGCGTTCTTCAGCCCGGAGAGGGCGTGCTGGTCGAGATAAAAGCCGGCGGATTCGGTGTTCATCGCGCGCCCCGATCAGATCACGATCAGCTCGGCGCGCAGCGCGCCGACCTGCTTGAGCGCTTCGAGAATCGCCACCAGATCACCCGGCGCCGCACCCACCTGGTTGACCGCGCGGACCAGCTCGTTGAGGGTCACGCCGGCGTCGAAGACGAACATCCGGCTGTCCTCCTGGGTGACTTCGATGTCGTTGTTCTGCACTTCAGCGGTGTCGCCGCCGCCCAGCGGATTGGGCTGCACGACGTCGTTGCTGGCGGTGATCGACACCGTCAGCGAGCCGTGCGAGACCGCCGCCTCGGCGACCCGCACGTGGTTGCCGATCACCACCGTGCCGGTGCGCGAGTTGATGATCACCTTGGCCGCGGCCTCGCCGGGGACCAGTTCGAGGTTCTCCAGAAAGGACACGAAGCCGACCCGCTGGCCGGGATCGCGCGGCGCGCTGACGCGCACCGAGACGGCGTCCACCGGCGCCGCGGTCTGCGGGCCGACGACGCGGTTGATGGTGTCGGCCAAGCGCTTGGCGGAGGTGAAATCCGGGCTGTGCAGGTTGAGGTAGATCGATTCGCCCTCGGCGAAGGGATTGGCGACCACCCGCTCGACGCTGGCGCCGTTGGGCACGCGGCCGACGCTGGGCACGTTGACCGTGACCCGCGAGCCGTCGCCGGCATCGACGCCAAAGCCACCGACCACCAGATTGCCCTGGGCGACGGCGTAGACCTGGCCGTCGGCGCCCTTCAGCGGGGTCATCAGCAGGGTGCCGCCGCGCAGGCTCTTGGCGTCGCCGAGGCTGGAGACGGTGACGTCGATCGCCTGCCCCGGCTTGGCGAAGGCCGGCAGCTCGGCGTGCACGGTGACCGCGGCGACGTTCTTCGAGCTGGGGCTGGTGCCGGGCGGCAAGGTGATGCCGAAGCGCTGCAGCATGGCCTGCAAACTCTGGCCGGTGAAGCGCGTCTGGTTGACCGAATCACCGGTGCCGTTGAGGCCGACCACCAGCCCGTAGCCGAGCAACTGATTGCTGCGCACCCCGGCGATGCCGGCCAGATCCTTGATGCGCTCGGCGCCGGCCTGCGGCGACCAGCACAGGGCGAGCAGCAAAACCAGCACAGGCCAGGTCGCAGGGCGCAATACGCGCAGCGCATTGCGCCACATGGCGTGTTGCGGTCCGCATTGGACGATGGCTGGCTGATTCAACATGGCGACTTCTCCGAGGATGTTCCCTGCCCGGCACCGGCGCAATCCGCGATGCGTATTGCGCCGGCATGGAATCGGGCGTGTCTTTAAAACGGCCAGTACTCGCTATTGAAGAATCGTGCCAGCCAGCCGGAGGTGTTGGCGTCGGCCAGTGCGCCGCCGCCGCCGTAGCTGACCCGCGCATTGGCGATCTTGCTCGACGGCACGCTGTTGTCGGCCTGGATATCCGCCGGGCGGATGATGCCGGCAACGCGCAGGAATTCGCTGCCCTGATTGATGCCGATGATCTTCTCGCCGCGGATCGCCAGATTGCCGTTGGCGTAGACCTGCACCACGGTGACCGACAGCTCGCCCTCCAGGCTGTTGCTCTGCGCGCTGTTGCCGTTGCCGGAGAAATCGCGCGCGCCGTCGGCGAAATTCTCCAGTATCTCGTTGCCGGCGACGGTCACCGGCAGGCCGAGCAGGCTCGGCCCGCCGAGGGTGGTGGTGGAGGTCTTGGCGGTGCTGGTGGAGGCGCGCGTCTCGGCGTCGGTGGCCTCTTGCAGGTTGACGGTGAGGATGTCGCCGACGCGGTAGGCGCGCGCGTCGCGAAACAGCTCCACGGCGCTGTCGCTGTGATAGAGGCTGCCGTTGTTCTGCGCCGGTGGCGCCGCCGGCATGGGCGGTTCGACCGGCGCGTAGGCCGGGTCCGAGCGCACCGCCGGGCCCATATGCGAGCAGGCGGCCTGGGCTGCCAGCGCGGCCAGCAGGGCGAGGGTTTTCAGTGCTCGGGACATGGTGCTCACCTCGGCGATCAGACGTTGTTGTTCAGGTACTGGAGCATCTCGTCGGTGGTCGAGATGGCCTTGGAATTCATTTCGTAGGCGCGCTGGGTTTCGATCATGCTGACCATCTCCTCGACGATGTTGACGTTGGAGGTCTCCAGAAAACCCTGCTCCAGGGTGCCGAGCCCGGCGCTGCCGGGGCTGCCGGCGGTGGCCGGGCCGGAGGCGACGGTCTCGGCGAACAGGTTTTCGCCCAGCGGCTGCAGGCCGACCGGGTTGATGAAATCGACGATCTGGATATTGCCCACATCGATCGGTGCCACCGCGCCGTCGAGCAGTGCGGAAACCGAACCATCGGCGCCGATATCCACCGACAGGGCGCCGTTGGGAATGTTGATCCCCGGCTGCAGCGAGTAGCCGGCGGAGGTCACCACATTGCCCTGGGCGTCGATGTTGAAGCTGCCGTCGCGGGTGTAGCCGATGCTGCCGTCGGGCATCAGGATCTGCAGAAAGCCGCGGCCGTTGATGGCCACATCCAGCGCGTTCTGGGTCTGGATGATGTTGCCCTGGGTGTGCAGCTTTTCGGTGGCGGTGACGCGCACCCCGGTGCCGATGGTCAGCCCCGAGGGCAGCATCGTCTGCTGCGAGGTCTGGCCGCCGGGCTGGCGGATGTTCTGGTAGAACAGGTCCTCGAACACCGCGCGCTCGCGCTTGAAGCCGGTGGTGCTGGCGTTGGCCAGGTTGTTGGAGATCACCGCCATGCGCGTCTGCTGCGCATCGAGGCCGGTTTTGGAAATCCACAGTGCCGGGTTCATTCAGTTGCCCTCCCTCAGGCGCGCATCAGCCGGGCGGAGGCTTCGTCGAGCTTCTCCGCCACCTTGAACAGCTTGGTCTGCGCCTCGAAGCCGCGGGCGTATTCGATCATGTTGACCATCGCCTCGACGGTGTTGACGTTGCTCGATTCCAGCGTGCCGGAGACCACCTGCACGAAGGCATCCGGCTCGGCCTGGCTGCCGTCTTTCATGTGCAGCAGGCCGTGCTCGCCCTTGGTCAGCTGATCCGGCGCCGGATTGACCAGCAGGATGCGATCCAGCGTCACCAGCTCGGCGGCGCCGCCGCCCAGCGGGCGGATGCTGATGGTGCCGTCGCGACCGATCACCATCGCCTCATTGGGCGGCACCGCAATCGGCCCGCCGTTGCCCATGATCATGTGCCCCTCGCCGTTGATCAGCAGGCCGTTGGGGTCGATGCGCAGATCGCCGCGACGGCTGTAGCCGGTCTCTCCGGCGGCGGTCTGCACCACCATGTAGCCCTCGCCGCCGACGCCCACATCCAGCGTGCGCCCAGTCTGGATCAGGCTGCCGGCGTCCGGGTTGAAGCCGGCGCGCTCGTCTTCGGCCATCGCCCGGCTGGGGTGGCCGGGGCCGTACACCGGCTTGCTGGCGAAGTAATCGACATCCGCCTTGAAACCCCAGGTATTGGCGTTGGCGAGATTGTTGGCATTGCTGCTCTGCGCGATGAGCGTGTTCTTCGCTCCGGTCATCGCGGTGTAGATCAGGTTATCCACGGCTGAGGCTCCCGGCGGCTTAGATCTGGATGATCGTCTGGGTCACGGTGTTGGAGGTTTCGATCGCCTTGGCATTGGCCTGGAAGTTGCGCTGCGCGGTGATCAGCTTGACCAGCTGGGTGGTCAGATCGACGTTGGAACTCTCCAGCGCACCGGCCTGCACCGTGCCGAAGCGGCCGTTGCCGGCCTCGCCGATCAGCACCTGCCCGGAGTCCACCGTCTCCCGCCACATGGTGTTGCCGATCTGCCGCAGGCCCTGCGAATTGGGAAAGTCGGCGATCACCACCTTGCCCAGCGCGCGCGACTTGCCGTTGGTGTAGTTGGCCATCACCACGCCGCCCTCGGTGATCTCCAGCCCGCTCAGGCTGCCGGTGCCGGCACCGTTCTGGCTCAGTGAGCTGACCAGAAACGGCGACGAAAACTGGGTGGTATTGGTGCCGTCGGGATGGGTGAGGTTGAGGCTGATATCCAGCGGGTCTGCGCCGTTGGCCAGCGCCACCGGGTCGTAGTCCAGCAGCCCGTTGGCCGGCGCGATGAGCACCCCGGAGCTGTCAAAGGTGAGCGTCTCGCTGGAGCCGGCGTTGATCGGCATCGGGTTGCCGTCGAGGTAGGTGCGCGTCTCCCAGGTGTTGTTCACCGAGTCGGTTTTGATGAAGTAGCTCTGGATGGTGTGCGCGTTGCCCAGCGAGTCGTACACCGCGGTGGTGGTGGTGTTGGTGTAGGTGGTCGAGTCCGTCGGGTCGAAGGCCGCGATCGGCAGATCCGGCGCTTCGGACGGCAGGTTGACGCCGATGCCCACCCCGGAACTCGCCACTGGCGGGCCGTAGCTGTCGGGCACCTGCAGCGAGCCGATCGACGACATGCTGGTGGAGATCACATCGCCGGTGTCGCGCTCCACCGGGAAGACCTGCAGATACTGGCCCTCGGCGTTGACCACGTAGCCGTTGGCGTTGACGCCGAAGGCACCGGCGCGGGTGTAGTTGGCGTCGAGGTTGTCGACGTCGGTGGAGGTCGTGAAAAAGCCCTGGCCATTGATCGCCAGATCGAGCCCGCCCTCGGTGTACTCCAGACTGCCCTGGTTGAACAGCTGGCGCACGTTGGAGAGCAGCGTGCCGGCGCCGATGGAGGTCTCCGATGAGCCGAAGGCGTTCACCGAGTAGACATCGGCGAATTCGGCGCGCGAGCCCTTGAAGCCGAAGGTGCCCACATTGGCGATGTTGTTGCTCGTCACGTTGAGTTCCGAGCTGGCCGCGCGCAGGCCGCTGAGTGCGATGGAAAATGACATGTGAGCCTGTCTCCTGAGAGGAAGTCGCTGGGGTTGGTCGCCGCGTCGCTATTGCTTTATCCAGTCGCCGGACTAGTCGCGGCCCTGGCTGTTGTTCTGGTTGCTGTTGTTCTGGTTGCTGTTGTTCTGGTCACTGATCTGGCGGATATCGCCGAGGCGCACATCGCCGATGCCGGCCACGTGCAGGGTGAAATCGCTGCCACCACTGCCGAGGCTGACGCTATCCACATTGCCGGCGGCGAGGGTTTCCAGCGCCTGTGCGCCGTCGGCGGTCAGCGCCTCGGCACGCAGTCGATAGCTGCCCGGCGGTGCCGGTGTGCCGTCGCCGAGCAGGCCATTCCAGGCAAAGCGCTGGGTGCCGGCGGGCTGCGGGCCGAGCTGGATGGTGTGCACCAGCTCGTTGGCCGGGGTGTAGATGCCGACCGCGACATTGGCCGCCGAGCCGGGCAGTTCGACCGCGCCGGCCAGACCGCTCTGGGCATCCAGCCGCACCGTATCGCCGGGCACCAGCACCTCGCGGCCGACCATCACCGAAGCCTGCAGGGCGCGGTTGGAGGTCAGCGAGCCGGCCATGCTGTCGAAGGATTTCTGCAGTTCGGAAATCCCCGATACGGTGCCGAACTGGGCCATCTGGCCGAGAAACTCGCCGTTCTCCATGGGCTGGAACGGGTCCTGATTCTGCAGCTGGGTGGTCATCAGTTCGAGAAAGGCATCCTGGCCCAGCTCGTCGTTGGGCGTTGCATCGGCCGGCTTCGGCCCCATCCCGAGCTGCTCGTAGATGCTCGCGGTTTTCGGATCGATTCCGTTATTCATCACTCAGCCCCCTACTCGCCGAGGCGCAGCGTGCGCTGCAACAACTGCTTGGAGGTGTTCAGCACCTCGGTGTTGTTCTGAAAGCTGCGCGAGGCGGACATCATGTTGACCATCTCCTCGACGATATTGACGTTGCTGGAGTAGATGTTGCCCTCGTCGTCGGCCAGCGGATGGCCCGGCGCGTGGCGCACGCCCACCGGCGCCTGGCTCTGCACCACCCCGGCCATGTGCACGCCGACGGTCTCGCGGCGCTGGCCCTGGAGCAGCGCCAGAAACACCGGCTCGCGGGCGCGATAGGCGTCCTCCGGGGTGCTGGCGATGGTGTCGGCATTGGCCATGTTGGAAGCGGTGATATTGAGCCGCAGCGACTGCGCGCTCATCGCCGAACCGGCGACATCAAAATTGTTCAGCAGGGACATCGCTTACTCCCCCTTGATGGCGTTGCGCAGACCGCGGAAGCGGTCGCCGAGGAACTTCAGGCTGGCCTGATAGCGCAACGCGTTCTCGCTGAACTCGACGTGCTCAACGTGCGGATCGACGGTGTTGCCGTCCAGCGAGGGCTGCAGCGGATTGCGATAGAGCAGCTCGGCATCGCCGCTCGGCGCGCCACCGGAAATGTGCGCGCCGTCGGTACGCGCCAGCCTGACCGCGCCGGCAGCGGCCACCGGCTGGCCGCCAGCGGCGCGGCGCAGCGCGGCGGAAAAGTCGATATCGCGCGCCTTGTAATTGGGCGTGTCTGCGTTGGCGATGTTGGAGGCCAGCACGCTGGCGCGCTGGGCGCGCAGGCGCAGCGCGTCGTCGTGCAGAGACAGGGCCTGGTCGATAGCGAGTTTCACGCGGCAATCCTCGAAAGGGTTTTGCCGGTGACACAGCACAGTGCGTGCCAGCTTGCAGGAGAGCATCGGAGACGCCGCTTTTTCAACGGCTTGCGCGCACCGCCGTCAGCGCGCCAGGGCTACGGCGGCAAGGTTTGCCACCCCGGCGGCAAACCTTGCCGGCGGCGGCGGCTTACTCGATCAGGCGTAGCAGCGCCTGCGCGTGCTCGGCGGCCTCGTGACCCAGCGCGGTCAGATAGCCGCCATCGGGCTGGGTCAGCAGGCCCTTGTCGTGCAGCCGCGCGGCAGCGGCGATGGCCGCTTCGCTGGCATTGCTGTGTACCTTGATGCCCGCCTGGGTGGTGGACAGATCGAACAGGCAGAGGATGTCGAGTTCGGCCATCAGATCGGGGCTATAGGGCATGTCGGCACCTTGGTTGAGGAGTGCGTTGGGCGGCCCGCGGCGACCGCCAGAGCGGCCAGTTTCCCACAAATCCGATGGTGGGCGCGGCGACCAGACAGATCACCGCGACCCACGCGCTGATCGCCAGTTCGCGGCGCACCGCAGCGAAGCTGATGGCGGCGGCGGGACGAAACGCCGCGCAGATCGCATCAAAGGCTGCTGACCAGATGCCCGCCGTCGGCCGCCAGCAGGCTGCCGGTGATAAAGCTGCCGGCATCCGAAGCCAGCAGCAGCAGCGGCCCGGCCAGCTCCTCGCTGCTGCCGACGCGGCGCTGCGGGATGTTTTTGAGCATCGCCTGCCCGGCCTCACTGGCCAGATAGTCGCGGTTGAGATCGGTGCTGATGTAGCCGGGGGCGAGGGCGTTGACGCGGATGCCGTGGCGCGCCCACTCCAGCGCCAGCGATTTGCTCAACTGCGCCACCGCGGCCTTGCTGGTGGCGTAGGGCGCGGTTCCGGTGCACTGGCGCTCGGCGAGGATCGAGGCGATGTTGACGATGCTGCCGGGCAGTTGCCGCTCCACCAGCCGCTGCGCCACCGCCTGCGCCATCGCCCAGACGCCGTCGAGATTGGTCGCCATCAGCCGCCGCCAGTCCTCGGCCGCCACCTGCAGCGCGCGCGCCGAGCCGGCCACGCCGGCGTTGTTGACCAGCACCTGCACCGGCCCCAGCTCGGCCTCGATGGCGTCGAGCGCAGCGGCGATGCTCTGCGCATCGGTGACATCCAGCGCGAAGGCGGCGGCGCGGCCGCCGGCGGATTCGATCCGCCGCGCCTCACCGGCGGCGCGATCGAGCCGCCGCGCGGCCAGCGCGACGCTGGCGCCGGCCTCGGCCAGCACCGCGGCGAAGCCGACGCCGAGGCCACTGGAGGCACCGGTGACCAGCGCCACGCGGCCGTCGAGGCGGAAGCGCTCGAGCGCGCTCACCGCGCCGCCTCGCCGGCCCGCGCGCGCAGGGCGAATTTCTGGATTTTACCGGTGGAGGTCTTTGGCAGCGGGCCGAACTCGACCCGCCGCGGGGCTTTGAAGTGCGCCAGATTGTCGCGGCAGAAGGCGATGATATCGGCGGCTTCGACCGCTTCCGCACCGGGTTTGAGGGTGACGAAGGCGCAGGGGATCTCGCCCCATTTGTCATCCGGCCAGGCGACCACCGCGGCCTCCATCACCTGCGGGTGCCGATAGAGCACATCTTCGACTTCGAGGCTGGAGATGTTCTCGCCGCCGGAGATGATGATGTCCTTGCTGCGATCCTTGATTTCGACGTAGCCATCGGCGTGCATCACGCCCAGATCGCCGCTGTGGAACCAGCCGCCGCGAAAGGCCTCGGCGGTGGCCTCGGGGTTCTTCAGATAGCCCTTCATCACCGTGTTGCCGCGCAGCATCAGCTCGCCGATGGTCTCGCCGTCGGCGGGCACCGGCTGCATGCTCTGCGGGTCGGCGATCATGTAGCCGGAGAGCGTCTGGTAGCGCAGCCCCTGGCGGGCCATCTTCGCCGCGCGCTCGGCCAGCTCCAGCCTGGCCCAATCCTCCTGCCAGGCGCAGACGGTGGCCGGGCCGTAGGTTTCGGTGAGGCCGTAGAGATGGGTGACGCGAAAGCCCATGCGCTCCATCGCGGCGATCACCGCGGATGGCGGCGCGGCGCCGCCGGTGGCCACTTCGACGGTCTGTTCGAAGGCGACCTTCTGCTCGTCGGGCGCGTGCACCAGCATGTTGAGCACGATCGGCGCGCCGCACAGATGGGTGACGCGGTGCTCGCGGATCATCGGGAAAATCAGCCCCGGATCGACGTTGCGCAGGCAGACGTGGGTGCCGCCGACAGCGGTCACGCCCCAGGTGAAGGTCCAGCCGTTGCAGTGGAACATCGGCAGCGTCCACAGGTAGACCGAGCTGGCGTCGAGGCCGAAGGTCAGCGCGTTGCCGAGCGCGTTGAGGTAGGCGCCGCGGTGGTGATAGACCACGCCCTTGGGGTTGCCGGTGGTGCCGGAGGTGTA
>CBFCYW010000120.1:0-9596 GCA_965602395.1 uncultured Chromatiales bacterium
GGGTTTCGGCGCGGGTTTCGGCGCGGGTTTTGGCTCGGGCTTTGGTTCGGGCTTTGGCTCGGGTTGCGGCTCGCGGATATCGGCGGCAGCGGGTGCTTGCAGGGCGATGGTCAGCGCCGGCAGCTGGCCGGTATCTGGTGGCGTCAGCTTCGCCGCAAAGCTGTTCAGCAATGGCCAGGCCAGCGCCAGATGCAGGGCGAGGGAGAGGCCGATACTGGCGGTGCGGATATTCACGGCGGGCAGGACAGGCGCGGCGCCCCGGGCGGGAAGCGCCGCGATTATGCGCGGGCCGCAGCCGCGCCGCCAGTCTCTGGGCGACGCGGTGGCGTCAGGCGATGCTCGGGATGACGTCGGCGAGGATGTTGCAGATCTCGTCGATGTGCTCGCGCTCGCAGACCATCGGCGGGCCGAGCTGCAGGGTGTCGCCGCCGAAGCGCAGGTACAGGCCGCGCTTCCAGCATTCCATCGACACCCGATACGGGCGCAGGCCCGGATCGCCGTTGAGCGGCGCCAGCTGGATCGCCGCGGCGAGGCCGAAGTTGCGGATGTCGACGATGTTGGCCAGGCCCTTCAGGCCGTGTACGCACTCTTCGAAATAGGGCGCCAGTGTGGCCGCGCGCTCGGCGATGCGGTCGTTTGCGAACACATCCATCGCCGCCAGCCCGGCGGCGCAGGCTACCGGGTGCGCCGAATAGGTGTAGCCGTGCAGCAGCTCGGGGGCGTATTCGGGCAGGTCCTGAGACATAAAGGTGTCGTAGATCTGCGCACTGGCCACCACCGCACCCATCGGCACGGCACCGTTGGTGATGCCCTTGGCCATGTTCATCATGTCCGGGGTGACGCCGAAGGCGTCGGCGCCGAAGGCCGCGCCGGCGCGGCCGAAAGCGGTGATCACCTCGTCGAAGATCAGCAGGATGTCGTGCTTGTCGCAGATCTTGCGCAGGCGCTGCAGATAGCCCTGCGGCGGCACCACCACACCGGCGGAGCCGGCGAAGGGTTCGACGATCACCGCGGCGATGTTGGAGGCGTCGTGCAGCGCTACCAGCTCTTCGAGCTCATCGGCCAGCTCGGCGCCGCTCTGCGGCATGCCGCGGCTGAAGGCGTTGTCTTTGAGCAGTGTGTGCGAGAGGTGGTCGCAGTCCACCAGCTGGCCGAACATTTTGCGATTCGGGCCGATGCCGCCGAGGCTGGTGCCGCCGAAGTTGACCCCGTGATAGCCCTTGGCGCGGCCGATCAGCTTGGTCTTGCCGGGCTGCCCGCGGATGCGCCAGTAGGCGCGGGCGATCTTCAGCGAGGTGTCGGCGGCCTCGGAGCCGGAGTCGGTGAAAAAGACGTGATCGAGCCCGGCCGGGGTCATTGCAGCGATGCGATTGGCCAGCTCAAAGGCCAGCGGCTGGCCGAACTGGAAGCCCGGCGAGTAGTCCAGCTCGCGCAGCTGGCGGTTGACCGCGTCGGCGATCTCGCTGCGGTTGTGGCCGTAGCCGGAGCACCACAGGCCGGAGAGGCTGTCGAGTATGCGGCGGCCGTCGGCGCTCTGGTAGTGGACGCCGTCGGCGCCGACGATCAGGCGCGGGTCATCCTTGAAAGCGCGGTTGCCGGTGAAGGGCATCCAGAAGGCGTCGAGATCCCGCCTGCCGAGTCGCGCGGCCATCTGCTGCATGGTTTCGGTGTGTGCGGATTCGCTGGACATGGCGGTTTTCCCTGGTGGCTGTGCTTTGTCAGCGATGCTAGGGCTGGCGGTTAAGTTGCGTAAATGCCAAGCTGTCGAAGTAACATTGCCATTTTGTGAAACTTTATGTGCGCCGCCAGCAAGCCCCGAATCGGTCGGGTCAGCGATGTCGATCTACGCCTGCTGCGGGTTTTTCTCGCCGTGGTGCGCGCCGGCGGTTTGTCGGCCGCCGAGCTGGAGCTGAACGTCGGCCGCTCGACCATCAGCCGCCACTTGAAAGATCTGGAGACGCGCCTCGGCGCCAGCCTTTGCCGGCGCGGCCGCGGCGGTTTTGCGCTCACCGAAGAGGGGCGGCAGATCCACGAGGCGGCGCAGCGCCTGCTGGCCGCGCTGGATGGCTTTCGCGAGGAGGTCGATGAGGTTCACGATCGCCTGCGCGGGCAGCTCAATATCGCCCTTTTCGACCAGGCCACCAGTAACCCGCAGGCGCATATCGACGACGCCCTGCGGCGCTTTGATGACGCCGCCCCGGATGTGCGTCTGTCGATCCACACCGCGGCCATCAATCACATCGAGCGCGGCGTCATCGACGGCCGCTACCATTTTGGTGTGATCCCGCTGCACCGCCATTCGGCGAGCCTCGATTACCACTTGTTGTACGGTGAGCAGATGTTGCTCTACTGCGGTCGCGGCCACCCGTTGTTCACGCGCCGCGACGCGCACATCGACGCCGCGCAGGTGCGCGCCGCGAAATACGCCGGCAACGCACGCCACTCGCCCAATCTGATCACCAGCCACCGCCTCGGTCTGCGGCGCGACGCCGACGCCTATGATCAGGAAGCGCTGGCTGCACTGGTGCTCAGCGGTCGCTACCTGGGATTTTTGCCCGATCACTTCGCGTGGCCCTTCGTCGAAAGCGGGCGGATGCGCGCGCTGTTGGTCGAGCCATTCAGCTACACCTGCGAATTCGCCGCCATCGTGCGCCGCTCGCCGAAACCCTCGCGGCTGGTCGCCGCGCTGCTCGATTGCTTTTGTCGCGCGCATCCATCGGGGCGCTGGCGGTTGCGCGAATAGGCGCGTTTGCGGCCGGCCTTTTCGGGGGCTGTGGGCGCTGCGCGCCGCTCGTCCAACGCTTTGGGCCGCTGGCTCGGCGAGCGACGGCAGTTTGACGCTCCTGTGGTATACAGCTTGCCATGAGCAGTCCACGGCACCGTCTCGCTTCGCGCGGTTTCACGCTGATCGAGTTGATCATCACCATCGCTCTGGTGGCGGTGATCCTCGGCATCGGCGTGCCGTCTTTGACCAGCATGCTGCGCGACAACGCGATTGTCGCCATCACCAACGAGCTGGTCGCCGACCTGCAATTCGCGCGCAGCGAGGCGATCAAGCGCAACCAGCCAGTAGCCATCTGCCGCGCCAACGCGGCGCTCGATGGCTGCGTCGCCGACGCCAGCTGGGAGAATGGCTGGATTGTGTTTCCCGAGTCCGCCGGCGCCGCCAATGGCACGCTGGATGCCGGCGAGACAGTGATCCGCACGCATAACGGCGTAACCGCCGGCGATGCCACCATCCGCGTGCCCGGCAATGCCACCAACCTGGCCGGCGTGGTGATCTTCCAGAGCGACGGGGTGCCGATGAACGCCGTCGGCCAGTCGCTGCGCGGCAGCCTGCGCATCTGCGATGGCGGCCACCTGGATAGCGCTCGCGAGGTAGCCATCAGCCGCTCCGGCAACGTGCGTGCGCAGCGCGGGGTGGTGACCGCGTGTCCGTAACCGCAGATCAGGCGCCTGTTGCTGCCGCCAGCGCTCACAGCGTTCGCCGCGCGCCGCAGTGGCGGCGCCAGTCCGGCATCTCGCTGATCGAGGCACTGGTGACCCTGTTCGTGCTTTCCATCGGCATGCTCGGTGTCGCCGGCCTGCAGTCGATCGGCCTGCAGGCCGGGCACAGCGCGACGACGCGCTCGCAGGCGGTATTCCACACCCAGGAACTGATCGAGCGGATGCGCGCCAACCGCGCGGCGCTCGGTGACTACGCCGGTGTGCCAGTTGATCACGGCTGTGCCGATCGCACCGCCGTGGCGCTCAGCTGCACGCCCGCCGAGCTGGCCGCCGATGACCTGTTTCGCTGGCGCCAGTCGGTGCGCGCCTCGCTGGGTGCGGCGCTGGGGGCCGACGATCTCTCCATCGTCGTGGATACCACCGTGGTCCCGGCCGTGGTCACCGTCAGCATCGGCTGGACCGGGCGTAACGGAAGCAAGCGCTATGACTCCACCACGCGCATCTGAGCGCCGCCGCCAGCGCGGTCTGTCGCTGATCGAGCTGATGATCGCGCTGGTCATCGGCCTGATCGTGGTCGCCGGTGTGATGCGATTGCTGGTCAATAGCCGCACTGCTTACAGCACCTCCGAGGCGCAGGCGCACATGCTCGACGGAGCGCGTTTTGCCCTCGACCAGATGTCGCGCGATCTGCGCATGGCCGGCGCCTTCGGCCCCAACAGCTGGCCGAGCACTATCGGCGGTCGCCGCGGCGCCCCCGACGAGCTGCCGCCGGCCGCCAACGATTGCGCCGCCGGCTTCTACGTCGATTTGCAGCGGCGCGTTTACGCCATCGACGGCAGCGCCGCGAATCCCTTCCTCGGCGGCTGCATCGCAAGCGCCATCGGCGCGGTGCCGGGCAGCGACATACTCGCTGTGCGCTACGCCGATGGGCGCGCGGTGGCGGATGCCGATCTGGCTGCAAACACCGTTTACGTGCAGTCGCGCAGCACCCGTGGGCAGCTGTTCATCGGCACCGCTGCGCCGGCTTTCAATCCGAATGAAAACCACCGCTTGATCAGCCACCTGTATTACGTCAGCCCGCACACGGTGACCGGTGACGGGATCCCCGCGCTGCACCGGTTGAGCCTGGTCTCGGACGGCGCCGGGCCGACCATTGAGGATGAGGTGCTGGTCTCGGGGGTGGAGAGCATGCAGTTGCAGTTCGGTGTCGATGACTGTGATTTCAGCCCCTGCGATGGCGATGTCAACCGCTACGTGGATGCCAGCAACCCGCTGTTCGGCGGCCTCAACTGGCCGAACCTCGCCGAGGTGGAAAACATCCGCGCGGTGCGCGTGTGGCTGCTGATGCGCGCCCCCGGCGAGGAGCGCGAGGTGGGCCTGGATACCTCCGGCAGCTTCCAGATGGGCAGCTACACCGCCACCTTCGGCAACGACGGCGTGCGTCGCAAGCTGTTCTCCACCGCGGTCAACCTACGCAACCGGGGGCGGCCATGAAGCCGTGCAATCACCACAGCGCTCGGCCCGCCGCGGGTCGCCAGCGCGGCGCCGCACTGGTTATCGGCCTGATCGTGCTGCTGATGCTCACCCTGCTCGGCGTCTCCAACATGAATATGACCAGCGTCGAGCTGAAGATCACCAGCAATGTGCAGAACCGCCACCACGCCTTTCAGGGTGCGGCGTCGCTGATCGAGCAGTCGCTGCAGGCGCAGCCGGCCAGTGAATTTGCGGTCGATTTTACAGACGCCGTCACGGCCAAGGCGCTGCCGGCGGTAGAGCAAAATTCGGTGCGCAGCAGCGGCGAGACACAGTTCACCGGCAACGGCAGCGGCATCGAGTGCCCCGGCGGCCAGGGTTTGCGCGTGAGCTGCAACTTCTTCGAGATCCGCAGCAGCGCCACTCACCTGCCTTCCGGGGCAATTTCCAACCAGGTGCAGGGGCTCTACCGCCCAGGCATTCTCATCGAGTGAGGGAGGCGCCGAGATGTCGTTGCGCAGATTCACCGCACTGTTGACCGCCGCCGCGTTCAGCGTCGCGCTGGCGCCGGCCAGCGCCGCGCCGCGGTTGCTGGCCGAGGCCCACGAAGTATTCATCGAAGAGTTGTTGATGGGCGCCGGTGGCGCACAGCTCACCTTCCGCGACTGTCTCGACTGCCCGCTGCAGCGGCTGCGTCTCGGCGCTGGCGTGCGCTACTTCGAAGACGATCGCGAGCTGGGCCAGGGCGAGGCGAAAGGCATCCGCCGTCGTGGCGGGATCATCCTCATCGATGTGGACAGCGGCCGGGTGCTGGATCTGCGCGTGCGCGCCGCCGACAGCCGCTAGGAGTTAAAGACTATGCGCATCGCGCTATCGCTATTGCTGGGCCTGCTGGCCGGAGCGCCGCTGCTGGCCGACGACATCGAGGTGTACGTCGGTCGCGGCGCCGGCAGCGTCAAGCCCAACGTGCTGTTTTTGCTGGATAACTCAGGATCGATGTACGCCACGCACGAGTCGCCGCTGGATTACGATCCGGGGCGGACCTACGCCGGGGCTTTCGATCCGGGCTTCGTCTACTGGAGCATCGACGGCAGTGTGCCCGGTGATCCGAACAGTCTGGCGCGCTTTCCGGTAGCCGCCAACCAGTGCGACGCCTCGCGCACCGCGCTGACCAGCTACGGCATCTACACCGACCGCATCGCCGGCTGGCGGGTCGATGCCAGTGGCGACACCGCACGCAACGCCTGGGAGTTGCTCAGTCCGCTGGTCGCCGGCGCCGCCGCCAACACGCAACTGGAGTGCGCGGGTGACTTCGGCGTGCACGGTGCCGGCGATCTCGCCACCTATCCGGTGGATGGCGCGCTCGGCCCCTGGACGACCCTCGCCGAGGGTGCCATCGACTGGGCCGAGCGCGGCGCCAATTACACCCTGTTCGATGCCAACTTCCTGAATTATCAAGCCAACCCTCCGTTGGGCCGCCGCACCCGTCACCAGATCACCCAGCAGGTTGTCGAAGAGCTGGCGCGGCGTCTTTCCGGGGTGAACGTGGGTCTGCTGTGGTTCAGCAACTCGAATCAGAACTCGACCTTCGGTGATGCCCGGTATCAGGGCGGCTACGTGGCGATGGCGATGAGCGACATCGACGTGCCGGGCAATCGCCAGGTATTCATAGATGCGCTGTCTGACCCCGGCGTGGAGCGAAACACCGCGACGCCGCTCTCCGAGACGCTCTACGAGGCCTATCAATACTACGCCGGCGGGCCGGTGACCTACGGCCTGGTCGATGGCGTCAGCGTCGCCGCCGCGCGCGCGCCGGAAAACCCGGCCAACTACCTCAGCCCGATCCAGTTCGAGTGCCAGCAGAACTTCACCGTGCTGATGACCGACGGCACGCCCAATCTCGATAGCGAGGCGAATCGACTGATCGCACAGTTGCCCAATTTCGCCGCCGCCACCGGCTCGGCGGCCTGTGCCAACGACCACCCCGGTCGCTACGGCATTTGCCTCGATGAACTGGCCCAGGTGATGGCCGATGAGAACACCGACCTGCGCCCCGGCGACGCCGTGCCCGGCGAGCAGCAGGCGCGCGTCTACACCATCGGCTTCCACAGCGAACAGACCCTGCTGGAGGACACCGCGGAGAAAGGCGGCGGCCGCTACTTCACCGCGGATAACACCGCCACCCTGTCGGCCGCTTTCTCCGCGATTTTGAACGAAATCAGCCAGACCGGCGCATCCTTCACCGCGCCCAGCGTCTCGGTGAACAGCTTCAGCCGCACCAGCAATCGCGACAACCTCTACTTCAGCATGTTCAATCCCAGCTTCGCACCGCACTGGGAGGGCAACCTGAAGAAATACCGGCTGGCCTACGACCGCACCAGCGGCGAATTCCACATCACCGATCAGGCCGGCACGCAGAACGTGGTCGTAGCCGAAACCGGCGCAATCATCGATACCGCGCGCAGCTTCTGGAGTGCACAGGTGGACGGCAACGACCCGCTGCGCGGCGGTGCTCGCGATCGGCTCACCGACGCGCTGCTCGACTCGCGTCGGGTGTGGACCGACATCAACCCCGGCGTCCCCCTGTCCTCCGCGGCCAATCGTTTGCACGAGAGCAATGCCGCCGTCACCGCCGCACTGCTCGGCGTGCCGGCGAGTGATCCGGTCGCCGCCGCTGCCTACCGCGAGCGGCTGCTGCGCTGGGCGCGCGGGGTCGATGTGAACGATCAGGATCTGGACGGCGACAGGGGCGATTCGCGGCGCTCACTGGGCGACCCGCTGCACTCGCAGCCGGTGCTGGTGCAGTACGGCGGCAGCGAGGATGCGCCGGATGTGGTCGCCTTCTTCAGCACCAACGATGGCTATCTGCACGCGGTTGACACGAGCACCGGCGAGGAGCTGTTCGCCTTCATCCCGCGCGATCTGCTGCCGCGCCTGGCGCTGCTGCACGAAAACCTCGGCACCGCGGAACGTCCCTACGGGCTCGATGGCGCGATCACTGTCGAGGTGGATGACGGCGGCGATGGGGTCATCGATCCGGCCGCCGGAGATCGCGTGCGGCTCTACTTCGGCATGCGTCGCGGCGGCTACAACGTCTACGCGCTGGATGTCACCGGCGTGCGTCAGAACCCGGCCAGTGCGCGCCTGCTGTGGACCATCCGCGGCGGCGCCGGCAACCCGAACGGCGGCACGCCGGGCTTCGGCGAGCTGGGCCAGACCTGGTCGCAGCCGCTGCTGCGCAAGATCCGCCTCAACGGTGTCGAGCGTCGCGTGCTGGTTTTCGCCGGCGGCTACGATCGCAACCAGGACACCAGCGCCGGCGCCGACGGCATGGGCCGCGCGGTGTTCATCGCCGACGCCGACACCGGCCAGCGGTTGTGGGCGGCGGGCAATTTTGATGGCGCCGACCTGCCAATGCCGCAGATGACCCACAGCATCCCCTCGCGGCTGGCCGCCTTCGATTCCGCCGGCGATGGCCTGCTGGATCGCATCTACGTCGGCGACAGCGGCGGCCAGGTGTGGCGTTTCGATCTGTCGGCGGACAACGGCGGCGCTGCCAGTCTGGCGCGCGGCGGTCGCATCGCCAGCCTCGCCGGCGCCGAGCCGGCCAATCAGCGGCGCTTTTACGAATCGCCGGATGTGGCGCTGATCAACGACGGCGCCAGCGCCTATCTGGCGCTGGTGATAGGCAGTGGCTACCGTGCTCACCCGCTGGATGAGGACATCGCCGATCGCATCTACATGCTGCGCGACAACGACGTATTCAACGTGCCGAGCAGCTACGTGACGCGCACCGAAGCCGATCTGTTCGATGCCACCGACAACGTCATCGGCCAGGGCAGCGGCGCCAGCCGTGAAGACGCTATCCGCCGACTCAGCGAGTCGCGGGGGTGGTACATACGCCTGGCCGGGCTGGGCGAAAAAGTGATGTCGTCGCCGCTGATCGTGGACGGGGTGGCGATCCTCTCCACCTTTGTGCCCCAGGCCAGCACCGACCCCTGCCTGCCGGGCACCGGCGTCGGCGCCGCCTACTACCTGAACGTGAGCAATGCCACCCCGGCGTTCGATTTCTTCCAGCCGGTAGCGGGCAGCACGCTGACCCGCGAGGATCGCAAATTAAACCTGAAGACGCCGGGCATTCCGCCCGATACAGCGTTTATCGTCACCGAACAGGAGGGTGAGCTGGTCAATGTCGTCCTGCACGGCAAAGAAGTGGGCGAAGACCCGACCTCCAACGCGGCGGTGCGAACCTACTGGTATGAACGATAAGCGCCGTGTGGCTGCGGCCCGGCGCTGCGGAGAGCGAGATGACAAGCACCCCAGGCCCCCAGCAGGGCTTCACTCTGATAGAGCTGATGATCACCGTCGCCATCATCGGCATCATCGCCGCGGTTGCCTACCCGGCCTACAGCGACTACATGCAGCAGGCGCGCCGCGCCGAGGCCAAGACCGAGCTGCTGCGGCTGGTCGATCTGCAGGAGCGCTGGTTCATGGAGAACAGCGCCTACACCACCGACATCGCCGGTGATCTCAACTGGCGCACCAGCAGCGAAAACGGCTACTACACCCTCACCGCCAGCACCGTCGATGGCTACACCTTCACCGCCACCGCGGCCGGTGCCCAGGCTGACGACACCGCCTGCTCGCCGATGACGCTCAACGCCAACGGCACCAAA
>CBFCYW010000121.1:0-9408 GCA_965602395.1 uncultured Chromatiales bacterium
GTTTTGTTATTCGATGCTCTATTGTTTCTGTATCTGCGATACATCAAAACCGTACATCTCTAGTTGTTCTAAAATTTTCTTGATCTCAAATTCTGTAGCAGCCAGTGAATTCCTAAGTTCAGCCCATCTTGGCCCTCTTCCTGGTTTACCTGTGCCTATTCCTTGTTCTTCTTTCTCCATCTCATATTTGAATTCTATTGCTTTATTAGTGAGTTGAGCATGTCGCTTGAGCAAATTATCAACCGCCGAGGATTGTGCCTTGCTTTCTAGTCTGGCTTCAAGATTTCTAATCCATCCATCGTCTGATTCACCATATGCAGCCTTTATTAATGCTAAAGCACTTGCTTGTTTTTCAGGGTCTTCTTCTTTTATCCACTCAAGCATTAATTTTGCCCTTTCCCTGGCAATTGTTTCTTTAGAAGATGCGCGATTTAGAATAGATTCCGGTTGTTGAATAAACCAAAAAACGATGATTGCCCCCAATATCAATGAAATGGCCTTTGATATATCGAGAAATATCCTTAGATTAGCGGCCTTGCGATCAATCTTCAATAGCGCTATTTCTTCTTCTAATTTCTGTTCAGATAGATTGCTCATAGTTTCTTTTGCGCATAACTATTGATTAGGGGACCTAAGTGGTGTGTTATAACACACCAAAAGTGTCGTATAACACTCACCTAGCCCCAGCAACCCCTTGATTTTACTCACACTAGCCTTTAGGTATGAAACCAGCCCACGCAAGGAGCGCGAAGCATGGAACGCAAGCCCCGTCTGCTGGAGCAGGTTCGCCAGAAAATCCGCCTGCTGCACTACTCGATCCGCACTGAACAATCCTACGTACACTGGATAAAGCGCTTCATCCTGTTTCACGGCAAGCGCCATCCGCTCGAACTTGGTGCGGTGGAGATCGAGGCTTTCCTCACCACTTTGGCAACGGAGAGAAAAGCCCGCGCGCTTCGGGCGCGACTGGATGGCCGCCACTGGCTGGTGGCTGCGCTGCTGTATGGATCTGGATTGCGTTTGCTGGAATGCGCGCGACTGCGAGTGAAGGATCTGGATTTCGAACGCCGCGCCGTGTTGGTGCGCGATGGCGTCGAGCCGCGCTGGCGCGCCATGGCTAGGGGGCGGAAGGACCGCATTACGATCCGGCCCGACGAACTGCTCGAACCGCTGCGACAACACCTTGTACGCACCCGCGAAATCCATCTGCGCGACATCCAGGAAAGCTTCAGCTCAGTGTATTTGCCGTATGCAATCGCGCGCAAGTACTCGGTACAACACAATCCGCAGCAGGTCGCACTCGCTGCGCAGCTTCCGCCAACAAAAAGGGCCGGAGCAACCAGCCCCGGCCCTGAGTGCCATCGCAATTTACGCCCGGCTCAGCCGTCCAGCGCTTTGGACAATTCCGGCACCGCTTCGAACAGATCCGCCACCAAACCGTAGTCGGCAACCTGGAAGATCGGCGCTTCTTCGTCCTTGTTGATGGCGACGATGACCTTCGAGTCCTTCATCCCGGCCAGATGCTGGATAGCGCCGGAGATGCCCACCGCAATGTACAGCTCGGGGGCGATGACCTTGCCGGTCTGGCCGACCTGATAGTCGTTGGGCACGAAGCCGGCGTCGACCGCGGCGCGCGAGGCGCCGACCGCGGCGCCGAGCTTGGCGGCGACCTCGTCGAGCATGGCGAAGTTGTCGCCGTTCTGCATGCCGCGGCCGCCGGAGATGACGACCTTTGCCGAGGCCAGATCGGGGCGGTCGGACTCGGACAACTGCTGGCCGACGAAGCTGGCGAGGCCGGCGTCACCGGCGGCATCGACGCTTTCCACCGCAGCCGAACCGCTGCTGTCATCGGCGGCGGCAAATTTGGTGGTGCGCACGGTGATGACTTTGGTGGCGTCGCTGGACTGCACCCTGGCCAGCGCGTTGCCGGCGTAGATCGGGCGCACGAAAGTGTCGGCGGAGACCACTTCGGCGATGTCCGAAATCTGCATCACGTCGAGCAGCGCGGCGACCCGCGGCAGGACGTTTTTGCCGTAGGTGGTGGCGGCGGCGACGATGTGACTGTAATCCCCGGCGAGGCCGACGATCAGCGTGGCGAGGCTCTCGGCGAGGCCGTTGGCGTACTCGGCGGAGTCGGCGACGCGCACGCGCGTGACACCGGCCACTTTGGCGGCGGCTTCGGCGACCGCGGCACAGCCGGAGCCGGCGACCAGCACATCCACATCGGCGCCGAGCTCGGCGGCCGCGGTGACGGCGTTCAGGGTGGCCGCGCCGAGCGCGGCGTTGTCGTGTTCAGCAATAACCAGGGTAGCCATCAGATCACCTGCGCTTCGTTTTTCAGTTTCTCGACCAGCTCGGCGACGGAGCCGACGATGACGCCGGCGGCGCGCGCTTCCGGCTCGCTGACTTCCAGCACCGCCAGACGCGGGCTGACATCGACGCCGAGGCTGGCGGGATCGGTTTTGTCCACCGGCTTTTTCTTCGCTTTCATGATGTTGGGCAGCGAGGCGTAGCGCGGCTCGTTGAGGCGCAGATCCGCGGAGACGACCGCCGGCAGCTTGACGGTGATGCTCTCCAGCCCGCCGTCCACTTCGCGGGTGACGGTGGCGCTGTCGCCGTCGATCGCCAGCTTGGAGGCGAAGGTCGCCTGCGACCAGCCCAGCAGCGCGGAGAGCATCTGCCCGGTCTGGTTGCTGTCGTCGTCGATGGCCTGCTTGCCGGTGATGATCAGCCCCGGCGCTTCGCTGCCGGCCACGGCGGCGAGAATCTTGGCCACGCCCAGCGGCTCGACGGCCTCGTCGGTGACCACGTGAATGCCCCGGTCGGCGCCCATCGCCAGCGCGGTGCGGATGGTCTCCTCGGACTTGGCCGGGCCGATGGAGACGGCGACGATCTCGCTGGCGACACCGGCCTCTTTCAGCCGCAGGGCCTCTTCCACGGCGTTTTCGCAGAAGGGATTCATGGACATCTTGGCGTTGGCCAGGTCGACGCCGGAGCCATCGGCCTTGACCCGCGCCTTGACCTGCGGGTCGAGCACGCGCTTGACGGCAACAAGTACTTTCATGGGGCAACCTCGTTCATTTCAGCGCGCCGCAGGGCCTGATGCCGCGCGGCGCGCCGGCTGGAAAATCTGGCGAGTCGCGATGCTAGCGCCCGCCCAGTGCGATGGCAACGCACGAGCGACCGCAACTGGCCCCAAAGCGACAGGCTCAGGGGCCGATTGCGCCACCGCAGTGCGCCGCCGGCGCTCAGGCGCGCAGCGCGGCGTTGCTCGGGTCGTAGGGCGACTCTTCGATCACCGTGGCGTCGTACAGCTCGCCGAGAATCTCGATCTGCATCTGCGTACCGACGGCGGCGTACTGCGGCTGCACCAGACCCAGCGCCAGCGATTTCCCGACGCGGAAGCCGTAGCCGCCGGAGGTGGCGCGACCGATCACCTGGCCGCCGACGGAGAGCGCCTCGGAGCCGCGCGCGTCGGCGTCTTTTACGCCGTGCACTTCGAGGGTGACGAAGGCGTTGCCGAAGCCGCGCGCCTGCCAGTCCAGCAGCGCCTGCTTGCCGATGAAGTCCTCTTCTTTATCCAGCCGCACGAAGCGATCGAGGCCGGATTCCAGCGCCGCGTATTCGATGGACATCTCGCGCGGGATCAGGCGGTAGGATTTTTCCAGACGCATCGAATCCATCGCGCGCATGCCAAAGGGCTTGATGTCGAACTCGGCGCCGGCGGCCATCAGCTGGTCGAAGATGTAGTTCTGCATCTCGATCGGGTGGTGCAGCTCCCAGCCCAGCTCGCCGACGAAGTTGACCCGCAGCGCGTGGGCGCTGGCGTAGCCGACGTTGATCGGTTTGCCGGTCAGCCACTTGAAGCTGTCGTTGGACAGATCGCTGTCGGTGAGCTTTTGCAGCACCTCGCGGGATCTCGGCCCGGCCAGCACCAGCACGCCGTACTGGGTGGTGACCTTCTGCAGGCGCACCGAGCCATCCTCCGGGCAGAGCTTGGTCAGGTAGTCCCAGTCGTGGCGCTCGCTGGCGCCGGCGGAGACCAGCCGGTAGCTGTCCCTGCCGGTTTTGTAGATGGTGAATTCGCAGCGCACGCCGCCGTTCTGCGACAGCATGTGCGCCAGGGTGATGCGGCCGATGCCCACCGGCGCCTTGTTGGCGGTGATGCTGTTCAGCCAGGCTTCGGCGCCGCGGCCGCTGACATCGAACTTGGAGAAGGCGGTCATATCCAGCAGGCCGACCTTCTCCTGCACCTGTTTGCATTCGCGGCCGACGAATTCGAAATAGTTGCTGCGGCGGAAGGAGTTCTTTTCGACGATGCGGCCGTCTTCCAGCGCCGGCGAGTGGTTTTCGTTGAGCAGGGTGTCGGCCTGATTCAGCTCCGCCGCGCTCAGCGAGTAATCCTTCGGCGCGAACCAGTTGGGCCGCTCCCAGCCGTAGACGCTGCCGAACACCGCGCCCAGCGCCTTCATCCTGTCGTAGCAGGGGCTGGTCTTCAGCGGGCGAGCGGCGGCGCGCTCCTCGTCCGGGTAGTGGGTGGTGAAGACGTTGGAGTAGGCCTCCTCGTTTTTCGTGCGCAGGTAGCCGCGCGCGGCGTAGGGCCCGAAGCGGCGCGGATCGACGCCCATCATGTCCACCGTCGGCTCGCCTTCGACGATCCACTCGGCCAGCTGCCAGCCGGCGCCGCCAGCGGCGGTGATGCCGAAGCTGTGGCCCTCATTGAGCCAGAAGTTCTTCAGCCCCCAGGCCGGGCCGACGATCGGGTTGCCGTCCGGGGTGTAGGCAATCGCGCCGTTGTAGACCTCTTTCACGCCCACTTCGCCGAAGGCCGGCACGCGGTGCATGCAGGCTTCGATGTGCGGCATCAGGCGGTCGAGATCGCCGTCGAACAGCTCGTATTCGCAGTCGTCGGCGGGGCCGTCGACGTAGCAGCAGGGCGCGCCCTTCTCGTAGGGTCCGAGCAGCAGGCCGCCGGCCTCCTCGCGAAGATAATATCCGGCGTCCGATTCGCGCAGCACGCCCTGCTCGGGCAGGCCCTGCTTGTGGCGCGCGAGGATTTCCGGGTGCGGCTCGGTGACGATGAACTGGTGCTCGACCGGGATCACCGGGATGTCCAGACCGACCATCTCGCCGGTCTTGCGGGCGAAGCTGCCGGTGCAGGAAACCACGTGCTCGCAGCTGATATCGCCCTTGTCGGTCTTCACCCGCCAGCGGCCATCGTCCTGCTGCTCGATGCCGGTGACGGTGGTGAAGCGATAGATTTCGGCGCCGCGCTCGCGCGCGCCCTTGGCCAGCGCCTGAGTCAGATCGGCGGGCTGGATGTAGCCGTCGTCCGGGTGCTGGATGGCGCCCACCAGCCCCTCGGTGTTGCACATCGGCCAGGCTGCTTTCACCTCTTCGGGGGTGAGAAATTTCACATCCACGCCCACCGTCTGCGCCACGCCGGCGTAGTAGCGGTACTCGTCCATGCGGTCTTCGCAATTGGCCAGGCGGATGTTGGAGACCTGCCTGAGGCCGACGTTCATGCCGGTCTCCCGCTCCAGTTGCTGATAGAAATCGACCGAATACTGGTGCAGCTTGCCCACCGAATAGCTCATATTAAACAGCGGCAGCAAACCGGCGGCATGCCAGGTGGAACCGGAGGTCAGCTCCTTGCGCTCGATCAGGCAGACGTCGCTCCAACCCTTTTTGGCCAGATGATAAAGGGTGCCGACACCGACGACGCCGCCGCCGATGACCACCACGCGGGCGTGACTTTTCATGCTCTTTCCCCGTTCCTGTGTCGTGAATTCTGGTGTGTGGAGCGGGCGCGCCCAGCGCGGGCCGGCAACCCTCCCGAGACGGCGAAAAGTGTATCTGCGCGCCAGCGTCGCGGATGCGACCGTATGCGACAGCGCACTGCCTGACTGCGCCATCACCGGCGGCGGGTATTCACCGCCTTCGCAGGGCTTGGCGTCGGCGAGTAACCACGCGTCGTAACTGCATAGGGTTTAACCCAGCGCGCTCGTCAAGAATATCGGCAACTCACAGATCACCACAGCTTTCGACCAACCCCCACCGGGACGCACAGACATGTCAGAAAGAAGACGCCGCAGCGGCGGCGGCCGCTCCGCACGCCAGGCAGCCCGCAGCGGCAGCAGCGCGGCAGCCGCACCCTATATCCAGCGCAAGATCCCCTTCTTCGAGCCCTACGCCGAAGAGCACTTGGAAATGATCGAGCGCAACGCCGACACCGTGCTCGAAGAGATCGGCATTGATTTTCGCGACGACCCGGAGGCGATCGAGATCCTGCGCGCCGGCGGCTGCCGGATCGACGGCCAGCGGGTGCGCTTTCCGCGCGGACTGGCGCGCCAGCTGATCCGGGACAGCGCGCCGCGCCAGTTCACCCAGCACGCCCGCAATCCGGCCAAAAACGTCGAAATCGGCGGCGCCAACACGGTGCTGGTGCCGGCCTACGGCTCGCCCTTCGTGCGCGATCTGGACGGCGGCCGGCGCTACGCGACGCTGGAGGACTTCCAGAACTTCGTCAAGCTGGCCTACCTGTCGCCCGGCCTGCACCACTCCGGCGGCACCATCTGCGAGCCGGTCGACCTGCCGGTCAACAAGCGCCACTTCGACATGGTCTACAGCCACATCAAGTACAGCGACAAGCCCTTCATGGGCTCGGTGACCGCCCCCGAGCGCGCCGAGGATTCGGTCGCCATGGCGCGGATCGCCTTCGGCGACAGCTGGCTCGATCCGGCCAGCGGCGAGCCGAAGACGGCGCTGGTCAATCTGATCAACGCCAACTCGCCGATGACCTTCGACGACACCATGCTCGGCGCCGCCAAGGTCTACGCGCGCAATATGCAGGGCTGCGTGGTCTCGCCGTTCATCCTCGCCGGCGCCATGTCGCCGGTGGCGATCATCGGCACGCTGACCCAGATCCTCGCCGAGGCGCTCGCCGGCATGGCCTTCGTGCAGCTGGTCAAGCCCGGCGCGCCGGTGGTCTTCGGCACCTTCGCCAGCTCCGTCTCGATGGCCACCGGCGCACCGACCTTCGGCACCCCGGAGCCGAGTCTGGTGCTCTACGGCGCCGCCCAGCTGGCGCGCCGCCTCGGCGTGCCGTTCCGCTCCGGCGGCGGTCTCAACGCCTCGAAAGTGCCCGACGCACAGGCCGCCTACGAGGCCGCCAACACCCTGCAGACGGCGGCGCTGGCCGGGGTCAACTTCATGCTGCACACCGCCGGCTGGCTGGAGGGCGGGCTGGTGATGAGCTACGAGAAATTCCTCATGGATACAGACCAGGCGGCGATGATCGCGCGCCTGCTCGACGGCCCCGATTTCAGCGAAAACGGCCAGGCGATGGATGCCATCCGCGAAGTCGGCCCCGGCCAGCACTTCCTCGGCTGCGCGCACACCCAGGCCAACTTCGAGAATGCCTTCTACCGCTCGCCGATCGCCGACAACAACAGCTTCGAGCAGTGGCAATCCGAGGGCAGCCAGGATGCTGCGCAGCGCGCCAACGGCCTGTACAAAAAGATGCTCGTCGACTACCAGCCGCCAGCGCTGGATGCCGCCACCGATGAGGCGCTGCTGGCCTACATCGCCGAGCGCAAGGCCGCGTTCCCGGACGCCAACTACTGAGCCACCTGGCGGCGCGCCGGTCGGGGGCGGCCCCGGCCCGACCGGCGCGCCGGCCAGGCGCTGCCAGCACACCGCGCTGACAGCATATTTACACGAAGAATCATTAACATCCGCACAACGCCGGTTGCGCGAGAAGTGCGGCGGGAATAGCCTGCGAAGACGCTCCAGCGCCAAATTGGCGGAGCGCATCAGCCAACCGAACCCGCCCCGGCCCGCCGCGTGCGCGTCCGGTGAGCGCCGGCGACACCGCTCGACGCCACCCCACGCCACCCGGTCGACCGACCAACCGGCTAGCCAGCCGAGGAGCGCGTCATGACCCAGGATGTCAACGCAGCGCGCAGCGCACTCAGAGCCACGTCTGCCCGCCTGCTGAAAACCCACCACGTGGTCGCCACCGGCGTCGGCTTCAAAGTCAGCGACGGCAAACTCACCGACACCCCGAGCCTGATCTGCTCGGTGGATCGCAAGCTGCCACTGGCGCAGCTCTCCAGCGCAGAGCGCCTGCCGGCGCAGCTCGACGGCATCCCCACCGACGTCATCGAAACCGGCCGCCTGCGCGCCTTCCAGTCGCACACCGGCCGCCACCGCCCGGCGCCGGGCGGCACCAGCATCGGCCATCGCGACATCACCGCCGGCACCTTTGGCTGCCTGGTGCGCCGCGGCGGCGAGGTGTTCATCCTCTCCAACAACCACGTGCTGGCCAACAGCAACGCCGCACTGGCCGGCGATCCGATCCTGCAACCCGGCCCCCACGACGGCGGCAGCGACCCCGACGACCGCATCGCAGAGCTGGCCGATTTCGTAGTCATCGATTTTGGTGACGGCGCCGGCGGCGGCAGTGGCGGCGGCGGCGGCGGTGGCGGCGGTGGCGGCGAACCGCCCAGCGGCTGCAGCTTCGCCAACGCGGTGGCCGGCACGCTCAACACGGGCGCCGCAACCATCGGCAGCCAGGCGCGGCTGCGCGCGGTGACCACCCGCCCCGAGGCGATGCTGGAGGCGGCGCGCGACGCCAGCGCGCAGGCCGGCAACAATCTGGTCGACGCCGCCCTCGCCCGGCCGCTGTCGCCGGATCTGATCAGCGACGAGATCCTCGGCATCGGCCAGATCAACGGCAGCGCCGAGGGCGCGCTGGGCATGGCGGTGCAAAAGAGCGGCCGCACCACCGGCTACACCACCGACAGCATCAGCCAGATCGACGTCACCGCCAACGTCCAGTACGGCCCCGGCCAGATCGCCCAGTTCACCGACCAACTGATCGCCGGGCCGATGAGCCAGGGCGGCGACAGCGGCTCGGCGGTGCTGGATATGGATCGCCGCCTGGTGGGCCTGCTGTTCGCCGGCAGCGATAGCACGACGATCATCAACCGCATCCAGCACGTGTTCACCGCACTCAACGTGAGCCTCTAAGCGTGAGCCTGTACATCATGTTCGACGAAGCATCCGTCGAGGGGGGCAACGACATGCCGCAGATCGATATCCGCGCCGTCAAAGCGCGCCACGAAGCAGATCTGCTGGCCAGGCCCGGCGTGGTCAGCGTAGGCATCGGACTGGATGGCGAAGGCCGCCAGGTGATTATCGTCGGCGTCGATCGCGCGGCGCGGATCGAAGCGTTGCAATTGCCCGATTCGCTGGAGGGCGTGCCGCTGCTGACGCAGGTGACCGGCCAGCTGCGCGCCGACTGAAGGCGGCAGCATTCGGGCGACAGGCGGGCGCGACTCGGGCCGCCATCCGGCGGCAAATCCGGCGGCAAATCCGGCGGCAAATCCGGCGGCAAATCCGGCG
>CBFCYW010000122.1:0-9074 GCA_965602395.1 uncultured Chromatiales bacterium
CGCACCAGCAGGCCATCGAGCACGTCCTTGGCGTCCGGCTCGTAGATGTAGTCCCAGTGGTGTTTGAGCTGTTGGTCGTCAGCCGGCTCGGCTGGCAGCAACTGCATGGCTTCCGGGCGCTGGGTCATGGTGTTGACAAACTCGTTCTGCACCAAGAACAGGCGATCGATACGGCCCTCATCGAAGGCATCCAGCATAACTTTTACAACGCCGATCAGATCTTCAAGGTGTGGCTTGTCACCGAGACCGGAAGTCTCGGCAACCAGATTGCAGTTCACGCGCCTGAAGAAACCCGCCGCCTTGCGGCCGATCGTGCAAACATCTATCTCGACATCTTTGTCGGCCCATTCCTTCATGCTGCCAATGGCTTGCTTGAACAGGTTGATGTTCAAGCCACCGCACAGGCCGCGATCGGATGAGATGATAATGTAGCCAACGCGTTTTACTTCGCGCTCCACAAGATAGGGATGCTTGTATTCAACGTTGGCGTTCACCAGATGACTGATCACATTGCGCATTTTGGTCGCATAGGGGCGAGACGCCGCCATGCGATCCTGTGCTCTGCGCATTTTGGATGCCGCCACCATCTCCATGGCTTTGGTGATCTTCTGAGTATTTTGAATACTCTTGATCTTCGTGCGAATTTCTTTTGCGCCGGACATAATCCAAGCCTCGCTCTCAGCTGATTACCAGACGCCGTTGGCCTTGAAGTCGTCCAGGGCGGCGCCCAGTTCGGCTGCAATCTCGTCGTTGTAATCGCCCTTTTCGTTGATCTTGTCGATCAGCGCTTTGTGCGCGGAACGCATGTGATCGTGCAGGGCTTCTTCAAAGGCAACGACCTTGCTGGCGTCGAGGTCATCCAGATAGCCTTCGTTACCGGCGTACAGCGAGACAGCCATTTCACCGACATTCAACGGCGAGTACTGCTTCTGCTTCATCAGCTCGGTGATGCGCACACCACGCTCAAGCTGCTTGCGGGTCTGCTCATCGAGATCAGACGCAAACTGGGCGAACGCCGCCAGCTCACGGTACTGAGCCAGTGCCAGGCGCACACCGCCACCGAGCTTTTTGATCACCTTGGTCTGAGCGGCGCCACCCACACGGGAGACGGACAGACCGGCGTTGATCGCGGGGCGGATACCGGCGTTGAACAGATCGCTTTCGAGGAAGATCTGGCCATCGGTAATCGAGATGACGTTGGTCGGTACAAAGGCCGACACGTCACCGCCCTGGGTTTCGATCACCGGCAGCGCGGTCAGCGAGCCAGTCTTGCCCTTGACCTCACCATTGGTGAATTTCTCGACGTAATTCGCGTTCACACGGGAGGCGCGTTCCAGCAGTCGGGAGTGCAGATAGAACACGTCACCCGGATACGCTTCACGACCCGGCGGACGGCGCAGCAGCAGTGAGACCTGACGGTAGGCCCAGGCCTGCTTGGTCAGATCATCGTAGACGATCAGCGCATCTTCGCCGCGATCGCGGAAGTACTCGCCCATGGAGCAGCCGGAGTAGGGCGCGATGTAGTTCATCGCCGCCGACTCGGAAGCGCCGGCGGCCACCACGATGGTGTGTTCCATCGCGCCGTGCTCTTCGAGCTTGCGCACCACGTTGGCGATCGAGGACTGTTTCTGTCCGATCGCCACGTAGATGCACTTAACGCCGGTGCCTTTCTGGTTGATGATCGCATCGATCGCCACCGCGGACTTGCCGGTCTGGCGGTCGCCGATGATCAGTTCGCGCTGACCGCGGCCGATCGGCACCATCGCATCGATGGATTTCAAACCGGTCTGAACCGGCTGATCGACCGACTGGCGCTCGATCACGCCAGGCGCGACCTTTTCCACCGGAGCGCTCAGGCTGGCGTTGATCGGCCCCTTGCCGTCGATCGGCTCGCCCAGCGCGTTGACCACGCGACCGAGCAGCTCGTTGCCGATCGGCACTTCGAGAATGCGGCCGGTGCAGCGGCAGGTGTCGCCCTCGCGCAGGTGCCTGTAGGAACCCAGGACAACCGCGCCAACAGAATCGCGCTCCAGGTTGAGCGCCATGCCGAAGGTATCACCCGGGAATTCGATCATCTCGCCCTGCATCACGTCGGCGAGGCCGTGGATGCGGACGATACCGTCGTTGAGACTGACGATAGTTCCTTCGGTGCGGGCTTCAGCGACGGCTTCGAAATCGCCGATCCGCTGCTTGATAAGCTCGCTGATTTCTGAAGGGTTGAGTTGCATTTTTCTGAGTCCTCTAATCCAATCCGGTCTGTCCGCCCGTTAGCGGGCGAGCTGGCTGGCCAGTTTGTTCAGGCGGCCGCGCACCGAGCCGTCGATCACCAGGTCGTTGGCGCGGATGATCGCGCCGCCGAGCAGTTCCTCGTCGATCTCGACGCTCAGGGAGACATCGCTGCCCAGGCGCTTGGAGAGCGAGGCGGCAATCGCAGCCCGCTGCTCGTCGGAGAGCGGCTGTGCGGAGATCACCTGCGCCTCTACCTTGCCCTCGGCCTCGGCACGCAGTACTTCATACAGCGCGGCCACTTCAGCCACCAGTTTCAGGCGGCCGTTCTCGGCCATCAGGCGTACCAGGTTGCCCCCCGGCTCACCCACCTCGTCGCCGCACACCTTGAGGATCAGCTCAGAGCGCTGCGCCGCACCCAGGTTCGGGGCGTCGAGAATGGCGCTCATCTGCGGATCCAGAATCACCGCGGCCAGCAAACCGAGACGATCAGACCACTCGGCAAAACCGCCGGTGTCGCGTGCCAGCTCAAAGACCGCACGTGCGTAGGGTCGTGCAGCGGTAGTCAGGTCAGACATGGCGAATCACCCGTTAGATTTGCGCGACGAGGTCGTCGAGCACCTTGCCGTGAGCTTTCTGGTCGATCTCGCTGCGCAGGATTTTCTCGGCGCCGGCGATGGCGACGGAACCGACCTGCTTGCGCAACGCTTCCTGGGCTCGAATACGCTCCTGCTCGATCTCGGCATGGGCGCTGGCGACCAGGCGTTCGCCCTCGGAGCGGGCGCTGGCCTGGGCCTCTTCTACGATCTCGTTGCCGCGCTTCTGAGCCTGGGCAATGATGTCTGCAGCCTGCGCCTTGGCTTCGGCGAGTGCGGAGGCGGCCTCCTGCTGGGCCACTTCCTGTGCCTGGGCGCCGCGCTCTGCGGCGGCCAGCCCCTCGGCGATCTTCGCCTGACGTTCGCGCATGGCCGTCATGATGGGCGGCCAGACGTACTTCATGCAGAAGACCACGAAGATGGCGAAAGATATCGCCTGGCCGATCAGTGTCAGATTAAGGTTCACGCCCGGACCTCCCGTGCCGTGTCAGGTGAAAAGACGATGGCTGCTTAGCCGGCGACCTGACCGATGAACGGGTTGGCGAAGGTGAAGAACAGCGCGATACCCACGCCGATCATGGTCACGGCGTCGAGCAGGCCGGCGACGATGAACATCTTCACCTGCAGCATCGGCACCATTTCCGGCTGGCGCGCGGCGCCTTCCAGGAAGCGCCCGCCGAGCAGACCGAAGCCGATAGCGGTGCCCAGAGCACCCATACCGATCAGCAGAGCAACGGCAACAGCCGTCAGACCAACAACCATTTCCATGATGAACTCCCGAGTTGAGTTTTTTCAGTTGAGAAAAGCGGTAACAATAAACCCGATCAATGATGCTCGTGCGCCATGGAGAGATACACGATGGTCAACATCATAAAGATGAAGGCCTGCAACACGATGACCAGGATGTGGAAGATCGCCCACGGCACCGACAGTGCCCACTGTGCCCAAAAGGGCAGCAACGCGATCAGAATGAAGATCAGCTCACCGGCATAGAGATTGCCGAACAGACGCAGGCCGAGCGAGATCGGCTTCGCGATCAGGCCGACGCCTTCGAGCAGGAAATTGAACGGCAGCATCCATTTGCCGAAGGGCTGCAGGGTCAGCTCGCCGACGAAACCGCCGACTCCCTTGACCTTGATGCTGTAGTAGAGGATCAGGAAGAACACCGAGAACGACATGCCGAGCGTGGCATTGATGTCGGTGGTCGGCACGATCTTCATGTAGTGGATGCCGATGGCTGCGGCGAAGGCGGGCACGAAATCCACCGGCACCAGATCCATCAGGTTCATCAGGAAGATCCACACCGCGATGGTCAACGACAGTGGCGCGATCAGGTCGCTCTTGCCGTGGAAGGTCTCCTTCACGCTGCTGTCGGCGAAACTCACCATGGTTTCGACGAAGTTCTGCAGCCCGCCGGGGACGCCGCTGGTCGCATGCTTGGCGCCAGCGCGGAACAGCAGAATAAAAATCGCACCGAGGAACAGCGACCAGCCCAGGGTGTCCACGTGGATCGCCCAGAAGCCCATCTCCTGTGCCATTCGCGCGGTATCGCCGGCGGTCTCGCCGTGCGCAAAGGTCCAGCCCTCGACCGGGTGTTTGCCGAAGGTGAGGTTGGTCAGGTGGTGCTTGATGTATTCAGAAGCCGTCTGCGTTCCGCCAGCCATAATCCGCTCTCGGTGGTTGATTTCAGGCGGCGCCAGCTACTTCCAGAGCAGCGGCACCAGCCAGCTCGCAATCTGTACTGCGATGAACCCCGCGAACAGCGCCGGCGCTGCGACCCACTCCACCGCGGCAAAGATCACTCCGAAGAGGATCGCGGTGAATGCCAGTTTTCCCGCCTCCGCCGCATAAAACGAACGGACGATCTGGCGTGCGGCTCTCGCCCCCGTGTGGCGGAACATGCGGCGTGCGAAATAGGCGTTGGGAAGCAGGCAGATCAAGCCGCCCAGCAGGGCGGAACATGCAGCCGCCCAGCCCCACACCGCGAAGCCTAATGGCAAAGCGATAGTGACCAGCAGTTGCGCCAACAGGATGCGCTTGACGATCGTCGCTTGGCGCGGTAGCGATGCCAAGGTCAGCGTCCCGTTTTGCCTGTGCTCTCCCAAGCCCCGGTGCCAATGCTCCTCGGGGTACCAACGCTGTGATCTGTTCGTATTGTAGTGTTGCGGGCGCTCGTTTGTTGCAGCGCAGCATGTCAATCACAGCGAGGCGCGAGTATATAGACCGGCAAACCCGGTGGCAAGCGCAGGCCGCCGCGAGGCATGCCTGAGTGCTTGATTTCAAGCCTGGATTTGCTCCGCTGGAACACACTTGCAAGATTTTCGTCAGCGGATATGGGCGAGGATGCCATCCAGTTCGTCGAGGCTGTTGTAGTGGATCTCCAAACGCCCGGCGCCGGCCTTGCCCTGGCGGATGCCGACGCGCGCGCCGAGGGTCTCACCGAGGCGCGACTCCAACGCCTGGATGTCCGGATCGACGGCGCCGCTGCGCGGCTGTTGGTCCGGCTCCAGCAGCTTGCGCACCAGCGCCTCGGTAGCGCGCACCGACAAGCCGCCGGCGACCACGCGCAGCGCCGCTCCCGGCTGGCGATCCACCGGCAGGCCGAGCAGCGCGCGCGCGTGGCCCATCTCCAGCTTGCCCTCATCGACCAGTGGCACCACATCACGGTGCAGCTCCAGCAGGCGCAGCAGATTGGACACCGCGGCCCGCGAGCGCCCCACCGACTCGGCGATCTGCTGGTGGGTGAGTTCGAAATCCTCCTGCAGCCGGCGCAGGGCGCGAGCCTCTTCGATCGGGTTGAGATCCTCGCGCTGGATGTTCTCGATCAGCGCTACCGCGGCCGCGGCCTGCTCGTCGAGATCGCGCACCACTGCCGGCAGACTATCCAGCCCGGCGAGCTGCGCGGCGCGCCAGCGGCGCTCGCCGGCGATCAGCTCGTAACCACCGGCAATGCTGCGCAGCACCACCGGCTGAATCACCCCCTGGGCGCGGATCGAATCCGCCAGCTCGCGCAGCGCGGCTTCATCGAAGTGGCTGCGCGGCTGGTAGCGGCTGCGCTGGATATCCTCGATCGCCACCTGGCGCAGGCTGGCGGCGCGCTCCTCCTCGCTGACGCTGGTGATCTGCTCGACGCCGCCGAGCAGCGCATCGAGGCCACGTCCGAGACCGCGTTTCTTGGCCATCTTGATCCGTAATCTTCTGTGGGTGGGTCGGCGCGACGGCGCTAGGCGGCGTGGCCGGCCGTGGCGCTGCGCGCATCGCGGCGCAGGATTTCACCGGCCAGCGCCAGATAGGCCAGCGCGCCGCGCGAGGTCTTGTCGTAGTGCAGCACCGGCAGGCCGTGGCTGGGTGCCTCGGCGAGGCGCACATTGCGCGGGATGATGGTGCGATAGACGCGCTCGCCGAAATGCTCGACCAATTGCTCGGAGACATCGCTGCCGAGGTTGTTGCGGCCGTCGTACATGGTCCGCAGCAGGCCCTCGATGCGCAGTTCGCGATTGACCGTGGCGCGCACGTCTTCGATGGTGCCGAGCAGCGCGGTCAGCCCTTCCAGGGCGTAGTACTCGCACTGCATCGGGATCATCGCACCGTCGGCGGCGACCAGCGCGTTGAGGGTCAGCAGGTTCAGCGACGGCGGGCAGTCGATGAAGATGTAATCGTAGCGCTCGCGCACCGTGGCCAGCGCCCGGGCGATGCGCTGCTCGCGCGCCAGCTTGTCCATCAGCTTGACTTCGGCCGCGGTCAGATCGCCGTTGGCCGGCAGCAGATCGAAGCCGGAATGGTCCAGATGCACGATCGCCTCCGCCAGCGACACCTGGCCGAGCAGGACGTCGTAAGCGGATATCTGCAGCGACGACTTCTCCACCCCGCAGCCCATGGTGGCGTTGCCCTGCGGATCGAGATCCACCAGCAGCACCTTGCGGTGGGTGGCGGCCAGCGAGGCGGCCAGGTTGACGCTGGTGGTGGTCTTGCCGACCCCACCCTTCTGATTGGTGATTGCGATCACTTTGCCCATGCCGATCCTTCCGGTTCTGCGCGACGGCGCCGGCACATTCTAGCCGGAATCGCCCGTGTTGCGCTGCACCACGCGAGCGATATGGCGCGTCGCCGGCTCACCGGGCAGCGCCACCCGGTGCAGCTCGGTCAGCGCCAGCTCCGCCGCCAGCTGCTGCAACGCGGTGGATGAGGGTTCGCGGCCGAGCATCGCCAGCCAGCAGCCGCCGGCGGCGAGCAGGTGGCGGCTGAGCGCGGTGAACTGCCGCAAATCACTGAAAGCACGCGAGGTGATCATCGCATAGCCGCCGGCGCAGCGGTCATCCGCCGCCGGCCGCCAGTCCTCCACCCGGCTGCGCAGCACCCGCGCATTGGCCAGCGGCAGGCGGCTGCACAGGTGGGTGAGAAAGCGCGTGCGCTTGGCGCTGGCGTCGAGCAGATCGACGCGCAGATCCGGCCGCGCCAGCGCCAGCGGCACACCCGGCAGACCGGCCCCCGTGCCCACATCGAGCAGGCTGTCGCCGCTCAAAAAGGGTAGCAGGCTGAGGCTGTCGAGCAGGTGCCGGGCGACCATTTCGCGCGGCTCGCGGACCGCGGTCAGGTTGTACACCCGGTTCCACTTGTGCAGCTCGCCGAGGTAGTCGAGCAGCCCGTCGATCGCCGTCGCCGGCAGCGCCAGCGACATCTGCGCCAGCCCCTCTGCCAGCGACTCGCGCAGCGCCTCGCGGGGGAAATCGCGCCGCTGCCGCGCCACCGGCACCACTCAGGCGGCCCGGCGCTTTTTCAGGTGCACCAGCAACAGCGACAACGCCGCCGGCGTCACCCCGGGGATGCGCCCGGCCTGGCCGAGGGTCTGCGGGCGCTGCTCGGAGAGCTTCTGGCAGACCTCGGCGGACAGACCGCGCACCGCCGCATAGTCCAGATCCGCCGGCAGGCGGGTCTCTTCGTGGCGGCGCTGGCGCTCGATCTCATCGCGCTGGCGCGCCACGTAGCCGGCGTACTTGGCCTGCACCTCGACCTGCTCGACCACCGCCTCCGCCGCCTCGTCCGACTCGCCGCCATCCGGCTGATCGACGCCGGCCACCGCCAGCAGCCCGGCCAGATCAACCTGCGGCCGGCGCAGCAGCTCGGCCAGCCGCTGCTCGCGGGCCGGCTGGTCACCAAAGCGTTCGGCGTAGCGCTGCGCGGCCGCTTCGCCGGGGCGAATCCACAGCTCCTGCAGGCGTCCGGCGAGCTGCTCGATGGCTTCGCGCTTGCGGCAGAAGGCATCCCAGCGGAGGTCGTCGACCAGCCCCAGCTCGCGGCCGCGGGCGGTCAGGCGCAGATCGGCGTTGTCTTCGCGCAGCAGCAGGCGGTACTCGGCGCGACTGGTGAACATGCGATAGGGCTCGGCGGTGCCGCGGCTGATCAGATCGTCGACCAGCACGCCGAGATAGGCCTCGTCGCGGCGCGGCGACCAGCCCTCGCGGCCGCGCGCGGCGAGCGCTGCGTTGATCCCCGCCAGCAGGCCCTGGGCGCCGGCCTCCTCGTAGCCGGTGGTGCCGTTGATCTGCCCGGCGAAGTACAGCCCGGCGAGGTGCTTCGTCTCCAGCGTCGGGCGCAGATCGCGCGGGTCGAAAAAGTCGTATTCGATGGCGTAGCCGGGGCGGGTGATATGCGCCCGCTCGAAGCCGGCGATCGAGCGCACGTAATCCAGCTGCACCTCGAAGGGCAGGCTGGTGGAAATGCCGTTGGGGTAGACCTCGTGGCTGTCCAGCCCCTCCGGCTCGATGAAAATCTGGTGCGAGGGCTTGTCGGCGAAGCGCACCACCTTGTCTTCGATGGACGGGCAGTAGCGCGGCCCGGTGCCCTCGATATGCCCGGCGTACATAGCCGAGCGCGCGAGGTTGTCGCGAATGATCGCGTGGGTGCGCTCATTGGTGTGGGTGATGTGGCAGTGCCGCTGAGGCGGGTGATCGGCGCGCCGACCGAGGAAGGAAAACACCGGCCGCGGCTCGTCGCCGGGCTGCGCCTGCATGTTGCTGAAGTCGATGCTGCGCGCATCCAGCCGCGGCGGCGTGCCGGTCTTCAGCCGCGCGACGCGGAACGGCAGCTCGCGCAGCCGCGCGGCCAGCGCGATCGATGGCGGATCCCCGGCGCGGCCGCCGCTGTGGTTCACGTCGCGCCAGAACTCGACCAGGGCGACTGCCCCGTCCACGTCCGCGACGCCGGTCGCCTCGAGCGTGAGCGGGTCGCCCGGCAGGATCGGGTCGGGGCTGT
>CBFCYW010000123.1:0-9015 GCA_965602395.1 uncultured Chromatiales bacterium
CGCAGCGCGTCGAAGTGCGGATCAGCGCCGCCGCCGATGATGCCGAGCAGGTGGGCCGCCGGGTCGCGCTGTACAGCCCGGATCTGGATATGGTGGAGGAGGGCGGCAAGGCGCATCTGGTCGCGCTGCGCTTTCGCAACGTCAGCGTGCCGGCGGGGGTGACGATCGTCTCCGCCAGCCTGCAATTCAGCGCCGACGAGCGCGATTCCGGCGACGCCCGGCTGCGGATCCGGGGGCTGGCGCAGGCCGATGCGCGGCCCTTCTCGCGCCGTGCGGGAGACATCGACAAGCGTCCGCGCACCGCCGCGCGGGTCGCTTGGCAACCGCCGCCGTGGCGGCGCATCGGCGAGCGCGCGGCGGCACAGCGCAGCGCGGATATCGCCGCCATCGTGCAGGAGCTGGTCGGCCAGCCCGGCTGGCGCGCGGGCAATGCGATGGCTTTCGTCATCGATGGTCGGGGCCGGCGCGTGGCCGATGCCTACGACGGCAGCCGCGGCGGCGCTGCCAGCCTGCTGATCGAGTACCGCGACGGCGCTGTGCCAGCGGCATCGGCGCCGCGCATCAGCCCGGACGGCGGGCGTTATCTGGACGCCGTGCGGGTCGGTCTGGACTGCGCCACGCCGGCGTCGCGCATCCACTACAGCCTCGACGGCAGTCGGCCGGATCGCTCGGCGCCGCGCTACAGCTCGGCAATCCGGCTGCAGACGGACGCGCGGCTACAGGCGATCTGCTACAGCGAGGGCTATCTGCCCAGCGCGCTGGCCACTGCGGATTTCGTCATCACCAGCGGCCCGCTGGGCGAGATGCGCTTCGAGCGTCGCATGCAGCGCTATCGCGACGATGCCGAGGAGCGCCTCGGCGACGCGCGGGTGCGCACCGGCAGCGATGATCTGGAGATGGTCGACGACCACGGCACTCAGCAGCTGACCGGGCTGCGCTTCAGCGATGTGACGGTGCCGCAGGGCGCGCGGATTACGGCCGCCTGGGTGCAGTTCAGCGCCGATGAGGCGGACGCCGTGCCCACCGAGCTGTGGCTGCGCGGCGAGGCGGTCGACGATGCGGCGCTGTTCCGCGAGCGCGTCGGTAACATCAGCGGTCGCGCCACCACGGCGGCGCGGGTCAGTTGGCGTCCGCCCGCATGGCGGCGCGTCGGCGACGCCGGCGAAGCGCAGCGCACGGCCGATCTGTCCGCCGTTGTGCAGGAGATCGTCGATCGCCCCGGCTGGCGCTCCGGCAATGCGCTGGCGCTGATCGTCGGCGGCAGCGGCGAGCGCGTCGCCGAGTCGCGCGAGGCTGGCGAGGACAGCGCGCCAGTGCTGCACATCGAGTATCGCGCGGCGCCCTGAGCGGGCTGCGGCCGAGCCGGCGGCGAACCGGGTTGACCGCGGGGCGCGGGAGGGCGCTTGACGCTCTCTCGCGCTTTCGGGTTATGATGCGCGGCCACAAAATCCACCGATTCAGCGTCCGGGCCTATCGGCACGGCGCAACGGCGATCACTATGGGCTGCGACTTCATTTTGACTCTCGATTGGCGATGGCGCGTCTGATTGTCGTCCGACGTTCGCCCTTGTACATCGAGAAAAACTGAAGTAGCGCCATGACCCCAGAACAGTTCGACGCCTGTGCCCGCCAGGGGTACACCCGCATTCCTGTCAGCCGCGAAGTGCTCGCCGATCTCGACACGCCGCTGTCCACCTATCTCAAGCTCGCCGCGCAACCCTACAGCTACCTGCTGGAGTCGGTGCAGGGCGGGGAGAAGTGGGGCCGCTACTCGATCATCGGCCTGCCCTGCCGCACCCATCTGCGGGTGTGCGGCCAGCGCGTCAGCCTGCTGCGCGACGGCGCCATCCTCAGCGAGGAGCAGGTCGCCGATCCGCTGGCCTGGATCGAGCGCTATCAGCGCGATTTCCGCGTGCCCGAACTGCCCGGCCTGCCCAAGTTTACCGGCGGGCTGGTGGGCTACTTCGGCTACGAGACCATCGCCTACATCGAGCCGCGCGCGAGCGCCGGCGACAAGCCCGATCCGATGGGCACGCCGGATATCCTGCTGATGCTCTCCGAGGAGGTGGTGGTTTTCGATAATCTCTCCGGCAAGCTGCACATCATCGTGCTCGCCGACCCGCAGCGGCCGGCCGCGCTGGCGCTCGCCGAACAGCGCCTGCGCGACATCGAATCGCAGATGCGCCGCCCGGTGCCCTTTCCGCCGCCGCACCGGCCGCGCGAGGTCGAAGAGTCGGATTTCACCTCCGGCTTCACCGAGGCCGGCTACAAGGCTGCGGTGGAGCGCATCCGTCGCTACATCACCGATGGCGACTGCATGCAGGTGGTGCTCTCGCAGCGCTTGTCGATCCCCTACGCGGCGCGGCCGCTGGAGCTTTATCGCGCGCTGCGGATGCTCAATCCCTCGCCGTACATGTATTTTCTCGATCTCGGCGATCACCAGGTGGTCGGCGCGTCGCCGGAGATTCTGGTGCGGCTGGAGGATGGTGAAGTCACCGTGCGGCCGATCGCCGGCACCCGCCCGCGCGGTCGCGACGAGGCCGAGGATCGCGCGCTCGAAGCCGAGCTGCTGGCCGACCCCAAAGAGCTGGCCGAGCATCTGATGCTGATCGATCTGGGCCGCAACGATGCCGGCCGGGTGGCCGAGATCGGCAGCGTCGAGCTGACCGACAAGATGACCATCGAGCGCTACTCGCACGTGATGCACATCGTTTCCAACGTGGTCGGCAGGCTGCGCGAGGGCTTGTCGGCGATGGATGTGCTGCGCGCCACCTTCCCCGCGGGCACGGTCTCCGGGGCGCCGAAGATCCGCGCCATGCAGATCATCGATGAGCTGGAGCCGGTCAAGCGCGGGGTCTACTCCGGCGCCGTCGGCTACCTGGGCTGGCAGGGCAATATGGATACCGCCATCGCGATCCGCACCGCGGTGATCAAGGATGGCACGCTGAATATCCAGGCCGGCGCCGGCATCGTCTACGACTCGCTGCCGGAGAATGAGTGGGCCGAGACCATGAATAAGGGTCGCGCGGTGTTCCGCGCCGTGGCGCTGGCCGAGCGCGGCCTCGATTCCGGTCATCTCGACGGCTGAGCCGCCCCCGAATTGAAGGCCGCCGCGCGCTGCGCGCGGCCGCACAGGATGGACGCATCATGATCCTGATGATCGACAACTACGATTCCTTCACTTTCAACCTGGTGCAGTACCTCGGCGAACTGGGGGCCGAGGTCGAAGTGCGCCGCAACGACGAGCTGGACCTCGATGACATCGAGCGGCTCGCCCCGGCGCGCATCATGGTTTCCCCCGGCCCCTGCACCCCCAACGAGGCCGGCATCTCGATGGCCGCGATCCGCCACTTTGCCGGCCAGCTGCCGATTCTCGGCGTGTGCCTCGGCCACCAGAGCATCGGCCAGGCATTCGGCGGTCGCGTGGTGCACGCCGGGGAGATCATGCACGGCAAGACCTCGATGGTGCACCACGCGGATGGCGGGGTTTTCGCCGGGCTCTGCAATCCCTTCGAGGCGACCCGCTACCACTCGCTGGTGGTCGAGCGCGACTCGCTGCCGGCGTGTCTGGAGATCACCGCGTGGACCCGGACGGCGGACGGCGAGTTCGACGAAATCATGGGTTTGCGCCACCGCGAGCTGGCCATCGAGGGCGTGCAGTTCCACCCCGAATCGATCCTCACGCAGCACGGCCACGACCTGCTGCGCAACTTCCTCGCCATGTAGCGAAAGAGTACGGAGAAGCAGAGATGAACGTGCAACAGGCCATCGCCGCGGTGATCGAACGCCGCGACCTCGGCGGCGATGAGATGACCGCGGTGATGCGGCAGATCATGACCGGCGAAGCGACCCCGGCGCAGATCGGCGGCTTCCTCGTCGGCTTGCGCATGAAGGGCGAGACGGTCGCCGAGGTGGCCGCCGCTGCCGCGGTGATGCGCGAGCTGGCCACCCGGGTGGAGATCGATCTGCCGAATCTGGTCGATATCGTCGGCACCGGTGGCGATGCCTCCGGCACCTTCAACGTCTCCACCGCCTGTTCGCTGGTCGCCGCCGCGGCCGGCGCCAAGGTGGCCAAGCACGGCAACCGCTCGGTGTCGTCGAAATCCGGCGCCGCCGATCTGCTCGAAGCCGCCGGGGTGAATCTCGATCTGACACCGGCACAGATCGCCGCCTGCGTCGAGCGCGCCGACGTCGGTTTCATGTTCGCGCCCAAGCATCACGCGGCGATGAAACACGCCATCGGCCCGCGCCGCGAGATGGGCGTGCGCACCATTTTCAACGTGCTCGGCCCGCTGACCAATCCGGCCGGCGCGCCCAACCAGCTGCTCGGCGTCTACGCCGGCGAGTGGGTCGAGCCGCTGGCCGAGGTGCTGCGCCTGCTCGGCAGCCGCCACGTGATGGTGGTGCACGCCGAGGACGGCATGGACGAGATCAGCCTCAATGCGCCGACCGAGGTCGCCGAGCTGAAGGATGGCGAGATCCGCCGCTACCGCATCGCGCCGGAGGACTTCGGTCTGTCGCGCGCGCCGCTGGCCGCGGTGCAGGTGGCCGATGCCGACGAGAGCCTGGCGACCATCCGCGCACTGCTCGATGGCCAGCGCGGCGCGCCGCGCGACATGGTGTTGCTCAACAGCGGTGCGGCGCTGTACGTGGCCGGCGTTGCGGCCAGCATCGCCGAGGGCATCGAGAGCGCTGGCAAGGCTATCGATGACGGCTCGGCGCGCGAGCGGCTGGCGCGGCTGGTCGAGGTCAGCCAGAGTTTTGCGGAGGGCGCATGAGCGGCACGCCGGACATTCTGCAGAAGATCATCGCCCGCAAGCGCGAGGAGATCGCCGAGCGCGCTGCAGCGGTGCCGGTCGAGCAGCTGCGCGAGCGCGCCGCCGGGCAGACGCCGCCGCGCGGCTTCGGTGCGGCGCTGCGGGCGAAGATCGCCGCCGGCGAGGCGGCGGTGATCGCCGAGATCAAAAAGGCATCGCCGTCGAAGGGGGTGCTGCGCGAGGATTTTCGCCCCGCCGAAATCGCGCGCAGCTACGCGCGCGGCGGCGCGGCCTGCCTGTCGGTGCTCACCGATCGGGATTTTTTTCAGGGCCACGAGGATTATCTGCGCGCGGCGCGCGACGCCTGCGAGCTGCCGGTGATCCGCAAGGATTTTCTGGTCGATGCCTATCAGATCGACGAGGCGCGGGCGATCGGCGCCGACTGCGTGCTGCTGATCGTCTCGGCGCTGGACGATGCCACGCTGGAGCGGCTTCACCTGCGCGCCGGCGAGTTGGGCATGGATGTGCTGGTGGAGGTGCACGATCGCGCCGAGATGCGCCGCGCAGTCGCGCTCGGCTGCGAGCTGATCGGCATCAACAATCGCAATCTGCGCACTTTTGAGGTGAGCCTCGACACCACCACCGATATGCTCGACATGCTGCCGCAGGGGGCGCTGCTGGTCACCGAATCCGGCATCCACCAGCGCGCGGATGTGGCGCGGATGCGCGCGCACGGGGTGCACGCCTTTCTGGTCGGCGAGGCCTTTATGCGCGTGCCCGAGCCGGGTGACAGGTTGCGCGAGCTGTTTGCCGACTGATTGCCCGCCCGGGCGGCGGACGCAAAAAAGCCGCCGTTACAGCGGCGGCTTTCGGATCATCCGCGGCGGCGAGGCTCAACGAGTGCCGTAGATCACCATGGTCTTGCCGTGGGCGTGGATCAGCTCGCGCTCCTCCAGCTCTTTGAGCACCCGCCCGACCATCTCCCGCGAACAGCCGACGATGCGGGCGATCTCCTGGCGGGTGATGCGGATCTGCATGCCGTCCGGGTGGGTGATGGCATCCGGCGATTTGGCCAGGTCGAGCAGCGTCGCGGCGACTCGTCCGGTGACGTCGAGGAAGGCCAGATCCTTCACCTTGGTGCTGGTCTTGCGCAGGCGCGCCGCCATCTGCGAGGCCAGTGCGAACATGATGTCCGGCGACTGCTGGGCGAGCCGCTTGAATTGCTCGTAGTTGATTTCGGCCAGCTCGCAGGCGGTGCGCGCGACCACCCAGGCGCTGCGCTGGCTGTCTTCGTCGAACAGGCCCATTTCGCCGAAGAAGTCACCCTTGTTCAGGTAGGCGAGGATGATCTCGCGCCCCTCATCGTCCTCCATGACCACGCTCACCGAGCCATCGATGATGTAGTAGAGCGTGTCGGGCTTGTCGCCGTGGTGGATGATCGTGGTTTTGCTGGCGTACTGCCGGCGATGGCTGTGGCGCAGGAAGGTATCCAGCCATTCAGCCTGTTTTGGTATATTTCGGGGGGGCAACATCGTCGGGTTCTCCGTTCGTCGAGCCTGATCTTCGGGACTATATCCAGAATGATTTGTCGGTGGCAAGTCGTTGTTTTTAAAGTGTCGACTTGTCATTCCAGTTTGTGCGTTTGGTAATTTTGCACATGATGTAATTGTGAAGTTTAGAGGGGATTTTCATGCGCGCACGCGTTAAGTGGCTGGATAACATGACCTTTGTCGGTGAGACCGGCAGTGGCCACGCACTGGTTATGGATGCCTCGCCGGATGTCGGTGGGCGCGATCTCGGTGCCCGGCCGATGGAAATGCTGCTGCTGGGCATGGGTGGGTGCTCGGCGATCGACGTGATGCTGATCCTGCAGAAATCCCGCCAGCCGGTGAGCGATTGCTGGGTCGAGATCGAGGCGCAGCGGGCCGACGCGGTGCCGGCGGTGTTTACCCGTATCCATGCGCATTTTGTTGTGGTCGGTGACGGCATCTCTGAAAAGCATGTGCAGCGGGCGGTTGCTCTGTCCGCTGAAAAGTACTGCTCAGCGTCGATCATGCTCGGCAAGGCGGTTGAAATCACGCACGATTTTGAAGTCCGGCAGGGCTGAGAGCGATGCTGGTGCCCGGTTCAGTGCGCGGCTGCCAAGTGTTTCTCTTTTCATTTCTGCCGCATGTGCTACATAAAGCCCCAGAGAGCAAAGAAAAAGGGGGCGTGGCCCCCTCAGCTTTGTACTCGTTGTTGTGATTCTCGTTGCTTGGTGTGACAGAAGTGGAGTACTTGGCCGCGGCACCGTTCAGCCTGGGTGTCTCTGCCTGGCTTCACAGGTTTCCTCCTCCTCCATCCTCCTTCGGTGGATTCGGCGCGGCCCCGCAAAGGCCGCGCCATTTTTTTACCCGTGGTTCGCAGCATTTGCAAGCGCCGGGTGTGCCGCCCGAGCAGCGAACCTCGGCGGCGCTTGCCAGTCTGTGGCCAGTCCAGTACACTCGCGCGCTTTTCTGCGGTCGGGTTCCGGCTCGCAGACGCACACAACGCTTTCTGGAGCCTTGGATGAAGACCTTTAGTGCCAAACCCGCCGAGGTAAAGCGCCAGTGGTATGTGGTCGACGCGGAGGGCAAGACCCTCGGCCGTCTCGCCACCGAGATTGCGCGGCGCCTGCGCGGCAAGCACAAGCCCGAGTACACGCCGCATGTGGACACCGGTGACTACATCGTCGTGGTCAACGCCGAGAAGGTGCGCGTGACCGGCAACAAGTCGCGCGACAAGATGTATCACCACCACACCGGTTATATCGGCAACCTGAAGTCGACCAACTTCGAGAAGCTCCAGCAGAAAGCGCCGGAGCGCATCATTCAGTTGGCGGTCAAGGGCATGATGCCGAAGAACCCGCTGGGTCGCGCCATGCAGCGCAAGCTGAAGATCTATGCCGGCCCCAAACACGGACACGCCGCCCAGCAGCCCCAGGCGCTGGACATCTAAGCGCCAACCAGAGCGATATAAAGAGACTATGGCTGAACAGCAGTACTACGGCACCGGCCGCCGCAAGACCTCCGCAGCGCGCGTTTTCATGACCCGGGGCGGCGGTGAGATCACCGTCAACGGTCGCGCACTGGACGAATACTTCAGCCGCGAGACCGCGCGGATGATCGTTCGTCAGCCGCTGGAAACCGCGGACTTGCTGGACAACTTCAACTTCCGCATCAGCGTTGAAGGCGGTGGTGGCAGCGGCCAGGCGGGCGCGATTCGCCTCGGCATCGCCCGCGCACTGCTGTCCTACGATGAAGAGCTGCGCACTCCGCTGCGTCAGGCGGGTTTCCTGACCCGCGACGCCCGCGCCGTGGAACGCAAAAAGGTCGGCCTGCGCAAAGCACGCCGCGCGACGCAGTTCTCCAAGCGCTGATCTCACTTGGCGAGTTGGCGCGCGCTGAATGCGTGCGCCGCCTCGACGCGCCGCTTCTGCCAGCACCGCGCGACACAGTTTGTTGGGGGTTCGTCTAGCGGCAGGACTACGGACTCTGACTCCGTCAACGGGGGTTCGAATCCCTCACCCCCAGCCATCTCTGCAAAGCCCGCCTCGCGCGGGCTTTGTTTTTTTCCGCCCGCGGTAATCCGCATTCGCATCAGCAGGCCGGCGAAACCTGCTGCGGCCCGGTGTCGGGCGATGCTTACTATTGAATAAAGCAATGATTATTCTGTAAGTATATTTGAGACAACAATGACTCGGCGATAGAATCCGCAATCTTTGCAAGATGCGTCCCCCGCTTAAATGAACGCGACATCCCCCCAGCGACAGCCGCAGCGCCTGCGCGAGATCCCCTACAACTACACCTCCTTTTCCGACCGCGAGATCGTCATTCGCTTTCTCGGCGAGCGCGCCTGGGACGACCTGTGCGCGCTGCGCGGCCAGCGCCGCACCGGCATCTCCGCGCGCATGCTCTTCGAGGTGCTCGGCGATATGTGGGTGGTGGTGCGCAACCCCTACATTCAGGATGACCTGCTCGCCAACCGCCGCCGCCGCGCGGCGCTGGTCGGCGCGCTGCACCATCGCCTCGACCAGATCCTGCTGCGCCTGAATGGCAATGCCCTGGCCGCCGAGCTGCTCGGTCGCACGCGCGATGCGGTGCGCGATTTCGAGGCCGGTCTCGACCACCACGTCGCCCTGCGCAAGCGCGCCCAGTCGCGGCTGGCGCGGGCCACCCACCGCGATAACGTCGACTTCGGCGGTCTGGCGCGGGTCTCCCACGTCACCGACGCCACCGACT
>CBFCYW010000124.1:0-8834 GCA_965602395.1 uncultured Chromatiales bacterium
TCGCCCCACGCATTCTTCGTCGCCATGCCGGGGTGGCGCGCGGCGCTGCGCCCGCCGCTCGCTGGCGCTGGGTGCGGCGGCGAGCGCGGCGGGGCGCTCGGGCTGCGGCAGGCTGGCGAGCAGCCGCATGGCGCGGCGCAGCAGGCCGGGCAGCTCGCTGCGGGCGTCGAGATCGCGCGCGGTGAGATCCTCCTCCGGGCGCATGTGGTAGCCGCCCTGCGCACCGGCGATGGTCTGCATGAACACCGCTGCACCGCCGCTCTGCAGGGCCTCGACGATCTCCCGCCGGCGCGCGTATTTGGTCGAGAACTCGGGCTGGATCAGGTAGATCGGCAGGTTGCTGGAGCGGGCGATCTGCAGGTACTCGGCGCGCTCGCCCATGGCGAAGGATTCCTCCACCAGATGCGGCGCCATGAACAGGTAGCCGAGTTGCAGCTTGCCGTTGTCCGCGCTCTGCTGCCAGAGCCGGCCGGCCTCCAGCGCGTAGCGCGCGCCGCGCTCGATGGCGAGCACAAACAGTCGCCGGTAGCCCTGTGCCAGCGCGTGGCGCTTGAGGGCGAGCATGTCCCCAAGCTCGAAATTGGCGAAACTGCCGCGGCCCGCCGGCTCCATGTAGGTGGTGTGCAGATCCAGCACCCAGGTGTCGATGCCATGGCTGGCCATATCCAGCGCCAGCGGCGCGTAGCCGGTACCCAGCCCGCGGCTGGATGGCAGCCAGATCAGCAGGCTGCGCTGCTCCGCTCGCTGGCCGCTGTCCGCCTCGAAGCGCGTGATAGTCATACTGGCGCCGTTGTCCAGCTCCAGATCCATGGGCGTCTGCGCCTGGCCGAAGGCGGGCAGGAGCAGCAGTAGCAGGGCGGTCGCGCGGCGCAGGTGCATCGTATCGATTCCAGGCGGGCTGTCTGTCCGGGGATAGTGCGATTGGGAGCCAGGCGGCGCGTCGGGTCAATATGCCCAAGGCTGTAGATGGCGCGCCACCTGTGTTTGCCCGGCGGGAGTTGCTACCCTCACCGCCCCCGTTGCAGAGGAGAGCGATATCGTGTGCGGCTTCGTGTGCCTGTGGAATGTCGACAACGCGGATCTGGCGACGCGGATGATCGAGAAGATCGCCCATCGCGGGCCGGACGCCGTCGAGGTCGCCCGCCTGCCGGATGCGCCGATCATCATGGCCCACTGCCGGCTGTCGATCATCGGTCCCGATGACGGCCGGCAGCCGATCTACCAGACCGGCGACCTCCTCGTCGCCAACGGCGAAATCTACAACCACGAGGATCTGCGCGCGATCCTCGGCGAGAGCGCCTTCGAGACGGCCAGCGACAGCGAGGCCATCCTGCACCTGTTCCGCTCCGGCCAGTCGCGCTGGATTTCAAAGCTCGACGGCATGTTCGCCTTCGTTCTGGCGACCCGCGACCGGATCATCGCGGCGCGCGATCCGCTCGGCATCAAGCCGCTGTACATCGCCCGGCTGGGCGCCGGGCACGCCTTCGCTTCGGAGCTGAAGGCCTTCGACGGCGTGCCGGTGGAGGGCATCGAGGCGATCCCGCCGGGCATGCTGTTCGACAGCCGCGACGGCTGGCGCAACTGGTACCGCACGCCGCACGGCGCGGCCTTTGCCGAGGCGGAGCACGACCTGCAGCGCACCGCGCGCGAGCTGCGTCTGGTGCTGGAGGAGGCGGTCGCCAAGTGGATGATCGCGGATGTCGAGGTCGGCAGCTTTCTCTCCGGCGGGCTGGACAGCTCGATCATCGCCGCGATCGCGCAGCGGGTGCGGCGCGACGCCGGCAAGGGGCCGCTGAAGACCTTCTCCGTGGGCACCCCCGGCTCCCCGGACCTGCAGGCCGCGCGCGCGGTGGCCGAGCACATCGGCTCGGAGCACTACGAATACGCCTTCACGCCCGAGGACGTGGCGGACAATCTGGCCCACGTCATCTACCACCTGGAGAGCGCCGACGTGGATCTGGTGCGCTCCGCGCTGCCCACCCTGTTCGCCGCGCGCCTCGCCCGCCGGCACGTCAAAGCGGTGCTCACCGGCGAGGGCGCCGACGAGCTGTTCGCCGGCTACGCCTATCACCACGACTATGTCGACGATCCCCGCGCCCTGGCCGACGAGCTGACCCGCGCGCTGGGCACGATGCACAACATCAACCTGCAGCGCGTCGACCGCGTGACCATGGCGGAGAGTCTGGAGGCGCGCACGCCGTTCCTGGATCGCGAGCTGATCGACTTCGCGCAGTCGATCCCGGCGGCGTTCAAGCTCTGTCGCACCGACCCGCAAGCGCAGCAGAGCACCGGCGATACCACCGAGAAGTGGATCCTGCGCAAGGCCTGCGACGACCTGCTGCCGGCGGATCTGGTATGGCGCAAAAAGGCCCAGTTCGATGAGGGCTCGGGCACGGTGGACGCGCTGGACGAAGCGCTCGGCCGCCTCACCGGGCAGGCCGGCGCAGTGGACCGCGAGGCCGAGGGCGCGCTCTACGAGCGCCTGCTGCGCGAGTGCTACGAGAATCCGCAGCGGATCATCGATCAGGCCGGCACCTGGGAGGCGGACCGGGTGCTCGTCGAGGACTAGTTGCCGGCCCCGGCCGATGTGCGGACGAATCGAGCACCCCGCCGGAGCGGAACGGGGTCGATCCTTTCGCTCAGCGTAAATAATCGATGGTGAATCTCTTTGTGAAATTGACCAATGCGTGCTTTCGGCAAGACCCGGGTTTCCCGGCTGGGCGAGGGGGGATCGCCGCAGCTGTGGAACTTGGCTGCCGTGCCCCTGTCAGATCGCTGGATCAATAACAGAGCGTTCCGGTCTGCTGGTTCGCACTCTACAGGGGATGAGCTCATGAGGAATCTGATCGTTACGGCCGTGCTGGCACTGTCTTTCGCGATGCCTGTCGGCGCCGCGGAGGGAATGATCAACGTGCAAAGTGACTTTGGCGTAAAAGAAACCGCCAACCGGCTGGAAAACATACTCAAAAAGAAGGGCATGACTGTCTTTGGCCGGATAGAGCACTCGGTCGGTGCGGAAAAGGTTGGCGTTGAGCTTCGGGACACCGAGCTGCTGATCTTCGGAAACCCTAAGGTGGGCAGCCCACTCATGAAATGCCAGCAAACCGTGGCCATCGACCTGCCGCAGAAGGCGCTGGTCTGGGAGGACGAAAATGCCCATGTCTGGATCAGCTACAACGATCCCGAATATTTGCAGGCAAGGCACAGCATGGCCGGCTGCGATGCGGTACTGGAAAAGATCAAAGCAGCGCTCGGCGGCATGACCAAAGCAGCGGCGACGCAATAAACCACAGGGATTCGGCCTATCGACCAGGCATGCGTGCCGCGTGCGCCTGGTCGGGTGCGGAAGCCTTGCCGGTATCGGCCGACAGGCAACGAGGCCAGACAGCTTGCTGGCCGATGACATCGGCGAGCCTGTCCGGCCGCTTTCCCCCCGCGCAGGCGCAGTAGTTTTGCAGAGATTCAGTTTTGCAGCGCTTCGCGGGCGCCTGTTTTGCAATCGATTCGAGGCGGTCGGGCGGCGTTCGCAGCGCGCGGTGCTGTGCTAAAGTGGCGCCGATTTTCTGTTCGGACATGGCCATGAAGACCACTTTCCCCGCCCCCGTCCGCTGGGCTGTGTTGCTGTTGGCGCTGCTTGGCCTGGCCGCCTGCGGTGGACGCGGCAAGCCGCCGGCTGCGGCCGCCACCCAGTCCGCCACGGCCACCGCCGACGGTCGCATTCGGCACACCCTCGACGACCCGGAGGTCGCCCAGCTGTGGCGCGAGGCCGAGGCACTGCGCGAGGCCGGCGTGTACGAAGAGGCCGGCACACTGCTGGAGCGCGCGCTGACGCTATCGCCGGAAGATCCGGTACTGTGGAGCCGCATCGCCGAGATCGAACTGCGCACCGGCAAGCTGGTGCAGGCGGAGAACTACGCCGTCAAGTCAAATCTTCTGGCCGGCAACAACCAGCAGCTCAACTACCGCAACTGGCTGATCGTGATGCACGCCCGCGAGGAGCGCGGTGATCAGCTCGGCGCCGCCGAGGCGCGCAGCCAGGCAGAGCGCTTCCGCCCCTGAGCGGCGGCGGCTGACGGTATTCAGGACGCGGGCTGGTGAGCGAATCTCTCGACGAGGATTGCGGCGACTCCGCCGCTGCAGTCCGGCTCACCGATCCGGCCCCCGATGTGGCCCCCGGTCTGGCCGGCGCCAGTGCTGATGTGAGCGGCGAATCGGCCGCGCTGCTCGGCGCCGACGGCGCTTTCGCCGCAGCCATCGACGGCTTCGCCCCACGCCAGGCTCAGCAGTGCCTCGCCGCGGCCGTGGAGCGCGCCATCGCCGACGACGCGGTGCTCATCGGCGAGGCCGGCACCGGGGTCGGCAAGACCTTCGCCTATCTGGTGCCGGCACTGCTCTGCGGCAAAAAGGTCATCGTCTCCACCGGCACCCGCCACCTGCAGGATCAGCTCTTTCTCAAGGATCTGCCGCGGGTGCGCGAAGTGCTCGGCGTGCCGCTGCACGCGGCGCTGCTGAAGGGGCGCGCCAACTATCTCTGCCGCCATCGCCTGCGCCACGCGCGCGGCAATCCGGCACTGCGCGACCCGGTTTTGCAAAGCCAACTCGGCACCATCGACGCCTGGGCGGCGAAGACCCGCAGCGGCGATATTTCCGAGGTCGCCGAGATCCCCGAATCGGCGATGGTCTGGCAATACGTCACTTCCAACAGTGATTTCTGCGCCGAGCACGAGCGCGACGAGCTGGACGACTGCTTCGTCCACGCCGCGCGCCGCGAGGCTCAGGAGGCCGATCTGGTAGTGGTCAACCACCACCTGTTTCTGGCCGATCTGGCGATTAAGGAAGAGGGCTACGGCGAGGTGCTGCCCAGCGCCGACGCTTTCATTCTCGACGAGGCCCACCAGCTGCCGGAGACCGCCGGCAACTTCTTCGGCGAGCGCTTCACCAGCCGCCAGCTGATCGAGCTGGCGCGCGACACCATTGGCGAACAGATGCGCGATGCCGCCGACGCGGTGGATCTGCGCTTCGCCGCCGAGGGGCTGGAGAGCGCCAGTCGCGATCTGCGCCTGGCCTTCGGCGTCGAACCGCGGCGCGCCAGCTGGGGCGAGGTGGAGCGCGACGACAAGCTGCAGCGGGCGCTCGGCAAGCTGCTGCTGGCCTACGACGAACTGCTCGCCCAGCTCGACCCCAACGCGGCCCGCGGCAAGGGCCTGGAATCCTGCCAGCGGCGCGCCCGCGAGCAGGCCGCGCTGCTCGGCCGCTTCCACGATGCCAGCGAGACCGCGACCGTCTACTGGTTCGAGACCTACCGCACCGGCTACGCCCTGTCGCTGACCCCGCTGGACGTCGCCGAGCCCTTTCGCAAGGCCATGGCCGGGCTGCCGGCGGCCTGGATTTTCACCTCGGCGACGCTCTCCGTGGGTGGCAGGTTCGACCACTTCCGCGCCCGCCTCGGCCTGCCGCGCGCGGCCCGCGAAGTGCTGCTCGATTCGCCCTTCGACTACCGCCACAACGCGCTGCTCTACGTGCCGCAGCAGATGCCCGAGCCGAACAGCCCCGGCTACACCCGCGCGGTGCTGGAGGCGGCGCTGCCGGCGGTCGAGGCCGCCGGCGGGCGCGCCTTTTTGCTGTTCACCAGCCACCGCGCGCTGCGCGAAGCCGCCGACTGGCTGCTCGATCGCATCGGCTTCCCGCTGTTCGTGCAGGGCGACAAGCCCAAGCGCGAGCTGCTGGCGGGCTTTGCCGAATCCGGCAACGGCGTGCTGTTGGGCACGCACAGCTTTTGGGAGGGCGTCGACGTGCGCGGCGAAGCGCTGCAACTGGTGGTGATCGACAAACTGCCTTTCGCCTCGCCCGGTGAACCGGTGCTGGCGGCGCGCCTGCAGGCCATGCAGCGGCAGAACCTCAGCCCCTTTTTCCACTACCAGATCCCGCAGGCGGCGATCGCCCTCAAGCAGGGCGCCGGGCGGCTGATTCGCGACGTCGATGACCGCGGCGTGCTGATGCTCTGCGATCCGCGGCTGATCTCGCGCGGCTACGGCCGGGTGTTCATCCACAGCCTGCCGGGCATGCCGCGCACCCGCCGCGCCGACACCGTGCAGCGCTTTTTCGCCCGCCTGCGCGATCCTGCCGCTGGCCAGTCCGATGGCGCCAGCGGCGCCACCGACAACGGGCAGGCGCAATGAAACTACTGGCCATCGACAGCGCCACCGAAGCCTGCTCCGCGGCGCTGGCCATCGACGGCGAACTGCGCTCGCGCTACGCCGTGGAGCCGCGCGGCCACTCGCGGCTGCTGCTGCCGATGGTCGAGGAATTGCTCGCCGAGGCCGGCATTACCGCGGCCCGGCTCGATGGCCTCGCCTTTGGCCGCGGCCCGGGCAGCTTCGTCGGCCTGCGCATCGGCGCCGGCGCGGCGCAGGGCATCGCCGTGGCCGGCGAGCTGCCGGTGGCACCGGTGTCCACATTGGCGGCCATCGCCCGGCGCCGCTGGCGGGATGCCGGCCGCGGCCGCTGCCGCGTGCTGGCCGCCATCGACGCGCGCATGGGCGAGGTCTACTGGGGCGCTTTCGAGGTCGGCGACGATGGCCAGCCGCAGGCGCTGCTCGACGAGTGCGTCTGCCCGCCGCAGGCGGTGCCACTGCCGCTTCGCGATGGCCAGCTCGGCGGCGATTGGCTCGGCGCCGGCACCGGCTGGGGCAGCTACGCCGAGCTGCTCGCCGCGCGCACTGGCGGCAGCTGCGGCGCACCGGATGGCGGCCTGCTGCCGCACGCCGAGGATCTGCTCGCCATCGGCGCAGCCATGCTGGCGCGCGGTGAGGGCGTCGATGCGGCGCTGGCGCAGCCGGTGTATCTGCGCGACCGGGTGGCGGAAAAATCGCCGCGTCGCTAGCGCCGGCGACCGCCGCACAACGCAAAGGCCGATCGAATGAACACCGTTACCACCTGGTCGCTGGAGATGACCGACCCCGGCCAGTTGCGCCGCGCTCGCCAGCCCGATGGCGATCTGCGCCTGCTGCGCGTGGCGCGACCGAATCCGGCCTACAACCGCTTTCTCTACACCGAGGTCGGCCGCGACTGGCAGTGGCTCGACAAGCTCGGCTGGAGCGACGCGCAGTGGCGCGACTGGGCGGATCGCGAGGCGCTGCACACCTGGGTGCTCTACGAAGGCGGCGCGCCGGCCGGCTACTTCGAGCTGGAGCAACAGGATGCCGGCAACGTGGAAATCGCCTACTTCGGCCTGCTGCCCGGCTACTACGGCCGCGGCCTCGGCGGCTGGCTGCTCGGCGAATGCATCGCCCGCGGCTGGGATCTCGGCGCGCGGCGGCTGTGGGTGCACACCTGCTCGCTGGATCACCCGGCGGCGCTCGACAACTACCGCGCGCGCGGGCTGCGGGTCTTTGACGAGACGATCGACTCGCTGTGAACGCTCGGTCGCCTGTCCACCCGGTCGCTCGCTCACCCGGCCGCTCGTTCACCCGGGGCTCTGCCGATCGCCAACCACAATGGCAAAGCTTTAAGTCCCGGCTAGGTCGAAAAATAAGCGGGCGCCAAGCGCCGCGGCCGAGCCTGTCGCCAGGGCCGGAAAATCGGTGCCGGTCGGGAGCAACTGGCGATGAACAACCTGGCATTTCCCGTCGATCACCTGCACGCCCTGTGCGTGCGCACCCAGCGCAGCGAGGCCGATGTGCTCGAAGCCGCCGCCCAGCGCCAGCGGCGCAGCGCATCCGACGCCGCCGCCGCGCTGCGCCAGTACGAGGGCACCGGCTACCTGCCGCGCTGGGCGGATGAGGCTTTGACTGCCGCCGACGCCGCCTGAACCGGCTGGACCCTGGGCCCACTGAACCCTGGGCCCACTGAACCCTGGGCCCACTGAACCCTGGACCCACTGAACCCGCTGCGGATGCAGCCGCTCGGCTGCAGCCCCGTTTCGATCTAGACTGTCGGCTCCCCATCACGGAGAGCCGAGCATGCCTCGCAGCCAACTGGAGAAGGCTCGCGCCTTCCGCGACCTGCATCTCGCCGACGACAGCTTCCTCATGCCCAACGCCTGGAGTGCCGGCAGCGCCCGCGTGCTGGCCGAGTGCGGCTTCGCGGCCATGGGCACCACCAGCGCCGGTATCGCCTTCTCGCGCGGCACTGCCGACTACAGCGGTCAGCTCGATCGAGAGATCGCCTTGCTCGACACCGCGGCAATCGCCGCAGCGGTCGACCTGCCGGTCAGCGCCGACAGCGAGGATGGTTACGGTGACACCCCGGAACTGATCGCCGAATCCATGCATCTGTTCGTCGAGGCCGGCGCAGTCGGCGTCAGCATCGAGGATCACGACACGCACAATCACTGCCTGTTCAGCCGCGACCAGGCCGTCGCGCGGGTCGCCGCCGCGCGTGCCGGCTGCGACGCCAGCGGCCTGCCGGTCACGCTGACCGCGCGCGCCGAGTGCTTTCTGCTCGACCACCCCGATCCGCTGCGCGAGGCCATCGAGCGCGCCAACCGCTACCGCGAGGCCGGCGCCGATTGCCTCTACGTGCCAGCGGTCACTGCGGCGGCGGACATCGCCACGCTGGTGCGCGAGATCGACGGGCCGGTCAACGTGGTGATGGGGCTGGCGGGTACGCCGCTGTCGGTGGCGCAACTGCGCGAGCTCGGCGTGCGCCGGATCAGCGTCGGCGGCAGCCTGGCGCGGGCGACCTTCGGCCTGATCCGCCGCGCGGGGCAGGAGATGCTGCGCGATGGCACCTTCAGCTATGCCAGCGGGCAGATAGCGGATGCCGAGTTGTGTGCCTTGTTCAGCCGACCGCACTCGGTGGACTAGCGCCACCCGGGCGAGCCGCTGACGAAT
>CBFCYW010000125.1:0-8823 GCA_965602395.1 uncultured Chromatiales bacterium
GGCGGTGGCGGTGGCGGCGCGGTGGTATCGCGAACCACCACATCGATCTCCAGGCGGGTGTGATCCGGCGGCGATTCGCCGGCGATCCGCGCCAGCAGGTACTCCGCCGCCCGCCAGCCCATCTCCGCCGCCGGCACCTGCATGGTGCTCAGCGCGGGGCACACCTGCGAGGCCAGCGGCAGGTCGTCGAAGCCGCTGATCGACAGCCTCCCCGGCACATCGATACCCAGTGACTGGGCGCCGAACAGAGCGCCCAGCGCGAGCACGTCGTTGCCGCAGATCAGCGCGCTCGGCGGGCGGCGCTGCGCCATCAGCAGGCCCAGCGCCTCGCGACCCTCGGCGAGGCTGTAGCGCCGCTCCAGCAGCCGCTCGGCGGGCAGCTCGACGCCGGCGCCGGAGAGCGTTTCGCGCACGCCCTGCAGGCGCTCGGCGGCGCGATTGTTGTCGCGGGTGATGCCGCTGATCACGGCGAACTCGCGATGGCCGAGATCGAGCAGATAGCGGGTCATGCGCGCCGCCGCGCGGCGGTTGTCGAAGCCGACACAGGGGTGCTCGACGCCGGCGTCGTAGGTCCAGGTGTGCACATAGGGCAGGCGCTTGTCGCGCAGCAAGCGGAACAGTGCCGGATGGTGGTCGCTGCCCACCAGCACCAGCCCGTCGAGCCCGCGCGAAACCAGCGCGCGCACCTCTTCCAGCTCCTGCGCGGCGTCGTAGTTGGAGCTGGCCAGCAGCAGCGTGTAGCCGCTGGCGATCAGGCGCTTCTGCAGGCGCTGAATGCCGGTGGCGAAGATCGCGTTATCCAGCGTCGGCACCACCGCGCCGATGGTGCGGCTGCGCTGGCTGGCCAGCGCGCGCGCCGCGCCGTGGGGCACGTAGCCCAGCTCGGCGATCGCCGCGGCAACCTGCTCGCGCACCACCGGGCGCACCGCGCCGGGCGTGTTGAGGCAGCGCGACACCGTGGCCGTGGAAACCCCGGCGCGCATCGCGACATCGTGCAAAGTGGCCTTTTTCCTGTCGATCATCACCTGAAAACGCTTGCTTTATTTCCGTTCCAAACGGCCTATCGATAGGCTTGGATTATCCGTCGGCGCCCGACAAAGTCCAACTTGACAGACATTTTTCGCTGTGTCAGTTTTCGCCACAGAAATGTAAGCGCTTACAAATATGCCGGCAGGTGGCTCCATGAACATGCGCAAGAAAGGCGATCTCTGGCTGTTGCTCTGCGGTCTGCTGTTCGCCCTGTTCACCCTCGATCTGCTGCTCGGCAAGGCGTCGATCGCCTTCGGCTTCACGCCGCCGCTGCGCGCCGGCGATGTCGGCGAGTTTCTGCTGTTGCTCGCCACCGCCACCTGCTTTGTCATCGGCGCACTCTGCCGTGAGTCCGCCACCACCAACGGCCAGCCATAGGCCGATACCCACCTTTAGGGATCACGAGGAAAACCCATGAAGAACAAGTCCGACACCCCGCAGTCCGCCGCTCGCCGCCGCTTTATGGAGATCTCAGCGAAATACGGCTTCACCGCCGCCGTGGTCGCCGGTGCCGGGGGCGCGCTGCTCTCCGGCGAGGCCGCGGCCGCTTCGGCGAAGGAGGAAAAAGCCCGCGAAGAGGCGGCGAAATACAAGATGACGGTGGGCACGGCCTACGTGCTCGGCGCCTCGCGCAGCTACCCGATCATGCAGCTGGACTTCAAAGAAAACGTGCAGAACATGACCAACGGTCAGGTGTACGTGAAGCTGGCTCCCGGCGGCCAGCTGGGTGCCGGCGGCGCGCTGGTGCAGAAGGTCCAGCAGGGCACCATCCAGGCGGCGCAGCACTCGCTGTCCAACTTCGCGCCCTTCGCCCCGCCGGTGGATCTGATCAACCTGCCCTACTTCTGCGGCGCCAACCAGAATTTCGTCAACCTGGTGACCTCCGATGCCTGGCGCAAGGCGGTGCACCCGAAAGTCGAAGCCAAGGGCTTCAAGCCGCTGTGGTACGTGGTCATCGATCCGCGCGTGACGGCCATCCGCAAGGGCATCGACGGCCCGGTCAAGACCCCCGACGACATGGCCGGCGTGAAGTTCCGCGTGCCCGGCTCGAAGATGCTGCAGCAGTACTACCGCGCCATCGGCGCCAACCCGACCCCGGTGGCCTGGGGCGAAACCCCCTCGGCGATCAAGCAGGGCGTGGCCGATGGCCTCGATCCGGCGGTCGGCGCGCTACACGTGTTCGGCTTCAAAGACATCCTCTCCTGGGTGACCTTCACCAAGGCGGTGCCGGATTCACAGGTCTATTCCTGCAACCTCGAATGGTTCAACAGCCTGCCCAACGCGGTGCAGGAGGGCATCGAGTTCGCCAGCGAAGTGACCATGCAGCAGAACCTCTCCAAGGTGCCGGCGGCGCGCTCCTACGCGATGGCCGAGATGGCCAAATCCGGCGTGCAGTTCTACAGCCCGAATGCCGACGAGCTGCAGCAGTGGGTCGACAAGGGCGGTCATCAGAACGCCGAGTGGGACAGCTACAAAAAAGAGCTGGCCGGCTCCATGGATGCCTTCGGCAAGCTGCTCGACGCGGCCAACACCCAGAGCCGCTACTACGTGCACGACGCCTGATACGGCGCCATTTCGCACCCAGCGCGCGGCGCCCCAACGGGTGTCGCGCGCCCGATGGCTAACGCCCGTGGCCGGCGCCTTGCGCGCTGGCCACAGGCCCAGCGGAGACACCGCATGCGATCTCTACTCGCGCGCATCGACCGCGATGGCGAGCGCTGGCTGCTGCTGATTTTCTACACCACGATCGTGCTCACCATCGCGGTCGAGGTGGTGCGCCGCTTCGTGCTTTCCTACTCGTCGATCTGGGGCGAGGAGATCGCCCGCTACGCCTTCATCTATCTGGTCTGGATCGGCGCCTCGGCGGCGGTGCGCGATCGCGCCCACATCCGCATCGACGTACTGCTCCACCAGCTGCCGGCGCGCGGCAAGGCGCTGCTCTACCTGTTCGGCGACTTCGTGATGCTGGCGGTGGCGGTGATCGCGCTGTACTTCTCGATTGAAACGGTGCTGGTGTCGATGAAGTTCGGCTCGGTGACCCACGGCCTGCGCATCGCCCAGGCCTGGTTCCTGGCGGCCGTGCCACTGGGCTTTTCGCTGCTCAGCCTGCGCCTGGTGCAATCCATCTATCGCGACTGGGGCGATCTGCGCCACGGCCGTGCCGCGTATGAAGGCAAGAGGCTGTTCGACTGATGGAATATTTATATCTGCAAGGCGACGCCGCACTGGAGCTGGGCTGGGAGTTCTACCTGCCGCTGGCCATCGCGCTGGGCCTGATCATCGCCGGGGTGCCGATCTGGGCAGTGCTCGGCGTGACCTCGGTGGCGATGCTGCACTTCTCCGAGGTGCTGCCGCTGTCGCTGCTCGGCGAGGCGCTGTTCGACGGCATCGACGCCTTCGCGCTGATCGCCGTGCCGCTGTTCATTCTCACCGGCGACGTGCTGGTGCGCACCGGCCTGTCCGGCAAGCTGCTGGATATCGCCGAGGCGCTGGTCGGCGGCTTCCGCTCCGGCTTCGGCACCGCCACGGTGCTGGTCTGCGGCTTCTTCGCCTGCATCTCCGGCTCGGATGCGGCCGGCGCCGCCGGGGTCGGGCGGATGACCATCGACCGGCTGGTCAAGCAGGGCTATCCGCGGCCCTACGCCTGCGCGCTGGTGGCCTCCGGCGCCTGTACCGGGATTCTGATCCCGCCGTCGATCGCCTACATCATCATCGGCCTGATCCTCGGCATCTCGGCCTCCACGCTGTTCCTCGCGGCGATGATTCCGGGGCTGATGATCATGCTCTCGATCATGCTCACCAACATCATCGTCAACCGCTTCACCGGCTACGAAAACGCCGACCAGGGTTTCTCGCTGCGGCGCCTCGGCCGGGCGGTGTACGACGGCCGCTTCGCGCTGCTGGTGCCGGTGGTGATCCTCGGCGGCATCTACAGCGGCGTGTTCACGCCCACCGAGGCGGCCGCGGTGGCGGTGGTGACGACCATGATCATCGGCCTGTTGCAGGGCACCATCACACTCGCCGACTTCCCCAACATGCTCGCCAGTTCGGCCAAGGTGAACGGCGTCATCGTGCCGATCATCGCCTTCTCCCTGCCGCTGGCGCAGACGCTGGCGGCGCTCGACGTGCCGCAGGGCTTCGTCGCCATGATGACCTCGGTGAGCGACAGCGAGACGGTGATCATCCTGATGATGATCGCCATCCTGATCGTCGCCGGCTGCGTCATGGAGACCACGCCGAACATCGTCATCCTGTCGCCGATCCTGCTGCCGCTGGCGCAGGAGATCGGCATGCACGAGATCCACTTCTGCATCATGATGGTGACCGCGCTCGGCGTCGGTTTCATCACCCCGCCGCTGGGCCTGAACCTGTTCGTGGTCTCCGGGCTGACCGGCACACCGATTCTGAAGATCGCCGCCAAGGCACTGCCCTACGTGTTCACCATGCTCGGCGTGGTGCTGATGCTGGCCTTCATTCCGGAGCTGTCCCTGTGGGCGCTCGACTGAACAGGAAAGTCCCAACCATGACCGTCGAATACCTGAAGAAAGCCACCAAGACCTCGTCCACCGGCGAGGACGACACCCGCCAGATCGTCGCCGACATGCTCGCCGCCATCGAAGCCGGCGGCGAAGAGGTCTGTCGCGACTACGCCACCAGGCTGGACAACTACAGCGGCAACATCGTCGTCAGCCGCGAGGAAATCGAAGCCGCCAGCGCGCGCGTGCCGCAGTCGGTAAAGGACGATATCCAGTTCGCCCACGAGCGCGTGCGTCGCTTCGCCGACAAGCAGCGCGAGGCGCTGATCGACTTTGAAGTGGAGCTGTCCCCCGGCCTGTTCGCCGGCCAGCGGCAGATCCCGGTAGCCACCGCCGGCTGCTACGTGCCCGGCGGCCGCTACGCCCACGTCGCCTCGGCGATCATGTCGGTGGCCACCGCCAAGGCCGCCGGCGTCGAACACGTCATCGCCTGCTCGCCGCCCAAGCCCGGCGCCGGCGTCAACCCGGCGATCCTCTACACCGCAGACCTGTGCGGCGCCGACAGCATCCTCGCCCTCGGCGGCGTGCAGGGCATCGCGGCGATGGCCTTTGGCCTGTTCACCGGGCGCGCCGCGGATATCCTCGTCGGCCCCGGCAACCGCTTCGTCGCCGAGGCCAAGCGCATGCTCTTCGGCCGCGTCGGCATCGACCTGTTCGCCGGCCCCACCGAGATCGCCATCATCGCCGACGCCAGCGCCGACCCGGCGATCGTCGCCAGCGATCTGGTCGGCCAGGCCGAACACGGCCTCGACTCGCCGGCCTGGCTGTTCAGCAGCGACCGCGCGCTCTGCGAAAAGGTCATGGAACTGGTGCCGGGGATGATCGAAAAGCTGCCGGAAACCGCCCGCGTGGCGGCCGAAAACGCCTGGCGCGACTACGGCGAAGTGGTGCTGTGCAGCGACCGCGAATCGATGGCGCAGATCAGCGATCAGTACGCTGCCGAACACCTCGAAGTGCAGGCCGAAGACCTCGACTGGTGGGTGCAGCGGCTGCGCAACTACGGCTCGCTGTTCGTCGGCGAAGAGACCACCGTGGCCTTCGGCGACAAGTGCTCGGGCACCAACCACATCCTGCCCACCAAGGGCGCCGGTCGCTACACCGGTGGTTTGTCGGCGGGCAAATTCATCAAAACCGTGACCACCCAGCGGATGAGCCGCGAAGCCAACCGCGAAGTGGCCGCCGCCGCGGCGCGCATCTCCCGCCTCGAAGGCATGGAGGCGCACGCGCGCACCGGCGATGACCGGCTGCACAAGTACTTCCCCGGCGAGTCCTTCGAACTGGCGCCGGCAGCGCTGGACTGATGGCCGATTTTCGCCTCGACGGTAAGGTGGCGCTGGTCACCGGCGCCAGCTCCGGCATCGGCCGCCGTCAGGCGCTGGCGCTGGCCTCGGCCGGGGCGGCGGTGGTGCTGCTCGGCCGCCGCGCCGAACAGCTCGACGCGGCGGTGGCGGAGATCGCCGCCGCCGGCGGTCGCGCCGCGCCGCTGGCCGCGGATCTCGGCGATCGCCAGCGGCTGGCCCAGATCGCCGCGGCCGCCGGCGAAGCCTTCGGCGCAGTGGATATCCTGATCAACGCCGCCGGCGTCAACCTGCGCCAGCCGGCGGAGGAGATCACCCTTCAGAGCTGGGACGCGACGCTGAATCTGAACCTCGCGGTGCCGTTTTTCCTCGCCCGCGAGCTGGAACCGGCGATGCGCCAGCGCGGCTGGGGGCGGGTCATCAATCTGGCCTCGCTGCAATCCAGCCGGGCCTTCGCCAACGGCCTCGCCTACGGCGCCTCCAAGGGCGGCATCGCCCAGCTGACGCGGGCCATGGCCGAGGCCTGGTCGCGCCACGGCATCGCCTGCAACGCCATCGCGCCCGGCTTCTTCCCCACCGAGCTGACCGCGCCGGTCTACGGCCAGCCGGAACTGCTCGACAAGCTCGCCGCGCAGACCGCCATCGGCCGCAACGGCGAGCTGGCGGATCTGGACGGATTGACGGTTTTTCTCGCCTCACCGGCGGCGGATTACATCACCGGCCAGGTGATCGCCCTCGACGGCGGCTTCACCGCCAAATGACGCAGAGATCGCAAGCATGAAAGCACTGGTCTACACCGACACGCTGGAAGTTCAGTACCGCGACGAGGCCGACCCGGCACCCGCCGCCGGCGATGCGCTGGTAAAAATCGAAGCGGTGGGCATCTGCGGCTCGGACATGCACGCCTACCACGGCCACGACGCGCGCCGCGTGCCGCCGCTGATCCTCGGCCACGAAGCGGTCGGCGAAGTGATCGGCCGAAATGGCCAGCGCGCGGTGCTCAACCCGCTGATCACCTGCGGCGCCTGCGACCACTGCCAGGGCGGACGCTCCAACCTGTGCGCGGCGCGCGAGCTGATCGGCATGCGCCTGCCCGGCGCCTTCGCCGAGTACGTCGCCCTGCCCGAGCAGAACCTGCTGGAGATGCCGCAGGACATGGACCCGGTGGCGGCCAGCCTCACCGAGCCGGCGGCGACCGCGCTGCACGCGGTGAACCTCGCCGAGCGGGTGCTGCACCGGCCGCTCTCCGAATGTCGCACGCTGATCCTCGGCGGCGGCTCCATCGGCCTGCTGGCGGCGCTGCTGCTCAAACACAAGGGCGCGCGGCGGATTCTGCTCGGCGACACCAACCCGCTGCGCCGCGCCAGCGTCGAGCGCAGCGACTGCTGCGAGGTCTACGATCCGCTCGCCGCGCAGCCGCAGGCCGAGGGCTTCGAGCTGGTCATCGACGCCGTCGGCAGCGGCCGCACGCGCGCCGCCGCCAGCGCACTGGTGGCCCCCGGCGGGGTCATCTCGCACGTCGGCCTGCAGGACAACGAAGCCGGCCTCGACAGCCGCAAACTGACCCTCGCCGAAGTCACTTTTCTCGGCAACTACACCTACACCGCGGTGGACCTGCGCGCCGCCATCGACGCCCTGTACAGCGGCGCATTGGGCGATCTGGCCTGGGTCGAGCAGCGCCCGCTGGCCGAGGGCGCAGCGGCTTTTCGCGACATCCACGAAGGCCGCGCCGCGGCGCCGAAGATCGTCCTGCTTCCGGGCTAGCGCAGCGGCCGATGGGCCGCGCAGCGCACTACCGCCCCGATCGAGCGCGGAGGTGTAGCGCTGCGTGGCGCGGATATCCTCCTCCCCGTACCCATCCCGTGGTGCGCCCGGTCAGTTGCGGGCGGGCGCCTCAGGCGCATAGACTGCGCCATATTCTTGCAGCAGCCATTTCTTTTGGATGGTGTTTGCGATGCAGCAGAACGAAGCGCTTGATTCGGTGGCTGCGGGCCTGCTCCGCACGGCTGGTGTAGCGCAGCTGGCGAACTTTTCCGCGTACCGACTCACGCAGGCAGGGCTTGCGTTTCATGCTTCGCGCTCCCTGGATGGGGTGGTGTTATATCGACAGGACGATATTAATAAAATCAAAAGGTTGCCGGGCTTGAGCGAGTGTTATACGACACTTTTGGTGTGTTATAACACACCACTTAGGTCCTCTAATCAGTAGTTAGGCTTTAAAAAATATGAGTAATAGCGGACTTTACGACTTTATTAAGCTTGGCGGATGGAATAGTTCTTATTCTTCACATTATGAGTCGGCTTGGCTATGTTTTTATGATTATATTAACTACACCAATCTTCTAAAGGTTGAAGAAGAACGAATTCGGAATGAAGCTGATATTCCAGAAGAACATATTGAAGGATTTATACATCATAAAACTGAGAAATTGCATTCTGAGGCTTACCGCTCTGCCACATCAGCTCATCTTTTCTCATGCATGGCTATAGAGGGTTTTGTTAACTTTTATGGTACTAAGAGGCTTGGTCAGGATCTGTTTAAACCAATTCTTGAGCGTATTGGAATAACAGAGAAGTTATCGCTAATATACTTAGTTTGCTTTGAAAAAAGAATCTTGCCTTCTGAGCAACTGATAAAAGACATAAGAAAAATATTTGATCAAAGAAATTCTCTGGTACACCCAAAGACAAAGGAAGTTACATCTGAAAATTTCCAGAAGTACCTTTATGTGCATCCGAGTCAATTAGAGATTGGTAATGCAATAAAAACACTGGAAATGTTTATTGATAGTTTTTGTGAAATGGACAACAACATAAATAGAAACTTTCACTTTAATAAGCCTAACAAGGCAAATTCACATGGACAAATTTAACCTACGCTCCTTCGTCGCTACGGCTAAATTTGCCCAGTGATTTGGGTCGTTAGGCTTAAAAAAAGTATGTTGCACCTTGTTGCATTC
>CBFCYW010000126.1:0-8125 GCA_965602395.1 uncultured Chromatiales bacterium
TAACGCCGCCAAAACGGGCCGAGCATAGCGAGCTTCAGCACGGAATAATTGTGTTCAGGTCAAAATTTTTGGAAATCATAAAATTGACGTGATTACGGAGCACTTCGAAATTTTGATCTGACCCCAACTATTCCTGTGCACGCGATGGAGGGGCTTAACTTAGCGCCATTCTGATCTGGCCCCAATTATTGCGACTCCTAGGCTACGGGGCCTTGTTAGGTTTATCGAATATTTAACCAGGGGTCTGTCCATATTTATTACTGCCATCAGTACCTGGGGCAACACCAAGATATAACATGATAAGCAAACCAATATATGGAATAAACAAAGTCAGCGACATCCATCCCGATTTGTCTAAATCATGCCACCTTTTTATACAAGCCATCAATACCACCCATATGCTTGGCAAGAAAATTAAAAGCAATAATATAGCCGCCCCATCACCGGAGCCATTTCTACTTGAACTTATTTCGCCTACAATAAACGCCAACCCGGCATGAAGCAGGATAATAGAAAGTATAGTAACCCGGTATGACCTCCGAGTGATACGCCCATCTGGTGAGAAAATAGAAATTCTCTCATAAGCATCAGGATGATTACTATTTAGTGTTTTATTTGCTAGTGGTATATTAGACAGCTTGCTGGCATCAGTTTTAATACGTTTACCATCGTCTTTGGTGTTAATACCATCATTCCCCGCATTCGGGGCAACTACATCTTCAACTGACTCAGCTTCATTTATTACTTCATTTCCATAAGATTCTATAAAATAAATAAGTTTTTCTTTATTAAAACAAAATCTTATTTGCTCACCATTCTTCTTTACTGAAAATCCATGTTTATGTTCATCAATCGCCAACCCTTTAGAATCAGCGAGATTGATAATATTATTTTCAGTCATTTCCACATCTCCATGATATTTATAATAAGCCTAAGGCCTAGCTGAGGGGCGCTGAGGTCGATAGACCGAAGCGTCACTCTCTAGCGGATTAATATGCATCAGTATTGATCCCACCATTTTCTATGGTTGCACCTATAACTGAACCACGCACTGTAGGACTCCATAGGCTTTTACCAGCCCTAGACTGCCCTTCTTCTGCAAGGCCGGCCGTTCTCAGGACTTCTAGAGTGCTTAGAGCTTCGCTACGACTAAGTGACATGGCTTTTGCGACACCACCTACTGAGCGCCATGTCCATTTAGCATCAGTTAGAGCCAACAGAGCTTTTTCAATATTAGGATTCTTTTCTTTAAGGTCTTTTATTTCCTGAGGCAACCCCTCAAAGTCAGGCTCTATATCTGGCTCTGTTCCCTTATCGATTACTCTCTGTAATTCATTCTTCATTTTTGCGGAGAAACCAGCGCCACTAAATTCAGATATTTTGTCAATATTAGAAAAAGCCATACCTAGAGCACCCGCCAATATGGCAAGACCCATCTCAGTTGGCATTGACATAATACCAAGCGCTGTAGATACACCTAGCAATATCACGGCCGAACAAACTGTGAGTATTGTATTCATGTCAGGTGGCTCTATTTTCATTCTGCATAGCTATTGATTAAGGGGCCCAAGTAACGTGTTATAACACACCAAAAGTGACGCATAACACGCATCAACCCCCCGCAACCCTCTGATTTTCCTCACCATCGCCGCGGATATAACACCACACCAGAAAACCACCGCAAGCCACGCCCTTCCGCCGAACAGCTCACAAAACCCACCCCACCAAAAAACTCAATACACCACCCGCACCCGACCCTTCCCGGCAATCCGCTCCAACCGCTCGATCAGCTCGCTTTCCGGCCGTAGCCGCCATTCGCCGCCCAATTCAATCCTCGCCCGCGCGCTGTCGTTGCTGTAGTGCAAAAACACCGGCAGACCCAACTCATCGCGAAACGCCGCGCCGGCTTCATCAAAGCGCTCGACAAAGCGTTGCCCTGCCCCATTGCCGCCATCCAGGCGCACGGAAACCGCTCGCGCGTGTTTGGCGCGCGCGGTGTCGAGGTCGTACAGCGCCCGGGCGCGCAGGGCGTGGCCGCCGGAAAAGTCGTCGTAGCGCAATTCGCCCTCGGCGATCAGCACCCGGTCGGCGCCGAGCACGCCGCCGCTGGCCTCCAGCAATTCCGGGCCGATCACCACTTCGACGCGGCCGCTGCGGTCATCCAGCGTGGCGAAGCCCATTTTTCCGCTATTGCCGTGGCGGGTGCGCAGGCCGATGCACAGCCCGGCGACGGTGGCCGGCACGCCGCGCCGTCGGCCCTTTTGCTGACTCGGCTCGGGATCGACCTTTTCGCATTGCGTCTGGATTCGCCCGTCGGTGATGTGCGCCAGCTCTGCGAGGTGTTCGTCGATGGGATGGCCGGTGAGGTACAGGCCGAGCACTTCTTTTTCGCGTCGCAGCCGCTCGCGCTCCGGCCATTCGGCAATGGCGGCGATGTGTGAGGTGGTTTCGAAAATCACCCCCTCGTCGCCGCCGCCGAACAGATCGACCTGGCCGCTGTCGCGGCTGGCGCGCTGCTGCTCGGCGGCGCGCAGGGCATCTGCCAGGCGCGCTGTCAGCGTGGCGCGATTGGCGCCGAGCTGATCCAAAGCGCCGGCGCAGATCAGCGCTTCGATGACCCGGCGGCCGACTTTGCCGCCATCGGCGCGACGGCAGAAGTCGTCCAGATCGCGGAAGTGGCCGCCGCCGTCGCGCTCGGCGATCAGGCTCTCCAGCGCGGCGTCGCCGACGCCCTTGATGGCGCCGAGGCCGTAGACGATGGTGGCCCCATCCTGCGCGGTGAAATGCACTACCGAGCGGTTGATGTCCGGCGGCACCACGGCCAGTTGCATGTGCTGGCACTCGTCGATCAGGGTGACCACCTTGTCGGTGTTGTCCATGTCCGCGGAGAGCACCGCGGCCATGAACGCCGCCGGGTGGTGGGTTTTCAGCCAGGCGGTCTGGTAGCTGACCAGCGCGTAGGCCGCCGAATGCGATTTGTTGAAACCGTAGCCGGCGAACTTTTCCACCAGATCGAAGATATTGCCGGCGAGATCCGCGTCGATGCCGTTATTGGCGCAGCCTTCGAGGAATACCGCGCGCTGCTTGGCCATTTCCTCGGGCTTCTTTTTGCCCATTGCGCGGCGCAAAAGATCTGCGCCGCCCAGCGAATAGCCGCCCATTACCTGGGCGATCTGCATCACCTGTTCCTGATAGAGGATGATGCCGTAGGTGGGTTCGAGCACCGGCTTGAGCGAATCGAGCTGGTAGTCGGGATGCGGCCAGGCGAGCGGCGACTGGCCGTGTTTGCGGCTGATGAAATCATCGACCATGCCCGATTGCAGCGGGCCGGGGCGGAACAGCGCCACCAGCGCGATGATGTCCTCGAAGCAGTCCGGCAGCAGGCGTTTGATCAGCTCTTTCATGCCGCGCGATTCGAGCTGGAATACCGCGGTGGTGCCGGCCTTTTTCAGCAGGCGGAAGGTGGCGGCATCGTCCAGCGGGATGTCGTCGATGTTCAGCGGATCGCGCGGCCGCAGCGCATTAATGGTCTTGAGTGCGTTATCGATGATGGTCAGCGTGCGCAGGCCGAGAAAGTCGAACTTGACCAGGCCGATGGCCTCGGCGTCGTCCTTGTCGAACTGGGTGACCAGCCCGCCGCCGTCCTCTTCGCAGTACAGCGGGCAGAAATCGGTCAGCCCGCTGGGCGCGATCACCACCCCGCCGGCGTGCTTGCCAGCGTTGCGCGCCAGCCCCTCCAGCTCCAGCGCCAGATCGATAACCTCGCGCACCTCTTCGTCGTCGTCGTAGAGCTGCTTGAGATCCTCCGCCTCGGCCAGCGCCTTGTTCAGCGTCATGCCCACTTCGAAGGGCACCAGCTTGGCGATGCGATCGACGAAACCGTAGGGGTGATCCATCACCCGGCCGACGTCGCGCACCACCGCCTTGGCCGCCATCGAGCCGTAGGTGATGATCTGTGAGACCTTTTCGTGGCCGTATTTGTCGGCCACGTAGGCGATCACCCGGTCGCGGCCGTCCATGCAGAAATCGACGTCGAAATCCGGCATCGAGACGCGCTCGGGGTTGAGGAAGCGCTCGAACAGCAGGTCGTATTCGATGGGGTCGAGATCGGTGATCTGCAGTGAATAGGCGACCAGCGAGCCGGCGCCGGAACCGCGCCCCGGGCCGACCGGGATACCGTTGTCCTTCGACCACTGGATGAAATCGGCGACGATCAGAAAGTAGCCGGGAAAGCCCATCTGCAAAATCACATCCAGCTCGATCTGCAAACGCTCGTCGTAGGGTTTGCGGCGCTCGGCGAAATCCGCCGCATCGCGCTCGAAGATCCGTTCGAGCCGCCACTCCAGCCCCTTGCGGCAGCTATCGACGAAGAACTGCTCCTCGGTCATCCCCGCGGGGATCGGGAAATCCGGCAGCACCGGCTCGCCCAGGCGCAGCGTGACATTGCAGCGCCGGGCGATCTCCACCGTGTTTTCCAGCGCCTCGGGCAGATCGGCGAACAGCGCGCACATTTCATCCGGGCTGCGCAGATACTGCTGCTCGCTGTAATTGCGCGGCCGGCGCGGGTCGCCGAGGGTGCGGCCCTCGCCGATGCACACCCGCGCCTCGTGGGCGTGAAAATCGCTGGCCTCGATAAAGCGCACCTCGTTGCTCGCCACCAGCGGGCAGCGCATATTGCGCGCCAGCTCCACCGCGGCGGCGATGTGCGCCTGCTCGCCCTCGCGGCCAGTGCGGCACAGCTCCAGGTAGTAGCGATCGGGAAACAGCGCCATCCAGTCGGCGGCCAGCTGCATGGCGCGCTCGCGCCTGCCGGCCAACAGCGCGCGGCCGACGTCGCCGTCGCGCCCGCCGGACAGCGCGATCAACCCCTCGCTGCGCCCGGCGAACCACTGCCGGTCGATCTCCGCGCGGCCCTGGCGCTGGCCGCGCTGGTAGCTCAGCGAGATCAGCTCGCAGAGGTTGCGATAGCCGGCGTCGCTCTGGCACAGCAGCAGCAGCCGGCTGGGCGGCTCGGCCGGGTCCTCATCGCGCAGCCAGGCATCCACGCCGAGGATCGGCTTGACGCCGTTGGCCATCGCCGCGCGATAAAACTTGACCGCGGCGAACAGGTTGCTGCGATCGGTCAGCGCGATGGCCGGCGAATGCGCCGCGGCGGCGGCCAGCAGCGGTTTGATGCGCGCCACCGAATCGACCAGCGAATACTCGCTGTGCACGTGCAGGTGTACGAAGCGGGGCTCCATCAGCTCGCCCTCCCGAGCTGCTCTTCGAGCGCCCTTTTCACCGGCGCGAAGCTGCGCCGGTGCGCGGCGATCGGCCCGCGCTCGCGCAGCAGCCGCTGGTGTTCTCTGGTCGGATAGCCCTTGTGGCGGTCGAAGCCGTATTCGGGATGCGCGGCGTGCAGCGCCAGCATGCCGCGGTCGCGCGCCACCTTGGCGAGAATCGAGGCCGCGGAAATCGCCGGCTCGATGGCATCGCCACCCACCACCGCGCGCGCCGGCAGCGCCAGTTGCGGGCAGCGATTGCCGTCGATCAGCGCCTGCAGCGGCTGCGGGTCGAGCGCTTCGACGGCGCGCTGCATCGCCAGCAGCGAGGCGTGCAGAATATTGATGCGGTCGATCTCGGCGACGCTGGCCTCGGCGATGGCGTGCGCCAGCGCGCGCTCGCGGATCTCGTCGAACAGCGCCGCGCGGCGCCGCTCGCTGAGTTTTTTCGAATCCGCCAGCCCGGCGATGGGCCGCGCCGGGTCGAGAATCACCGCCGCCGCCACCACCGGCCCCGCCAGTGGGCCGCGGCCCGCCTCGTCCACCCCCGCAATGAGTACTTGGGTCAAAACCTTGCCTATAATGTGCCGCCTTTCGAGCGGCGCTACTCTACCATTCGCGCCGCCCCGAGCGGAGTCGCGAGCAGCCATGCCAGATCTCAAATGCGCCGTCATCGGCGTCGGCTACCTGGGCAAGTTCCACGCCGAAAAATACGCCCGCATCGACGGCTGCGAACTGCTCGCGGTGGTCGATGCGGACCGTGCGCAGGCCGCCGGGATCGCCGCCCGCCACGGCTGCGCGGCGCTCACCGACCACCGCGAACTGCTCGGCGCGGTGGATGCAGTGAGCATCGCCACGCCGACCCGCAGCCACTACGCCATCGCCCGCGATTTTCTCGCCGCCGGCAGCCACGTGCTGGTGGAAAAGCCGATCACCGCGAGCGTCGCCGAGGCCGAGCAGCTGGTGGCGCTGGCCGCCGAGCGCGACCGCCTGCTGCAGGTCGGCCACCTGGAGCGCTTCAACCCGGCGCTGCGCGCGGTGGAGGCGGACATCCGCGAGCCGCAGTTCATCGAATCGCACCGCCTGGCGCCGTTCAACCCGCGCGGCACCGACGTCAACGTGATCCTCGATCTGATGATCCACGACATCGACATCATCCTGAACCTGGTCGATTCGCCGGTGGCGCGCATCGACGCCTCCGGCGCGCGGGTGATCTCCGATGCCATCGACATCGCCAACGTGCGCCTGCAGTTCGACAGCGGCTGCGTGGCCAACGTCACCGCCAGCCGGGTGTCGGACAAGCGCGAGCGCAAAATGCGCTTCTTTCAGCCGCAGTCCTGCATCAACGTGGATTTCCAGAACAACACCGCCAAGCGCTACAGCACCGGCGAGCGGGAGATGTACCCGGGCGTGCCGCAGATCGTCAGCGAGACCCGCGAGCTGGGCTCGGGCGATGCGATTCTGGCCGAGATCGAAGCCTTCGTCCGGGCGATCCGCGAGGGCGGCCGGCCACTGGTCAGCGGCGAGGACGGCCAGCGCGCACTGGCGGTGGCCAGCGAGATCAGCGCCCGCCTGGCCCCATAGAGTGCGTGTCGGCCGCGCGTCGCCGCGAGACATTGCCGCGGCTGCGCGCCTGCCACAAACTCATCCGCCGCAGCCCTGCCAACCCCTTGCCACCCCCGTGCCAACCCTGCCCCCTTGCGAGATGCCGCGATGAATTTTCAGATCAGCCACGAACAGCAGATGCTCATCGACGCCGTGCGCGGCTTTGTCGAGACGGAGCTCTACCCCTACGAAGAGGAGGTCGAGCGCAGCGATGCGGTGCGCCCCGAGCTGGCCCGGCAGATCATCCAGCGCGCCATCGAGCAGGGCCTGTACGCCGCCAACATGCCCGAAGAAATCGGCGGCGGCGGCCTCGACGCGCTGACCCTGACGCTGATGGAACGCGAGCTGGGCCGCGCCAGCTTCGCCCTGCAATATCTGGTCGGACGGCCCAGCAACATCCTCCAGGCCTGCGTCGGCGAGCAGCGCGAACGCTACCTGCTGCCCTGCGTGCGCGGTGAGAAAATCGACTGCCTGGCGATGACCGAGCCGGAGGCCGGCTCCGACCTGCGCGGCATGCAGTGCAAGGCCGAGCGGGATGGCGACGACTACCTCATCAACGGCACAAAACACTTCATCTCCCACGCCGATCTGGCTGACTTCGTGATTCTTTTCGCCGCCACCGGGGTAGAGGAATCAGATCGCGGCCCGCGCAAGAAAATCACCGCTTTCATCATCGACAAGGGCACCCCCGGCTTCACCGTGCGCCAGGGTTACCACTCGGTCTCGCACCGCGGCTACCACAACTGCAGGCTGGAATTCGACAACTGCCGGGTGCCCGCCGGGCAGATTCTCGGCGAACAACACCGCGGCTTCGAAGTGGCCAACGACTGGCTCGGCCCGACCCGGCTGCAGGTCGCCGCGATGTGTCTGGGCCGCGCCCACCGCGCGCTGGAGCTGGCCACCGACTGGGCCGCCAGCCGCCAGCAGTTCGGCCAGCGGATCGGCCGATTTCAGGGCGTCAGCTTCAAGCTCGCCGACATGCGCACGCAGCTCGAAGCCGCCGAACTGCTCACCCTGCAGGCGGCCTGGAAAACCGACCACGGCAGCGCCAGCGACATGGACTACGCCATCGCCAAAGTCTTCACCACCGAGATGCTGGCGATGGTTGCCGACGAGGCGATCCAGATCCACGGCGGCATGGGCCTGATGGCCGATCTGCCGCTGGAGCGCATCTGGCGCGACGCCCGCGTCGAACGCATCTGGGAGGGCACCAGCGAGATCCAGCGGCACATCATCTCGCGCGCGATGCTGCGCCCGCT
>CBFCYW010000127.1:0-7971 GCA_965602395.1 uncultured Chromatiales bacterium
GGGCTGTCGAGGTCGGTGTCGATGGGCTTGGACATGGCGCCTTGGCTTTCGCGGTCGCTGCTCTGTGCGCATCTTACCCCAGCCCGCGCGGTCGGCGCGGTGGGCGCCAGATGCAACTTTGTGGGTACTCCACAGAGAGGATTTTCGCTTTTCGCGGCGCACCTTAGTATCCCTGCGTAGTCACGCCCCCGTCGCACTGACTCACGCCACCGGCCGCGCGCCGGTGCGGCGCTATAAAGACGAACGAATCTGGAGGAACAAGACATGACCCGAGTTGCGATCATCGGCGCCGGCCCCAGCGGCCTCGCCCAGTTGCGCGCTTTCCAGTCCGCCCGCGAAAAGGGGGCCGATATCCCCGAGCTGGTCTGTTTTGAAAAGCAGGACGACTGGGGCGGCCTGTGGAACTACACCTGGCGCACCGGCCTGGATGAGCACGGCGAGCCGGTGCACTGCTCGATGTACCGCTATCTGTGGTCGAACGGCCCGAAGGAGGGTCTGGAGTTCGCCGACTACACCTTCGAGGAGCACTTCGGCAAGCCGATCGCCTCCTATCCGCCGCGCGCGGTGCTGTGGGATTACATCAAGGGCCGCGTCGAGCGCGCCGGGGTGCGCAACTGGATCCGCTTCAGCAATCCGGTGCGGCGCGTCGAGTACAACGCGGACAAGGGCAATTTCCGGGTGGTCGCCCAGGACATCCCCAACGATCGCGAGACGGATGAGGAATTCGATTACGTGATCTGCGCCAGCGGCCACTTCTCGACCCCCAACGTGCCCGAGTACCCCGGCTTTGAGAGCTTCAACGGCCGCGTGCTGCACGCCCACGATTTCCGCGATGCGCGCGAGTTCATCGACAAGGATATTCTGATCATCGGCACCAGCTATTCGGCCGAGGACATCGGCTCGCAGTGCTGGAAGTACGGCTGCAAGTCGGTGACCGTCAGCCACCGCACCGCGCCGATGGGCTACGACTGGCCGGACAACTGGCAGGAGGTGCCGCTGCTGGAGCGCGTCGACGGTCGCACCGCCTATTTCAACGACGGCAGCAGCAAAGAGATCGACGCGGTGATCCTGTGCACCGGCTACCAGCATTTCTTCCCCTTTATGGAAGACAAGCTGCGCCTGCGCACCGCCAATCGCCTGGCCACCGCGGACCTCTACAAAGGCGTGGTGTGGAACGACAACCCGAAGCTGTTCTACCTGGGCATGCAGGATCAGTGGTTCACCTTCAACATGTTCGACGCCCAGGCCTGGTACGTGCGCGACATCATCATGGGCCGCATCGACGTGCCCGGTGAGGCCGAGCGCGCCAAAGACGTGGCCGATCGCGTCGCCGCCGAGGACGCCGGCGAGAACGACTACGACGCGATCCGCTACCAGGGCAACTACGTGCGCGAGCTGATCGCCGAGACCGACTACCCGAGCTTCGACGTGGACGGCGCCATCGAGGCCTTCATGCAGTGGAAGAAGCATAAGAAGCAGGGGATCATGAATTTCCGCGACAACGGCTACGTGTCGCCGATGACCGGCACCATGGCCCCGGCGCACCACACCAAATGGGTGGACGCGCTGGACGATTCGCTGGAATCCTATCTGCAGACCGGCTGAGTTGCGCCGCCCGCCCGGCGGGCGATGCCACAGCAGCAAAAAGGGCCGGGTTTTCCCCGGCCCTTTTTGCTGTCAGTCCCGGCCGGCCACAAGGCCATCCCGCACCGTTTTCACAAGCCCGGAGATTCCCGCCATGTTTGCCGTCGATCCCACTCTGCGCCGCATCGTCGCCACCGCCGCCGACCGGTTTCGCCCCTACGACCGCTACGGCGAGCCGGTGGCGGGGATGAGCTGGGTGCCGCTCAGCGGCGCGGTGGGCAACGGCGAGTTCGAGTGCTTTCTGCTGCGCATGGCGGCCGGCTGCGAATCGCGCCCCCACGAGCACCTCGGCCACGAGGAGTTTCTGCTGCTGGAGGGGGAGATGATCGATGGCGACGGCCGCCGCCTGCAAAGCGGCGATTTCGTCAGCTACGCGCCCGGCTCGCGGCACTCGTCGCGCACCCCCGACGGCTGCCTGCTGCTGGTGATGCTGCGCGGTGGCAACAACCGCGCGCTGAGCGCCGACGAGATCGCCCGCGGCTGACTCGGGTGTCGGGCAGCCGGGCGTCGGGCAGCGGTCTCAGCGCGCCGAGAGCCGCTCGACCAGCCGCGCCAGCTCGCGGATGCCCGGTTCGATGCGCTCGATGCCGATCGACGAGAAGCTCAGCGAGAAGTAGTTCATCGGCGGATCGTCGCTGAGAAAGCGCAGATAGCCCTGGTCGATGAGGATGCTCTCGCGCCGGGCCTCGGCGTACAGGCGTGCGCCGTCGAGCTGCGGCGGCCCCTCGATCCAGTAGGCGCTGCCGCCGAAGGAGGGCGTCTCCGACATCCCCGGCATGTAGTGGTGGAGGGCGTCGCGCATCACCTGCCAGCGGTCGCGGAAGGTGTGCGCGATGCGCCGGATCAGCGAGTCGTGGTGCCCCTGGGCGATGAACAGGGCGATGGTGCGCTGGTTGTTGGCCGGCGGGTGGCGCAGCATCAGCCGGCGCAGGATGCGCGCTTCGCGGATCAGCTCCGCCGGGCCGACCATGTAGCCGATGCGCAGCCCCGGGGCCAGATACTTGGACATGCTGCCGAGGTAGATCACCCGCTGGTTGTCGTCGAGGCTTTTCAGCGCCGGGGTCGGCTCACCGATGTAGTTGGTCTCGCTCTCGTAGTCATCCTCGATGATCACGAAATCGTGCTCGGCAGCCTTGTCCAGCAGCGCGCGGCGGCGCGCCAGCGACAGGGTGACGGTGGTCGGGTACTGGTGGCTGGGGGTGACGTAGACGTAGTCGCAGTCGTCGACCCGCGAATCCACCACCAGCCCCTCGCGATCCACCGGCAGGGGGCGCAGTTGCGGGGTGCGCATCAGAAACACGTTGCGCGCGTCCGGGTAGCCGGGGTCTTCGATGCCGACGACGGAATCGCGATCCATCAGCAGCTGGCTGAGCAGGTACAAGCCCTGCTGGGTGCCCAGCGTCACCAGTATTTCATCCGCCTGCGCGAGCACGCCGCGGCGCGGCAGCACGCGGGTGCGCAGTTGCTCGACCAGCAGCGCGTCGTCGTCCTCCACCGCGTCGCCGGCCCACTCGCGAATCGAGCGCAGCGACAGCGATTGGCGCACCGCGTCGCGCCAGTCGGCCACCGGGAACATGATCGGGTCGAACTGGCCGCGCACGAAGGGGTAGTCGTAATCCTGCCAGTCCGGCGGCACGCGCACGTGCTGGTGCTCGGTGAGCGAGGCGGAAAAGCGCGCTTCCCAGTCCGGCGTGTGCTCGCCGCGCGGGCGCTCGCGCGGCGGTGCCTCGGCCACGCCGCGCATGATGTCCTCGCTGACGTAGTAGCCGCTGCGCTCGCGGGCCAGCAGATAGCCTTCGTCGACCAGCTGCTGGTAGGCCAGCACTACGGTGTTGCGCGCCACATCGAGCTGTTGCGCCAGTTTGCGCCCGGAGGGCAGCGGGCTGCCGGGCGGGATGTTGCCGTCGAGGATCGCGCAGACCAGCATCTCGCGGATCTGCGCCTGCAGGGTTTTGTCGCTGTCGCGGGGCAGGTGGAGCAGTTGTTCGCGCATCGCTGGTACCGGGGCTGGCCAGAATCTGGTGCTAAAGTCGCGGCTGGCGAATGCGTATTCTGCCGCGCATGGGCCAATGATGGTGCCAGTTGGCCGTGCCGGCGACAACCGCGGCGATCTTTGGTGCCAGCGGCGGCCGGGGCTGAACCTGCGCCGGCACTGCACGATGGCGTCGATCGCGGTATCTTCGCCAGCAGCCAATGCCTGAACCATTCGATGGCCCGCTCGACAAGCCGGGCGATTCGACTCGAAGAGACAAATAAAGAGACAACCGGAGGAGAGACATGTCTACCGCCAGCGATCAAATCGGCAGTGCCAGCGATCTGCAGACCCTGCACCACTTCATCGGCGGCCAGCGTGTGGCCGGCAGCAGCGGCCGCTTCGGCGACGTCTACAACCCGGCCACCGGCCAGGTGATCAAGCAGTGCCCGCTGGCCAGCGGCGACGAGGTGCGTGCCGCCATCGCCGCCGCCGCCGCCGCGCTGCCGGGCTGGATGGCCACCCCGCCGGCGCGCCGCGCGCAGATCATGTTCAACTACCGCGCGCTGCTGCACGAGCACATGGACGAGCTGGCCGAACTGGTCTCCGCCGAGCACGGCAAGACCATCGACGACGCCAAGGGCTCGATCACCCGCGGGCTGGAGGTGGTCGAGTTCGCCTGCGGCATCCCGCAGATGCTCAAGGGCGAGTTCAGCGACAGCGTCGCCGCCGGCGTCGACAGCTACTCGATCCGCCAGCCGCTGGGCGTGGTCGCCGGCATCACGCCGTTCAACTTCCCGGCGATGGTGCCCATGTGGATGTTCCCGGTGGCCATCGCCTGCGGCAACACCTTCGTCCTCAAGCCCTCCGAGCGCGACCCCTCCTGCTCGCTGCGGATGGCCGAGCTGATGCAGCAGGCCGGCCTGCCGGACGGCGTGCTGAATGTGGTCAACGGCGACAAGGAGGCGGTCGACACGCTGCTCGAAGACCCGACCGTGCAGGCGGTGTCCTTCGTCGGCTCCACCGCCATCGGCAAGTACATCTACGAGACCGGCTGCGCCAGCGGCAAGCGCGTGCAGGCGCTGTGCGGCGCCAAAAACCACATGGTGGTGATGCCCGACGCGGACATGGAGCAGGTCACCGACGCGGTGATGGGCGCCGCCTACGGCTCCGCCGGCGAGCGCTGCATGGCGATCTCGGTGGTGGTGGCGGTGGGCGACGAGCCGGCCGACGCGCTGCTGGAGCAGCTGGTGCCGCGGATCGAATCGCTGAAGGTCGGCCCCTACACCGACCCGGAGACCGAGATGGGCCCGGTGATCACCCCGGCGGCACAGGCGCGCATCAAGGGCTACATCGACCAGGGCGTGGCGGATGGCGCGAAGCTGGTGGTCGATGGCCGCGACGTCACCGTCGATGGCCACGAGGATGGCTGCTTCGTCGGCGCGACCATCTTCGACAATGTCTCACCGCAGATGAGCATTTACACCGACGAGATCTTCGGCCCGGTGCTGTGCGTGGTGCGCGCCGGCAGCTACGAGGAAGCGCTGCAGCTGATCAACGACCACGAATACGGCAACGGCACGGCGATCTTCACCCGCGATGGCGACGCCGCGCGCGACTTCACCACCCGGGCGAAGATCGGCATGGTCGGCGTCAACGTGCCGATTCCGGTGCCGGTGGCCTATCACAGCTTCGGCGGCTGGAAGCGCTCGCTGTTTGGCGATCACTCGATCCACGGGCCGGAGGGGGTGCGCTTCTACACCCGCCTGAAAACCATCACCACCCGCTGGCCGTCGGGCATCAAGGCCGGCGCGGTGTTCAACTTCAAAGCCGGCGGCGAGCACTGAAGTACCGCGCCGCGGGGCAGGGCACGCGAGGGGCGCCATCCGGCGCCCCTTTATTTTGTGCCGATCCGCGCTTCGGTTTTGCTCAGCCCGGCCAGCGGCGGCCGGCGAACATCTCGTCCACCTCGGTGTGGAACAGGTGGTTCGAGTAGTTGCTGATGGTCTTCACCGCGATGGCGAGGATCACCTCCAGCGCGTGGCGCTCGCTGAAGCCGGCGTCGAGGAAGGCGCGCATGTCGCCGTCGGTCGGGTTGCCGCGACTCTGCACCATGCTGCGGGTGAAGCGGCTCAGCGCCGCCAGTTTCGCATCCGGGATCTCGCCGCCGTCGCGGATCGCATCGGTCACTTCTGCCGGCACGCCCATTTTCATATCCGCCAGGGTGCTGTGCGCGGCCATGCAGTAGCTGCAGGCGTTTTCGTGGCTGATGGTCAGAAACACCACCTCCTGCTCCTGCGGCGAAAAGCCCGACTCGCTGCGAAACAGCGCGTAGCCGTGCAGATAGGTATCCAGCAGACCCGGCGAGTTGACCATCCCGGCGTACATGTTGGGGATGAAGCCGACCGCGGCGCGGGCTTTTTCCAGTACCGCTTTGGCGGCCGGTTCGGCGCTGTCGATGGACTGCGGGGCGAGGCTCAGTTTGCAGGTGTCGGACATGGGTGGCTCCCGGTTGTTGCGGCGCGAAAGGTCAGTGCCCGGCCGCATTGTTGGTCTGTTACGGACCGATTGGTCCATAATTTTGCGAAAAAATTCACCGCAACGGCGACGATGTCTTTACCGGTGGCCCCCCCTGCTGGCGAGCTGCCGCCCGCCGCTCGGGTTTGCCGCATCAACCCAGCGCGCGCAGCACGATATCTGCGGTGGTCTGCAGCCGCGCGCGGTCGGCGCCGGCCTTGGCCATGGTGCGCAGCCCGCTGACGCTGCTCAGCAGATAGTCGGCGAGCGCTGCGCAATCGCTGTCGGCGGGGATGTCGCCCTCGCGTCGGGCGCGCTCGACGGCCTCGCGGAACACGCTGCGAAAGCCCGCCAGGCTGTCGCCCACCAGCGCCGCGATATCGGCATCGCTCTGGGCGAATTCGCTGGCGGTGTTCATCACCAGGCAGCCGTGGCGGGCCTGGGCGCTGCCGGTGGCGGCGATCTCGGCGAAGCAGGCGCGCAGGAAATCCAGCGCCGTCGGCGCCGCGCCCAGCTGTTCGCGCATCTGCGCCGCGCGGCTCTGGCTGTAGTGGCGGATGCAGTGGGCGAACAGCTCGCGCTTGCTGCCGAAGGTCTGGTACAGGCTGCTCTTCGACAGGCCGGTGGCGCGCAGCAGATCCTGCAGCGAGGCGCAGGCGAAACCGCGCTCCCAGAACAGCGCCATGGCCGATTCCAGCGCGCGTTGCGGATCGAAGCTGCGCGGCCGGCCGGGCGCCGAGGCGTCGCCCGGCCGGGGCCCGCTGGCGCTGGCTTGCGGGCCGGGCTGGTGGCCTGGCTGCGGGCCGAGCTGGTGGCCTGTCCGGTGGTCCTCGTGAGCACTCATGCGGCGACTATGGGACCGGTTGGTTCACAATGCAAGTGGCGCACTCCCGGAGATTGCTGCGCTGCGACAGGCTCTGCTATTGTGCCTTTCGTCTGACAATTGACAGCCCGTTGAATCCGGAGGAATTGAAGCCGTGAGTTACGACAACATTCTCGTCGAGCGCCGCGACGCCGTAGGCCTGATCACCCTCAATCGCCCGCAGGCGCTGAACGCGCTGAACAGCGCGCTGATGGCCGACCTGACCGCGGCGCTGGATGACCTCGAATCCGATGACAGCATCGGCGCGGTCGTGCTCACCGGCAGCGAAAAGGCCTTCGCCGCCGGCGCCGATATCAAGGAGATGAAGGACAAGACCTACATTCAGGCCTACGCCGAAAACTTCATCACCGCCGGCTGGGAGCGCATCGCCCGCTGCCGCAAGCCGGTGATCGCCGCGGTCTCCGGCTACGCCCTGGGCGGCGGCTGCGAGACGGCGATGATGTGCGATTTCATCATCGCCGCGGACAACGCGAAGTTCGGTCAGCCGGAGATCACCATCGGCACCATCCCCGGCGCCGGCGGCACCCAGCGGCTGACCCGGCTGGTGGGCAAATCCAAGGCCATGGACATGTGCCTGACCGGGCGGATGATGGGCGCCGAAGAGGCCGAGCGCGCCGGGCTGGTGTCGCGGGTAGTGCCGGCCGAGCGGCTGCTCGACGAGGCGCTGGAAGCGGCCGCGACCATCGCCGGCTTGTCGCGGCCGATCGTGATGATGGCCAAGGACGCGGTCAACAGCGCGCTGGAGACCACCCTCGACCAGGGCATGAAGGTCGAGCGCCGCCTGTTCCACGCCACCTTCGGCACCGAAGACCAGAAAGAGGGCATGAACGCCTTCGCCGAAAAGCGCAAGCCGGACTTCAAGCACCGCTGATCGCGGCCCGTCGCCGGGCAAAATTCAAACCGACCAAAAAAAGGGCGCCGTTGGGCGTCCCTTTTTTTTCGGTAACAGGCTTGA
>CBFCYW010000128.1:0-7936 GCA_965602395.1 uncultured Chromatiales bacterium
GGCACCCCGTAACGGTCAGCCTGGCGCCAAACGGTCTCGGACTGCGGCTCGACGCCGCCCACTGCGCAAAACAGGGCGCAGGCGCCGTCCAGCACCCGCAGGGAGCGCTCCACCTCGATGGTGAAATCCACGTGCCCGGGGGTGTCGATGATATTGACGCGGTGCTCGGGGAACTGCTGATCCATGCCGCTCCAGAAGCAGGTCGTCGCCGCGGAGGTAATGGTGATACCGCGCTCCTGCTCCTGAGCCATCCAGTCCATGGTCGCGGCGCCATCATGCACCTCGCCCATCTTGTGAGAGACGCCGGTGTAATAGAGGATGCGCTCGGTCGTCGTCGTCTTGCCGGCGTCGATATGCGCCATGATTCCGACGTTACGATAGCGCTCGATGGGGGTTTTGCGTGCCACTGTCAGCTTCCCTCGGTAGTCCTGGACCCGACCACTACCAGCGGTAGTGAGCGAATGCCTTGTTGGCGTCAGCCATGCGGTGCGTGTCCTCACGCTTCTTGACGGCGGTGCCGCGCTTTTCAGCGGCATCCATCAGCTCGCCGGCCAGTTTCTGGGTCATGGACTTCTCACCGCGCTTGCGCGAGGCTTCAATAATCCAGCGCATCGCCAGCGCGGTGCGGCGTACCGGGCGAACCTCGACCGGTACCTGGTAGGTCGCACCACCGACGCGGCGGGACTTGACCTCGACCGCGGGCGCGACATTGGCCAGCGCTTCTTCCATGACCTCCACCGGTTCGCCCTTGCCCTTCTCGATGATGATGTCCAGGGCGCCATACATGATGCGCTCAGCCACGGACTTCTTGCCGTCGAGCATGATCATATTGACGAACTTGGTGAGCTTGACGCTGCCGAATTTCGGATCGGGCAGAATCTCGCGCTTGGCGGCTTGCTTTCTTCTCGACATGACTGTTGAACCCTGGCCTTGCGGCTAAGCGAAGAGGTGATTAGGACTTGGGGCGCTTGGCACCATATTTGGAGCGCCCCTGGCGACGACCGTCGACGCCCTGGGTATCCAGACTGCCGCGCACCGTGTGGTAGCGCACGCCGGGCAAATCCTTGACTCGACCGCCGCGGATCAGCACCACCGAGTGCTCCTGCAGGTTGTGGCCCTCACCGCCGATGTACGAGCTGACCTCGTAACCATTGGTCAGGCGCACACGCGCCACCTTGCGCATTGCCGAGTTCGGCTTTTTCGGCGTCGTGGTGTACACGCGGGTGCACACGCCACGCTTTTGCGGACAAGCCTCCAGCGCGGGGACGTTGTTTTTGGATACCTTGTGCTTGCGCGGCTTGCGCACAAGCTGATTGATCGTTGCCATGTTGCTCCAGTGCTCCAGCCCGGCGCCGCTAAGCGCTTCAGGTACTTCCGGTCGACACACAAAAAGGCGCCCGGCGACAGCGACTTGCGCTGCCTGGCGCCCACCTCGACCGCAGGCCACCGGGCGGGCGACCCACAAACGAGAAACAGGCCGATCGGCTCGGCCTGCAAAAAAAGAGGCGCAATTCTAGGCACGCCTCCGGCAGGTGTCAAGATCGCCCGGATCCGAACACGGATCCGGGCAGCTCATCAGCCTTGTTCAGCGGCGTCGCCGCTGTCGCTGCTCTGTGCCGATTCACCCGCAGCGGCGGCCTCGGCCAGCTCCGGCGAACTCGCCACAGCCTCCTGGAAGGCCTCCTCCAGGCTAACGCCCTCGCGCTTGCGACGACGCTCCTCGTGGAAGGCCTGGCCGGTGCCGGCAGGGATCAGGCGGCCGACGATGACGTTCTCCTTCAGTCCGCGCAGATCGTCCCGCGCGCCGCGCACCGCGGCCTCGGTCAGCACCCGCGTGGTCTCCTGGAAGGAGGCCGCAGAGATAAACGACTCGGTAACCAATGACGCCTTGGTAATGCCCAGCAGGACGTTTTCGACGCGCGCCGGCTCTTTGTCCTCGGCGAGCATCTGCTCATTGACTTCGAGGATGCGCGAGCGATCGATCTGCTCACCCTTGAGCAGGCGGGTATCACCCGGATCGGTAATCTCGACCTTGCGCAGCATCTGGCGGACGATCACCTCGATGTGCTTATCGTTGATCTTCACGCCCTGCAGGCGGTAGACGTCCTGGATCTCCTTGACCAGATAGGCCGCCAGCTCGGCGACACCGAGCAGGCGCAGGATATCCTGCGGATTGGGCTCGCCATCGGCGATCATCTCGCCGCGCTCGACGTGCTCACCCTCGAAGACATTGATGTGGCGCCACTTGGGTATCAGCTCTTCGTAACGCTCTTCGCCGTCGCCGGTGATCACCAGCCGCTGCTTGCCCTTGGTCTCCTTGCCGAAGCTCACCGTGCCGGTGATCTCGGCGAGAATCGCCGGCTCCTTCGGCTTGCGCGCCTCGAACAGATCGGCGACGCGCGGCAGACCGCCGGTGATGTCGCGGGTCTTGGAGGATTCCTGCGGGATGCGCGCGATGACATCGCCCACTTCCACGTCGGCGGCATCATCCAGCGCCACCACCGCGCCGGCGGGCAGCACGTAGTGAGCCGGAATGTCGGTGCCGGCGTAGCACAGGTCTTTGCCATCGGCGCCGACCAGCTTGACCATCGGCCGCAGATCCTTGCCCGAGGAGCCACGCTGCTTGGGATCGGTGACGCGCAGCGAGGACAGACCGGTGATCTCGTCGGTCTCGCGATTGACGGTGATGCCATCGACGAAGTCGTGGAACTTCACCGTACCGGCGACCTCACTGACCACCGGGTGGGTGTGCGGATCCCAGGTGGCGAGCACGCGGCCGGCCTCGACCTCATCGCCATCGCGCACCGAGACCACGGCGCCGTAGGGCACCTTGTAGCGCTCGCGCTCGCGGCCGGCCTCATCCAGCAGGCCCAGCTCGCCGGAGCGCGACACCGACACCAGATTGCCGGCCTTGTTCTCGACGTGCTTGAAATTGTGGAAACGCACCCGACCGGTGGACTTGACCTCAACGCTGGAGGCCGCCGCCGCACGGCTGGCGGCGCCGCCGATGTGGAAGGTGCGCATGGTCAGCTGGGTGCCGGGCTCGCCGATCGACTGCGCCGCCATCACGCCGACCGCTTCGCCGGCGTTGATCAGGTGGCCGCGCGCCAGATCGCGCCCGTAGCACTTCGAGCAGACGCCGTAGCGGGTATCGCAGGTGATCGAAGAACGCACCCGCAGCTCATCGACGCCCTCCTGCTCCAGCTCGTCGACCAGCCGCTCGTCGAGCAGGCTGCCGGCTTCGAGCAGCAGCTCACCGCTCTGCGGCGAGTGGACGTCTTCGGCCGTGACCCGGCCCAACACCCGCTCGCGCAGCGGCTCGACCACGTCGCCGCCTTCGATGATCGGCTTGAGCAGCAAGCCATTGCTGGTGCCGCAATCGAAATCGGTGACCACCATGTCCTGGGCCACGTCCACCAGCCGTCGGGTCAGGTAGCCGGAGTTGGCGGTTTTCAGCGCCGTGTCCGCCAGGCCCTTGCGCGCGCCGTGGGTGGAGATGAAGTACTGCAGGACGTTGAGACCCTCGCGGAAGTTCGCGGTGATCGGCGTCTCGATGATCGAGCCGTCCGGCTTGGCCATCAGGCCGCGCATGCCGGCCAGCTGGCGGATCTGCGCGGCCGAGCCACGCGCGCCGGAGTCGGCCATCATGAAGATCGAGTTAAAAGAGGCCTGCTGCGCCTGGTTGCCCTCGGCGTCGGTGACCGTCTCCTTGCCCAGCTTGCCCATCATCGCCTTGGCGACCTGGTCGTTGGCGTGGGACCAGATATCGACCACCTTGTTGTAGCGCTCGCCCTGGGTGACCAGGCCGGAAGCGTACTGGTTTTCGATCTCCTTCACCTCGGCCTCGGCGGCGCCGATGATGTCGCGCTTTTCCTCCGGAATGACCATGTCACCGAAGCAGATCGACACCCCGGCGAGGGTCGCGTAGCGAAAGCCGGCGTACATCAGCTGGTCGGCGAAGATCACCGTGTCCTTCAGACCGACGGTGCGGTAGCAGGCGTTGATCAGCCGCGAGATGGCCTTTTTGCTGAGGTCGCAATCGACCAGCTCGAAGGGCATGCCATCCGGCAGCAGCTCGGAGATCAGCGCGCGGCCGACGGTGGTCTCGACGCGCTTGATCTCGCGCTGCACCTGGCCGTCTTCATCCAGCCAGCTGTTGGGCACGCGCACGATGACGCGCGCCTGAATATCCACCATGCGGTTCTGGAAGGCGCGGTGCACTTCGGCCACATCGGCGAAGCGCATACCATCGCCCCTGGCGTTCACGCGCTCGCGGGTGATGTAGTAAAGGCCGAGGACGATATCCTGCGAGGGCACGATGATCGGCTCGCCATTGGCCGGCGAGAGTACGTTGTTGGTCGACATCATCAGCGCACGCGCTTCCAGCTGCGCCTCGATGGACAACGGCACGTGTACCGCCATCTGGTCGCCATCGAAGTCGGCGTTGAAGGCGGCACAGACCAGCGGGTGCAGCTGGATCGCCTTGCCCTCGATCAGCACCGGCTCGAAGGCCTGGATGCCGAGTCGGTGCAGGGTCGGCGCGCGGTTGAGCATCACCGGGTGTTCGCGGATCACATCTTCGAGGATGTCCCAGACCTCGGCCGATTCGCGCTCGACCGCCTTCTTCGCCGCCTTGATGGTGGTGGCGATGCCCTGGCGGATCAGCTTGGAAAAGATGAACGGCTTGAACAGCTCCAGCGCCATTTTCTTGGGCAGGCCGCACTGGTGCAGGCGCAGCGTCGGGCCGACCACGATGACCGAACGGCCGGAGTAGTCGACGCGCTTGCCGAGCAGGTTCTGGCGGAAGCGCCCCTGCTTGCCCTTGATCATGTCGGCCAGCGACTTCAGCGGGCGCTTGTTGGAACCGGTGATGGCGCGGCCGCGGCGGCCGTTGTCGAGCAGCGCATCGACCGATTCCTGCAGCATGCGCTTTTCGTTGCGCACGATGATGTCCGGCGCGTTCAGCTCCAGCAGGCGGCGCAGGCGGTTGTTGCGGTTGATCACCCGGCGGTACAGATCGTTGAGATCCGAGGTCGCGAAGCGGCCGCCATCCAGCGGCACCAGCGGGCGCAGATCCGGCGGCAGCACCGGCAGCACGGTGAGCACCATCCAGCAGGGATCATTGCCGGATTCGAGGAAGGATTCGACCAGCTTGAGTCGCTTGGTCAGCCGCTTGAGCTTGGTCTCGGACTTGGTGCCGTCGATCTCCTCGCGCAGCAGCCGCGCCTCGGCTTCGAGGTCGATCTGCTTGAGCAGATCGCGGATCGCCTCGGCGCCCATGCGCGCATCGAATTCATCGCCGTGCTCTTCGATGGCTTCGAGGTACTGCTCGTCGGAGAGCAGCTGGCCGGATTCCAGCGTGGTCATGCCCGGATCGACCACCACGAAGGCCTCGAAATAGAGGATTCGCTCGATCTCGCGCAGGGTCATGTCCAGCAGCAGGCCGATGCGGCTGGGCAGCGATTTCAGAAACCAGATGTGCGCGCAGGGGCTGGCCAGGTCGATGTGCCCCATGCGCTCGCGGCGCACCTTGGTCAGGGTGACTTCGACGCCGCACTTCTCGCAGACCACGCCGCGGTGCTTGAGTCGCTTGTACTTGCCGCACAGGCACTCGTAATCCTTGTTCGGGCCAAAGATCTTGGCGCAGAACAGGCCGTCGCGCTCCGGCTTGAAGGTGCGGTAGTTGATGGTCTCGGGCTTCTTCACTTCGCCGAAGGACCAGGAGCGGATCAGCTCCGGCGAGGACAGACCGATGCGGATCGCGTCAAAGTCTTCTTCGTCGTTCTGCAGCTTGTAGAGGTTCAACAGATCTTTCATGACGTCTCCAGGTACTGAATCTCGGGCGGCTTGTGCGGCGCCCTCGCGAGCGCCGCAATCGCGTGGATTCAGTCTTGCTCCAGCTCGATATTGATGCCCAGCGAACGGATTTCCTTCAGCAGCACGTTGAAGGATTCCGGCATGCCCGCCTCCATGCGGTGGTCGCCGTCGACGATGTTTTTGTACATCTTGTTGCGGCCATTCACGTCGTCCGACTTGACGGTGAGCATCTCCTGCAGGGTGTAGCTCGCGCCGTAGGCCTCCAGCGCCCAGACCTCCATCTCGCCGAAGCGCTGGCCGCCGAACTGCGCCTTGCCGCCCAGCGGCTGCTGGGTGACCAGCGAGTAGGGGCCGGTGGAGCGGGCGTGCATCTTGTCATCGACCAGATGGTTGAGCTTGAGCATGTGCATGTAGCCGACGGTCACTTCGCGCTCGAAGGGCTCGCCGGTGCGGCCATCGATCAGCTGGGTCTGGCCGGATTCGGGCATCCCGGCGAGGCGGAACAGCTGGGTGATCTCACCCTCGGTGGCACCGTCGAACACCGGCGTCGCCATCGGCACGCCGTCGCACAGATTGCGCGCCAGGGCGACCACTTCGTCGTCGCTCAGCGAGGCGATGTCCTCGTGGCGCTCGGCGCCCTCGTGGTTGTAGATCCTGTCGAGGAAATCGCGGATCTCAGCCACCGCCTGCTGCGCTTCGAGCATCCCCTGAATGCGCTGACCGAGCCCCTTGGCGACCCAGCCGAGGTGGGTTTCCAGCACCTGACCGACGTTCATGCGCGAGGGCACGCCGAGCGGGTTGAGGCAGATATCCACCGGATTGCCATCGGCGGTGTGCGGCATGTCCTCGGCGGGCACGATCATCGAGATCACGCCCTTGTTGCCGTGCCGGCCGGCCATCTTGTCGCCCGGCTGCAGGCGGCGCTTCACCGCCAGGTAGACCTTGACCATCTTCAGCACGCCGGGGGCCAGGTCGTCGCCGCAGGTGATCTTTTCCTTCTTTTCGAGGAAGCGCTTTTCGAAGTCTTCGCGCAGCTGGCGGACGTGTTCGCCGGATTTCTCCAGCGAGAGATTGGCCTCTTCGTCGTCGAGGCTGATCTCAAACCACTTGTCGCGCTCCAGATCGGCCAGATAATCGGCGCCGATCTCGCCCTTGCGCAGCCCCTTGGGGCCTTTCACCGCGGCCTTGCCGAGCAACAGCTTTTCGACGCGGGCGAACAGGTCGTCCTCGATGATGCGCAGCTGATCATCGAGATCCTTGCGCACCATTTTCAGCTCTTCCTTTTCGATCTGCAGCGCGCGGGCGTCCTTATCCACTCCATCGCGGGTGAACACGCGCACATCGACCACGGTGCCATCCATCCCCGGCGGCACGCGCAGCGAGGTGTCCTTCACGTCGGAGGCCTTCTCGCCAAAGATCGCGCGCAGCAGCTTTTCCTCCGGGGTCAGCTGGGTCTCACCCTTGGGCGTGACCTTGCCGACGAGGATGTCGCCGGGGCGCACCTCCGCACCGACGTAGACCACGCCGGATTCATCGAGCTTGGAGAGCAGGCTCTCGGAGACATTGGGGATATCGGCGGTGATCTCCTCCGGGCCGAGCTTGGTATCGCGGGCGACGCAGGTCAGCTCCTCGATGTGGATGGTGGTGAAGCGATCCTCCTGCACCACGCGCTCGGAGATCAGGATCGAGTCCTCGAAGTTGTAGCCATTCCAGGGCATGAAGGCGATCAGCATGTTCTGGCCCAGCGCCAGCTCGCCCATGTCGGTGGACGGGCCGTCGGCCAGCACATCGCCGCGGGCGATCACATCGCCCACATTGACCAGCGGGCGCTGGTTGATGCAGGTGTTCTGATTGGAGCGGGTGTACTTGGTCAGGTTGTAGATATCGACGCCGACCTCACCCTCGATGGCCTCGTCGTCGTTGACCCGCACCACGATGCGGCTGGCATCGACCGAATCCACCACCCCGCCACGCTTGGCGGTGACCGCGGCGCCGGAATCCACCGCCACGGTGCGCTCCATGCCGGTGCCCACCAGCGGCTTCTGCGCGCGCAGTGTCGGCACCGCCTGGCGCTGCATGTTCGAGCCCATCAGCGCGCGGTTGGCGTCGTCGTGCTCCA
>CBFCYW010000129.1:0-7446 GCA_965602395.1 uncultured Chromatiales bacterium
CGGGGCTGCCACAGGGCTGCCCACGGGGCGTCAAACAGAGGCGCGCCGAGCCTCTGACAGCGGATGAAAAATGCATTGCGGCAGGAATCGCCGCGCTGCGATGGCGGAAAAAAACCGGTGATTTGCCGGCGTGAAGCCCTCAATCCGGCTCACCTTTCGACACTGAGAGACACTGAAAAGTGCAGCTCAAACCCCTGATGAAAAAGCCATTCTTGCCTTCTCTTTCCACGCGGACAGCGTGAGCGCCCGGTTAGGTGTGAGTTTCTGCGCAGTTTCCCCGGCTAGTCTCGCTGAGCATGGCATCCGCCAAAGGGGGAAGCCCGACGCAACCGAGCTTCCTCCACCCGTTCAAGAACCATCAGGGAAAACACCATGAACGACTCCAGCAACCGAGAAAACACACTCGCCAGGCCGGGCAACCGCTTCGCCGCGGCGACCCTAGCCACTGCCGTGGCCGGCGCCCTGCTGGCCTCGGGCAATGCCCACGCATTTTTGGCCTACGGCGTAGCCGTGGACGAATACTGCACCGACTTCAACGGCACCACACCCTATGCGGAGCAAAGCTGCGTGCTGTGTCACGTGGATGACTACTCCGAGCCGGTCCAGCCGGCCTGGAACTGGTGGGAGAACGACGAGCTGCAGAACTTCTGCGCCCAGCAGGAAGTCGTCGTCGCCAACACCGCTCCGGAACTGAGCCCGATCGGCGACCAGACCGGCCAGCAGGGCTACGAAATGGCCTTCACCATCGAAGCCACCGATGCCGACGAAGACAACCTTGAGTTCAGCGCCAGCGACCTGCCCACCGGCGCCACACTGGAAGACAACGGCGACGGCACCGCCGACTTCAGCTGGACGCCGAACGACCAGCAGTCCGGCAACTACCCGGTTACCTTCACCGTCACCGACGACGGCGATCCGGTAGAGAGCGACTACGAAGAAGTCACCCTCAGCATCGACGCTGGCGACGGCGTGATCAACCAGCCGCCGGTACTCGAACCCATCGGTGATCGCCCGGCCACCATCGGCCAGGAGGTCAGCTTCACCGTCTACGCCACCGATCCGGAAAACGGCGGCCTGGTACTGACCACCGCCAACCTGCCGGAAGGCGCCTACTTCACCGACAACCTCGACGGCAGCGGCAGCTTCAGCTGGACCCCGCAGGCCGGCCAGGCCGGCGCCCACAGCGTGCGCTTCACCGCCACCGATGACGGTGTCCCGCAGGCCAGCGACTACGAAGACGTCAGCATCGTCGTCGCCGGTGGCAACAGCGCCCCGGAACTGGCCCCCATCGGCAACCGCATGGCGCCCATCGGCGAGCAGCTGCAGATCAACATCAGCGCTGAAGATGTCGACGGCGATACCCTGGAGTTCAGCGCCAACAACCTGCCGACCGGCGCCGAGCTGAACGATAACGGTGACGGCACCGCGACCCTCTACTGGACGCCGAGCGAAGAGCAGAGCGGTCAGCACCAGATCACCGTGTACGTGAGCGACGACTACCAGCCCCCGGAGAGCGATAGCGAGACCTTCACCGTGACTGCCGGCGACGGCAATCAGCCCCCGGTGCTGTCGCCGATCGGCATGCAGACCGCCTACGCCGGTCAGCCGCTGGATCTGGCCATCTCCGCCAGTGATCCGGACGGCGACCCGCTGACCTTCAGCGCATCCGGTCTGCCCGGTGGCGCCGAGCTGTATGACTACGGCAACGGCACCGCACAGCTGCGCTGGACCCCGAACGGCGGTGAATCCCCGTACAACGTCACCGTGATGGCCAGCGATGGCGACAGCTACGACGTGGAAACCTTCGAGCTGACCACCCGCCAGAACCAGAACGGCAACTACGCCCCGGTGAATGCCGCGGCCAACACCGCCGTTCAGCCGGCCAACGTCACCTGGACCGCATCCGGCTCCCCGTGGCTGCTGCTGGGCATGGGCCTGATCGGCCTGCTGGCACGCCGCAGAAAGGGCTAAGCCCCACCCCCACCCGCCGGGATTCCCCGCCCGGCAGATAGAGCAAAGGCCGCGACACCCGTCGCGGCCTTTCTCTTTTGTCCCGCGCGCCCGTCGCTGCCGGCCGGGCCAGCCTCAACCAGCCACCGCCGCCGGCCGACCGAAGGCCGTAGCACTGATCTTCGATTCGAAGAACACCTTCAATCCCCCCTCCTCGACCACCTTGTCACGGCGCTCGCGGCGCACTTCGATCTCGCCGGCGCCGGCCTCTGCGGCCAGCCTGCGGGCCAGCGATTCGACCTGCTGCAAAGCCCAGTCGGCGGCGGCTTCCAGATCAGCGAAGGTCTCCACGCCGCAGGCCGAGTGGGCGCGGAAGCGGCTCGTGCCGATGGGCGTGATGATCGCCTCGGCGCGCTGGCTGACGCCACCGGCGACAGCGCCGATGGCGTTGGCGATAGCGGCGTGCTGCGGACAGATCAGCGCGCTGCCGAGCAGCTCGGCGGTGGCCGGGTAGTAGCAGGCAGCGGGCGCACCTATGCCCAGCAGCGGCTGGCGCAGCTGCAGATCGAAACGCATCAGATCGCCGTCGCGCGGGCCGTCGAGGGCCATGTCGATCAGCGCCTGCTGGGCCGCCGGCAGGCTGGCCAGCACCTCGCCGCGCTGCTCACCGAAGGCGCTGGTGATCAAATATTTGGCCGCCAGCCGCGAAGTGGCGGCGAGGATGCCCTCGGCGAAGGCCCGATCGTCGCCCGCGGCCACGCCGGGCAGATGGCCGCCGAGGTGTTCATCGGCATAGCGCCGCCAGATACGCGCACCGAGCCGCGCCGCCTCGGCGTTCCAGCCGCCGTGGCGGCCGGCGACATGGGCCGCATCCGAAGGCGTGAAGCCGGCGACGATCACCAGCCCCTGATCCAGCAGCCGTTTCAGCGCGGTCTCCTGACTGTGCTCGCCGAAGATGTCCTGCAGGCAGCCGGGGCCGTCGGCGCAGGCCGCCCAGATGCGCCGCTGCGCCGGCGAAAAGCTGACATCGTGCGGCGGCTCGCGCAGCCGCAGCACGAACTGGCCGTTGTGGCTGCGGGTGAAGGGTTCGTCGGCCTGCAGGCGCAGCCTGTCCAGCACCCGCGGATGCTGCATCGCCAGCAGCGACAGCGGCACGGCGCGCCGCGGGCCGATCCGGTAGCGGCGCTCTTTGAGGTCATAGGTGATCTGCGAATCGCCGCCCAGGCCATAGGTGTGCACCTGCACCGCCTCGACCATGGTGCGCCAGCCGCCGACCAGCGCGCCTTCGGTATTCAGCGCCGGGCGACCATCGCGCAGCAGGGCGATGTCGGTGGTGGTGCCGCCCATGTCGGAGATCAGCAGATCGTCGTGGCGCTGGCCGTCGGCAGTGGCCAGATGGCGCGCACCGACCACGCTGGCCGCCGGGCCGGAGAGGATCGTCTCCACCGGGCAGTTCTCGGCAAACTCGGCGCGCACCAGCGAGCCATCGCCCTTGACCACCATCAGCGGCGCATCGATGGCGTGCTCGCGGAGCATGTTGCGCGCCGCGCCGATCAGCTGCTGCAACAGCGGGATCAGGCGCGCGTTGAAGGCCGCGGTGAGCGCCCGACGCGGTGCGTCGAGCTTCGCTGAGAGCGTGTGGCCGAGGGTCACCGGACGATCGCAGAATTCGCGCACGATCGCGGCCACCGCCAGCTCGTGGGCCGGGTTGCGCACCGCGAACTGCGCCGACACGGCAAAGGCGGCGACCCGCGGCGCGTGCTGCTCGACCGCCGCGCGCACCGCCAGCGGGTCCAGCGGCATGCGCTCCAGGCCGCCGGCATCGTGGCCGCCGGGCAGGAATACCACCGGATCGCCGCGCATCGCCTCGGCGAGCCCGGCGCGGCGCAGGTGCTTCTCCTCGTAGCCGGGCAGCAGCAGGCAGATCGGGCTGCCGTGGCCCTCGACCAGCGCGTTGGTGGCCAGGGTGGTGGACAGCGACACCATGTCGATGGGCGCATCGGCCCGTTCCAGCACCGCAGCCATCGCCTCGCGGATGCCGATCGACAAATCGTGTTTGGTGGTCAGCGCCTTGGCCGAAGCGATGACGCGAATATGCTCATCGACCAGCGCGGCATCGGTGTAGGTGCCGCCCGTGTCGATACCCAGTAGCAGGCCCATGCAAACTCCCCCGTGATTGATCGCGCGGGCCAGTCCACCCGGCGGATTGGGGGCGAATAGTGCGGCGCGGCGCGACGCGCGGACAAGCACCCGACGCCGCGCATGTCGCCAAACGGTCGCAGCGGGAACACAAGCGCGCCAGCGGCGCTGGATCCGGACGCGCAGGATTCAGATATCCAGGCTCAGGTGTCCGCCGCTGGCGCGCGACACACAGGGGCAGAACAGCCGCTGCTGATCCCGCTCCGCGGCGGACAGCACCGAATCCCGATGCACCGGCCGGCCATCGAGCACGCGCAGCGCGCAGGCTTTGCATTTGCCGGCGCGGCAGCCGTAGGGCGCATCGACCCCGGCTTCGAGCATCGCATCGAGCAGGCTCTGCCGCGCAGCCACCTGCAAGCGCAGGCCGGAGCGGCGCAGCTCCAACTGCAGCGGGCTGTCGTCGCGCTCCTGCGCCGCTGCCGGCGGCGTCGACCCCGCTTTCAGCGCGCGGTTCTCCGCGATCAGCGGCGCCAGCAGCTGATCCACCTGCGCCTGGCTGAAACGCGGCGTGATGTGCTGCGGGCAGTTCCAGTCGAAGGCTTCGATGCGGATGATCCAGCCGCGCTCGACGCGCGCGCGGTAGTCGGCCACCTCCAGCTCGGCCAGCAGCTGCGGCTGGTCGTCGCCGACCGGCCGGGCGCGGCCCAGCAACTTGAGCCGGCTGCGCTGCGGGTAGTCCATCAGAAACAGTGCGATGCGCTCGTCGCGATGCAAGTTGCCGGTGCTGATGTACTGGCGATTGCCGCTGAAATCGGCGAAGCCCAGGGTTTGCTCGTCGAGCACCCGCAAAAAGCCCGGCGGCCCGCCGCGGTGCTGCAGATAGGGCCAGCCGCTCTCGCTGACGCTGGCCATGTAAAAGCTGTCGCGCGCGGCGATGAATTCGGTCTCGCCGGCGCCGAGGCGGTGGTTGTAATCCTCGCCGCCGTGCATTGCGGCATAGCCGCTGTGGCGATCGTCATCGCGGCTGCCGTGGGCGCGCTGCACCTCGCGCACCGATTCGGTAAAGGCGATCTCGGCGAATCTGTGTCCCATCTCATAGCTCCTCATCGGCGCCGGTTATAGCGCTGGCACACGGGGCCGGCGGCCGGCCCCGTGCGGGTCGATCAAGCCGCTGATTGAAGATCGATTTTCGGGAAGTCGATCTCCACCCGGCTGGCCTTGCCGAGGATGTTGGTGAGGATGTTCATGCCGACGTGGGTGATGATTTCGACGATTTGCGCATCGCTGTAGCCGGCCTCGCGCACGGCGCTGATTTCAGCGCTGGTGACCTCGCCACTGTGCTCGGCCAGGGCGCGGGCAAAGGCCACCGCGGCAGCGGCCCTGGCATCGCCACTGCTGCCGGCGCGATTGGCCTCGATCTCGGCGGAATCCAGCCCGGCCTTGCGGCCGATGGCGGTGTGCGCCGAAAGGCAATACTGGCAGGCGTTCTGCTGCGCCAGCGCCAGGGCGATGCGCTCGCGGGTTTGGGCATCCAGCTCGCCCTCGCCGGCGATGCCGTGCAGGCCGAGAAAGGCGCGCAGTGCAGCCGGCGAGTTGGCGAACACCCGGAGGAAATTCGGCACCATGCCCAGCTGCGCCTGGATGGCATCCAGCAGCGCCTTTTGCTCAGCGTTGGCCCGGTCGTTTTCGATGCTGTTGATACGGCTCATGTGAAGCTCCTGTGCGGTGGTACGGCTTGCGGCGCAGCGCCTCTGCGCGACGCGTGGCAACACGATGCCAAAAACCACTGGCAACAAGAATCATCAAAAAACGTAATTATTTATTCCGTTTTCTGAAAGAATCTCCCCATCACGTTTCCAGGAACCCTGCATGGATCGCCTGCACCTGATGGCCGTCTTCGTGGCTGTCGCCGAAGAACAGGGCTTCGCCGCCGCCGCGCGCCGCCTGGGCATCTCGCCACCAGCGGTGAGCCGCGCCGTGGCGGCGCTGGAATCCCGGCTCGGCGTCAAGCTGCTGCATCGCACCACCCGCCACGTGCGCAGCACCGACGCCGGCCGGCGCTACCTGGAAGATGCGCGGCGCATCCTCGCCGAGGTGGACGCCGCCGACGAGGCGGTCGCCGGGATCAACGCCGAACCGCGCGGCCGGCTCGCGGTGACCGCCCCGGTGCTGTTCGGCCGTCGCTTCGTGACCCCGGTGATCTGCGACTACCTGCAGCGCCACCCGCAGGTGCAGGTGACCGCGCTGCTGGTCGATCGGCTGGTGAATCTGCTCGAAGAGGGGCAGGACGTCGGCCTGCGCATCGGCGAGCTGCCCGACTCCAGCCTGCGCGCGCTGCGCGTCGGCCAGGTGCGACTGATCACCTGCGCCGCGCCCGACTATCTGGCCCGGCACGGCAGGCCGAACAGCCCAAAGGCATTGCGGGAGCACTCGATCATCGCTTCGAGCGCCGGCGACAATGCCATCGACTGGCGCTTCGACAGCCGCTCCGGCGGGCAGACCCTGCGCCTGAACCCGCGCCTGACGACCACCAGCAACGATGCCGCCATCGCAGCCGCCATCGCCGGGCTGGGCATCACCCGGCTGCTGTCTTACCAGCTCGCGGAGCATCTGGCAGCCGGCCGTCTGCAAGCGGTTTTCGACTGGCCGGAATCGCCGGACTGGCCGATCCACATCGTGCACCGCGAAGGCCGCCACACCGCGGCCAGAATCCGCAGCTTCGTCGATCTGCTGGCCGGGCGTCTGCGCGCGGAACAGTCCCTGCAATAGCCATCCGACAGCGGGCACTGGGCAACGGCGGGCTTCTGATTTAGGCTGCGGGTTATCGGTGCGCGAGCAAAAACTTCAGCGTGGATAGCAAGCTAGCGCGCACCCGCGCAGATTGGTGGATTTTTTCGAGAGAACAAATGGAGGTTCGCGGTGCGCATTCTGATCGTCGACGACCACTGCCTGTTCCGGGAGGCCACCGGCCTGATCCTCGAACGGCTCACCGATCGGGTCACGCTGATCGAAGCGGGCGACGCCGAAGAGGCACTGCGCCTGGTCGAGCACTACCGCGAGCTGGATCTGATCCTGCTCGACCTGGCGCTGCCCGGCTGCGGCGGCCTGGAGGCCATCGAACGCATCCTCGCCATCGCCCCGGGCACGCCCATCGCGGTGCTCTCCGGCAGCGAAGACCCCCGTAGAGTGACTGCAGCAATCGACGCCGGCGCCTGCGGCTTCATCCCCAAAAGCGCCAGCAGCCACGAATTCATCAGCGCCCTGCGGATCGTCCTCGACGGCGAGATCTACCTGCCGCCGCGCTACCTGCACGCGCCGCTGGCGGATACCTGCACCGACGCCGCAGCCAATGCCGCA
>CBFCYW010000130.1:0-7359 GCA_965602395.1 uncultured Chromatiales bacterium
CTGCAAAACGTAGCGAGCGCAGCCCGGCCAAGGCGGAAACAGGCGAAAAAGCGCAATTTACGCGGGGTAAATGAGCAATTTGAGCCTGTTTCCAACGCTGGCCGGGTAAGCGCAGCAGTGTTGCAGAGCTTGCTTAGTCGGGCGCTGGGGGCGTATCGGGACATGGTCTGCTCCACGGGGGTATCGCGACTGTGACCGCGCGGCGCGCGGCGAGTTGCCGCGCCACCGCTGGCGGCCTCAGGGACAGGGGTTGGGGTGCTGGATATGGATCGCCTCGATGCCCTGCAGCAGCGCCTCGCTGAGCGCCACATCGATGCTGGCGATGTTCTCCTCCAGCTGCTGCAGGCTGGTGGCGCCGATGATGTTGCTGGTGACGAAAAAGCGGCCGTTGACGAAGGCCAGTGCCATCTGCGCCGGGCTGAGGCCGTGCTCAGCGGCCAGCGCGACGTACTTGCGCGTCGCCTGCTGCGCGAGCTCGCCGCTGTAGCGGTGGTAGTAGTCGGACCAGCGGCTGATGCGCGCCCCCTGCGGGCGGGCGCCATCGAGGTATTTGCCGGTCAGCACGCCAAAGCCCAGCGGCGAATAGGCCAGCAGGCCGACATCCTCGCGATAGCTGATCTCGGCCAGACCGACCTCGTAGCCGCGATTGAGCAGGCAGTAGGGGTTCTGCACGCTGGCGATCCGCGGCAGCCCCTCGCGCTCGGCCAGTTGCAGATAGTGCATCGCGCCCCAGGCGGTCTCGTTGGACAGGCCGATGTGGCGAACCTTGCCGCTGTCCACCAGCCGGCCGAGGGCGCGCAGGGTGTCGATCACCGGCGTGTTGTCGCGATCCTCGCCCAAATCAAAGCCGAGCTGGCCGAAGTAGTTGGTGGCACGCGCCGGCCAGTGCACCTGGTAGAGATCGAGATAATCGGTGCCGAGGCGGCGCAGGCTGTCCTCCACGGCGCGCTCGATATGCGCCGCATCCAGCTTCGGCCCGCCGCGGATGTGTGCGACGAACTCGCCCGGCCCGACCACCTTGCTGGCCAGCACGATGTCATCGCGGCGGCCGCGTGCCGCCAGCCAGCTGCCGATGTAGCGCTCGGTGGCGCCCTGCGTCTCGACGCTCGCCGGGGAGGGATAGAGTTCGGCGGTGTCGATGAAGTTGATGCCGCGCTCGATGGCCAGATCGAGCTGGCTGTGAGCATCGGCCTCGCTGTTCTGCGCGCCGAAGGTCATGGTGCCGAGACAGATCGCGGAGACCTCGATACCGGTGCGGCCGAGTGGGCGGTATTGCATGCGGAATTCCCTCTTGCGTGGCTGGCGCGCGCTTGCCGGCGCTCAGCAGAATAGCGTTAGCGTACCGGTGTAGGCATACAGTCGGCCGCGGTAGATCTCGCCGTTGGCGAACAGCCCGGTGAGCGGGAAATCGCCGAGCGTGGCGCGGATGATCGACAGCTCGGCGCTGTTCGGGCCGAACTGGTGGCGGCCGCGACCGATGCAGCTGATGTACACCCCGCCGCGAATGCTGCGCCCGGCGAGCCGCTGGCGCAGGCGCAGGCACATGGCGTGCAGATCTTCGCGGGCACTGTTGCCGTCGCGGCGACAGAACATCAGCCGGCGGTGCCGCTGCAGCGATTCGCCCACCGCCAGCACCTGCTGCTGCTGATCTATGCCCATCAGATTGCGCACCAGATAATCGCCGTCGCGCTCGCCGCCGCCTTCGTCATCGATGGGCAGGCCGGCGAAAATGTAGCCGGCGATGCGGCGCAGATCGCGCGCCAGCACCTCGCCGATGTCTTCGAGCATCACCTCCAGCGCCGGCCGGCCGTCCAGCTCAATGGCCAGATTGTGCCGCGCGCGGGTGATCTCGTGGATTGGGCCGATGCGCGCGCAACCCTGGCTGAGGTCGTAGAGCAGTGCCGCGTCGGCGCGGAACAGCGCGCCGCCGATACCGCCGTCGCGCGGTCCGCCGGAAATCAGTGGCTGCTGCGCCTGAGCGCCGGCGAGGGCGCCATTGATGACCACCTGCGGCAGCTCCGCGGCCAGCGCTTCGAGCAGCGCCGGGGTCTGCGCGTCGCGCGCGTCGCCGTGCACCAGCGCCATGCCGCCGGGCTGGCGCGCATGCCAGCGGCGCAAGGCGCTCAGCCCGCCCTCCTGCCCGGGGAGCAGCTGTGGCAGCGGCGCCAGCTGCTCGCGCGGCAGCGGGCAGAGCATCAGCGACAACGCCGGCTCCTCGTAGTATTCACAGCCGCCAGCGATCACACCGGGGCCGAGCGCCCCGCACCAGTGGGTATCCGGGGTCGCCGCGCACAGCCGGCGCAGGATCGCCGGCAGCTCGGCAGCCAGTGCTTCGTTGGCGTAAATCAGCCCCAGCGGAGCCGGTGCGGCCGGTGTCGGCAGGGCTTCGAGACAGCGCGCCAGCAGGGTATCGACGGGCGCACCGTGGGCACTGGCCACGGGGAATCGGTGCATCGGGCGGAGGGCTCGCGGCAAAACTGCGGCGATGATAACACCCTGCCATCGCGGGTCGGATAGCGCACCGCCCGGCGCGGCTGCGCGAGGCCTCAGGCGCAGCGGCGGTAGAGCAGATCCCAAACGCCGTGGCCGAGGCGCATGCCGCGCCGCTCGAAGCGCGTCAGCGGCCGGTAATCGGGCCGCTCGCTGTACTGGCCGGGGCCGGCGCAGTTGTCGAGGCCGGGGGCGGCGTCGAGGTGTTCGAGCATCCACTCGGCGTAGTCCTGCCAGTCGGTGGCCAGGTGCCAGACGCCGCCGACGGCCAGCTTGCGCCGCACCAGCTCGGCGAACTGCGGGTTGACGATGCGCCGCTTGTGGTGGCGCTTTTTGTGCCAGGGGTCGGGGAAAAACAGCAGCAGGCGATCCAGCGCGGCGTCGGCGATGCAGTCGCGCAACACTTCCACCGCGTCGTGGCAGACCACCCGCAGATTGTGCAGATCGCGCTGCTGGATGCTGTTGAGCAGCTTGCCGACGCCGGGGCGGTGGACCTCGATGCCGATGAAGTCGACCTGCGGCTGGGCGGCGGCGATCTCGGCCAGCGAGTCGCCGCTGCCGAAGCCGATCTCCAGCCACAGCGGCGCCTCGCGGCCGAAGATCGCCGGGATGTCGAAGACCTCGGCGCGATACGTCAGGCCGAAGCGCGGCAGCAGCTCGTCCAGCGCGCGCTGCTGCGACGGCGTGATCCGCCCCTGGCGCTGGACGAAGCTGCGGATGCTGCGGTGTTTGAGGGCGTCGTCTGTCATGCCGTGCGAGTCTGCCGCAGCCCGGGCTGAGCCCCGGGCTGCGAATTGCTCAGAAAAAAGTGCCGTCGATGGGTGACGATGCCGAGGCGTAGCGCTTGCGCGGCATGCGCCCGGCGAGGAAGGCCTCGCGCCCGGCGACGATGCCGTGCTTCATCGCGCTGGCCATCAGCAGCGGATCTTGCGCCGCGGCGATGGCGGTGTTCATCAGCACGCCATCGCAGCCCAGCTCCATCGCCAGGGCCGCGTCCGAGGCGGTGCCGACGCCGGCATCCACCAGCACCGGTACGCTCAGGGTATCGACGATTTCGAGGATGTTGTAGCGGTTCTGGATGCCGAGACCGGAGCCGATCGGCGCCGCCAGCGGCATCACCGCGACGCAGCCGATGGCCTCCAGCCGCTTCGCGATCAGCGGGTCATCGGAGGTGTAAACCATCACCTCGAAGCCCTCGTCGACCAGTACTTCGGCGGCCTCCAGGGTGGCGGTGATATCCGGGTAGAGGGTCTTTTCGTCGCCGAGCACTTCCAGCTTGACCAGGTTGTGGCCGTCGAGCAGCTCGCGCGCCAGGCGGCAGGTGCGCAGCGCGTCCTCGGCGGTGTAGCAGCCGGCGGTGTTGGGCAGGATGGTGTACTTTTCCGGCGGCACTGCGTCGAGCAGATTGGGCTCGCCCGGGTTTTGGCCGATGTTGCTGCGGCGGATCGCCACGGTGACGATCTCGGCGCCGCTGGCGGCGATGGCCGCGGCGGTCTGATCGAAATCCCGGTATTTGCCGGTACCCACCAACAGCCGCGATGAGAATTCGCGGCTGCCGACGATGAAGGTGTCTTTGCTATCGCTCATGGCTGCCTGTGTTGCTTGCTGCGAAAAAGGGCGCGCTGCCGCTCAGCCACCGCCGATCGCCTGCACGATCTCGACCCGATCACCGGGTTGCAGGCGATGCGCAACGTGCTCGCTGCGCGGCAGGATCTCGCGGTTGATCTCCATCGCGTAGCGCTTGCCGGCGAGGCCCATGGACTCGATCAGCGCCGCGGCGGTGCTGCCTTCGGGCAACTCGCGCGGCGCGCCGTTGACGGTGATCTGCATGCCTGCTCCAAATGGTTGACGGCCAGCTTTGTGGCGCCGCGGGCGCGGCGCGGGCGCGGGGCAGGCATTCTAGCAAAGAGCGCGCGGCGGAGAACGCACCGGCGACGCTGCGGCGCTGGCGCCACGCGACGGCCCGGCGGCAGCTGCATCGCGCCCCATCCGGCCGCCGCCGCGGCCTTGGAGGGCCGCGCGCGATGCGCTAATCTAATCGGCCGTCGCGGGTGTAGTTCAATGGTAGAACTTCAGCTTCCCAAGCTGACTACGGGGGTTCGATTCCCCTCACCCGCTCCATCTTCCCCCGCGCTCCCGGGAGTTCGGCCATGACCGACTGCATCATCGTCGGCGGCGGTGTCATCGGCATGCTGACCGCCCGCGAGCTGCGCCAGCGCGGCTTCGCGGTGCGCCTGCTGGAGCGCCGCGAATGCGGCGGCGAAGCCTCCTGGGCCGGTGGCGGCATCCTCGCCCCGCTCTACCCCTGGCGGCAGCCGCGCGCGGTCAACGATCTGGCCCGCGAGAGCCATCTGCGCTGCGCATGGCTGTTCGAACAGCTGCACGCCCAGACCGGCATCGACCCGCAGCACGAACGCAGCGGCCTGCTGGTACTCGACCCGCCACCGCGCAGCGAAGCCGAAGGCTGGGCGCAGCGCCACGGCTTCCGCTGCGAGCACATCGGCGCCGCGCAGGTCGGCGAGCTGGCGCCGCAGCTGGCTATCGGCCCGCGACTCGCCGCCTGGCTGCCGGAACTCGGTCAGGTGCGCCCGCCGCGGCTGATGCGCGCACTGCGCCGCGCCGTAGCTCTGGATGGCGTCGAGGTGCGCGAGGGCGAAGCGGTCAACGGCCTGCTGGTCGAGCGCGGCCGCGTCGCCGGCGTGCGCAGCGCGCGCGGCGAGATCCGCGCACCGCTGGTGGTGCTGGCCGGCGGCGCCTGGTCCGGCCTGCCGATCGCCAATCTGCCGCTGCCGCCGCGGGTGCGGCCGATCCGCGGACAGATCATTCTGGTGCGCGCGCAGCCCGGCCTGCTCAAACAGATCGTGCTGTACCGCGACCGCTACCTGATCCCGCGCCGCGATGGGCGCATTTTGATCGGCAGCACGCTGGAGGAAACCGGCTTCGCCAAACAGACCACCGAGGCGGCGCGCCGCCAGCTATGGCAGCACGCCACGGAATGCCTGCCGGCGCTCGGCCACTACGGCATCGAGCACCAATGGGCCGGCCTGCGCCCCGGCAGCGAGGACGGCGTGCCCTACATCTGCGAGCACCCGCAGCTGCCCGGCCTGTTTCTGAACACCGGCCACCACCGCAACGGCATCGTCACCGGGCTCGCCTCGGCGCAGCTCTGCGCGCAACTGATCAGCGCCGACAAGCCGCTGCTCGACCCCGCCGCCTACGCCTTCGAGCGCCGCGCCGCGAGCCTTTAGCCGGCCGTCCGGGTCGCCACCGAAGTGTGCGCCGCGGCACGCCCGGCAGACTGTACAGCGCGGGCAAATCCCCTATAATCCCGCGCCTTGTGCCGGTGTAGCTCAGTTGGTAGAGCAACTGATTCGTAATCAGTAGGTCGGGGGTTCGACTCCTCTCACCGGCACCATGAAATTACGGGGTCAGGCTTTGCGGCCTGGCCCTTTTCTGTTTTCGGGAAGCAGCCCGAGCCGCGCCACCCGCACTGGCCCACCCGGCCCGGTGCCGCCAAACGCGGCGAAGCCCTGTGCCCGGTTGGCACGGGGCCGTCACATCGCAGCGGGCAAAATCCCACGGGACCCGATTAAATTAAATAGAACAGTCGATAACCAGCTTTTCACCCCCGGCCGTTTTCAATACCCCCTGAATTCACAAAATAACTACAACTGATCGTAGGGGAGCCGGAACGTATCACCGCCTTCCAGCGTGCCGTTTTTAAAGCCAAGCTTAAACCAGCGCATACGCTGCTCGGATGTGCCATGAGTGAATGCGGCCGGCGTCACCCGCCCCTGGGTGCGTTTCTGGATTGCATCATCACCAATCTGGTTGGCCGCGCGCATTGCCTCTTCAATATCACCGGCATCAAGATAGCGCTGATTATGCCGCGCCCATGCACCTGCCAAATAGTCTGCCTGTAATTCGAGGCGAACCGAATATTCGTTATAGTCAGGCTGACCACGCCTAGAGGCTACTTTTTCGACCAGGCCGAGCAGGTTTTGCACATGGTGGCCAATTTCATGAGCGATGACGAAAGCCTGGGCAAAATCCCCAGGGGCATCAAATTGCTGAGCCAGGTCGTCGTAAAAACCCAGATCGATATAGATACTCTGATCTCTCGGGCAATAAAATGGCCCCATGCGCGCATCGGCCCTGCCGCAGCCCGAGGTATACTGGTCGCGAAAGATAACGAGTGTAGGTTCACGATACTGCCGGCCGATTCGCTGAAACTCCCGCTTCCACATATCTTCCGTGTCGGCGAGCACCACCTCAACGAATTGATATTGCTCTTCTTCCTGCGGCGAAGGGCTGTAGTTGGCGCTACGCACCTGGCCAGCGCCACCCAGTAGCATGGCTGGATCGAGCAATCCTAACTGCCAGCCTGCAAAACCGAGCGCACCCAGCACCACCACCCCCTTAATTCCAAAGGTGCGCAGAACCCAGCCAACTATGCCGATCAGCCCGCGTGATGAACCACCGGCAAACCTTGCGCGCTGCCTGGTATGGCGCACATCTTTAACGTTGCTACTTCTTCTACGACCTTTCCATCTCATGGTAATGACACCTTGTTCTGAAGGGTGTTTTTATTTATCACCGCATTCAATATCACTGACAACGACCCGACTTGCTGACGGCAATTGAGCGCAAATGGAGTTTTCGCCTGCCTGCGGCACTTCATTGTACCTATGCCCAGTCAGCAAAGCCCCCCTGAAGAAACCCAACTATTCCACCATCATCGCCCGGCGCCAACGATAATGCAGGACAGCCCGGCGGCTCAACTGGCTTTTACCCGCACCGGGCAGGCACAAGACGCACCGCGAGCGCTTCCTCGACCAGAAGTGGAGCAGCCGGTGTTTTGCGCCGAGT
>CBFCYW010000131.1:0-7085 GCA_965602395.1 uncultured Chromatiales bacterium
GCATGCGGAGGATGAAGCCGGGCACAGCGAACTGCACGCCCACTGGCAGTTCGCCTGCAACGATATCGCACAGCTCGACGCGCTCGAATTAGGCCTCTTCGAGCACGCCAGCAGCGAGCGGATACAGGTGCAGCTGGTCGGCCCGAGCGGGCAGACCGCGGCGACGCTGACACCCGCCGACAGACAGCTCAAGCTGGCCCCATGAGCGACGCCGCGCTGCCAACCCAGGCCAGCGCGGCAGGCGGCGACTCGACCTGCATCACGGTCGAGTCGCTGCGCTACCGCTGGCCACGAGCCGAGCGCGACACGCTGGCGATCCCCGCGCTGCACATCGCCCGCGGCGAGCAGGTTTTCGTGCAGGGCGCCTCCGGCTCCGGCAAGACCACCCTGCTCGGCCTGCTCGGCGGCGTGCTGCTGCCGAGCGCCGGTCGGGTCGAGCTACTGGGCAGTGATCTGGCGGCGCTGAAACCGGCCGCACGGGATGCCTTCCGCGTCGCCCACATCGGCTTTATCTTCCAGCTTTTCAACCTGTTGCCGTATCTTTCACTGCGCGACAACGTGCTGCTGCCCTGCCGCTTTTCGGCCCAGCGCCGGGCGCGCGCCGAGCAACACTCCGGGCAGCGCGGCGAGCTTCACGAACAGGCCCACCGCCTGCTCGACGAGCTCGGTCTGCCGCGTGCGCTGCACGATAAAAAAGTCGTCGCACTGTCGGTCGGCCAGCAACAGCGCGTGGCCGCGGCGCGGGCGCTGATCGGCGCGCCGGAGCTGGTGATCGCCGACGAGCCGACCTCGGCGCTGGACGCCGACAGCCGCGAGGATTTTCTGCGCCTGCTGTTCGCCGAGTGCCGCGAACACGGCTCGACACTGCTGTTCGTCAGCCACGATCGGCAGCTCGCCGGACTGTTCGGGCGCACCCTGTCGATGGATGAGCTGAACGCGGCGGCCGCGGAGACGATGGCATGAGGCATCTGCTCCCGCTGGCGGTCGCCAGCCTGTTGAATCGCCGCGGCACCGTGCTGCTGACGGTGCTGTCGATCGCGCTTTCGGTGCTGTTGCTGCTGGGTATCGAGCGGATTTCAAAAAGCGCCGAGGACAGCTTTCGCAGCACGGTGTCGAGCACCGATCTGATCATCGGCGCGCGCAGCGGCCCGGTGCAACTGCTGCTGTACAGCGTGTTCCGCATCGGCAACGCCACCAACAACATGTCGTGGCAGAGCTACCGCGAGCTTGCCGCGCACCCGGAGGTGGCCTGGACGATCCCGATGTCGCTGGGCGATTCGCACCGCGGCTACCGCGTGCTCGGCACCACCGCGGACTACTTCGAGCACTTCCGCTACGGCCAGAAGCAGCCGCTGGCGCTGGCCGCGGGCGAACGCTTCGACGCGGTGTTCGACGTGGTGCTCGGCGCCGAGGTCGCCAGCGCACTCGGCTATCAGCTCGGCGAGCAGATCGTGCTGGCCCACGGCGGCGGCTCGCTGGCAGTGGTCGAGCACGCGGACAAGCCCTTCACCGTGGTCGGCATTCTCGCCCGCACCGGCACGCCGGTGGATCGCACGCTGCACGTCAGCCTCGCCGGCATCGAGGCGATCCACATCGGCTGGGAGGACGGCGCGGCGCCGCGTCGCTCGGATGCGGTCGCCGCCGAAGCCGTCGCCGAACACGATCTGACGCCGCAGACGATCACCGCCTTTCTGGTCGGACTGAAATCGAAGTTCGGCATCTTCGCCATGCAGCGCGCGGTCAACGACTACAGCGCGGAACCACTGACGGCGATCCTGCCCGGCGCGACCCTGCAACAACTGTGGGAGCTGATCGGCGTGGCCGATGCGGCGCTGACGCTGATCTCCGCCTGCGTGGTCGCCGCGGGGCTGATCGGCATGCTGACGGTGATCCTCACCTCACTCAACGAGCGCCGCCGCGAAATGGCCATTCTGCGCTCGGTGGGCGCGCGACCGGGACACATCTTTCTGCTGATGATTTTCGAGTCCGGCCTGCTGGCGCTACTCGGCTGCACCGCGGGGCTGGCACTGTTTTACACCGCGCTGGGGCTGCTCGCGCCCTGGGCCAACCAGGCCTTCGGCCTGTATCTCGAATGGCAATGGCCAGCGCTGCGCGAGTGGACGATACTGGCGGTGATCTGCGCGCTGGGGCTGCTGATCGGCGCCCTGCCCGCCTGGCGCGCCTACCGCAACGCACTGCACGATGGCCTGAGCATCAGGCTTTAGGAGTATTCCGGGATGATCATATTGCGATTTTTCGGGCCGCACACCGGGCCGCTATTCGGGCTGCTGAGCGCTGTGCTGCTGGCGCTGCTGCCACTGCCCGCATCATCCGCCGCCGAGGCGCCGGAACTGGACTGGTTTCTGCTCGGCGAGCTGGACCCGCTGACCGGTCTGGCGCCGCCGGAGCTGCAAAAGCTCGATGGCCAGCGGGTGCGCGTGCCCGGCTTCGTGGTGCCGCTGGAGCTGGACGGCGCCACGGTGAGCGAATTTCTGCTGGTGCCGTTCTTCGGTGCCTGCATCCACGTGCCACCACCGCCGGCAAATCAGATGGTGCACGTCAAGACCGGCGAGGGAGTCGAGCTGGAGCACCGCATGATGGACCCGGTGTGGGTCACCGGCCAGCTGTCGATCCGCACCGTGCAGAGCCAGTACGGCCCTTCCGGGTTTCTCATCGAAAACATGGAATCCATGCAGCCTTATGAGTAGCCGTGGCGGCAGCATGATTGCTCGCGCCGCGGCCACCGCTCGATCGAGCTGGCTGCAGGCAGCCAGCGCAGCCCGTAATAAAGGATTCAAATGATGAAAAAAGCACTGATCGCCAGTGCCCTGCTGGCAGTGAGTAGCACTGCGAATGCACAGGGCGATGGCCGCGAAATGGTCGAAATGCCGGCGATGATGCAGCAGCATATGCTGGCCAATATGCGCGACCACCTCGCCGCGCTGAATGATATCAACCGCGCAATTGCTGAAGGCGATCTGGATCGCGCAGCCGAAGTGGCCGAGCAGCGGCTTGGCATGAGTTCGCTGGATGATCACGGTGCATCGCGCATGGGCCAGGTAATACCGGCGGAGATGGCTGCAATCGGCACAGAAATGCACCGTGCGGCCAGCCGGCTGGCGCGCAAACTCGAAGAAGGCGATGCGAGTGTCGTCTGGTCGGATGTGGCGGCAGTGACGGCGCAATGCGTGGCCTGCCACGCGGGTTATCGGATTCATTGATCGGCGGGCGCTGCAGATCAAATCGCTTGTCGAACAAGGTGTTTGACAGCCTGCTAAAGTGACCGACCAGCGCTATTGAATAGTGCGGCAAAAAGCCAATAAAAATAAAAAAATCCCCGACATAAGCCGGGGATTTTTTGCGTTCCGCGGTATTCTTTATAACCCCAGAGAGGCCCAGGTGATGACTTGGGTGTTGCCATTAATATTGATCATCACGGTATCGGGGTCACCGGTTCCTGCATCCAGGCTGACAAAGCTGCCGTCGCTTCCGGTGAAAGTAAATACACCGCTCAACGGATATTCGGAGATACTCAGGTCACCTTGGCCAATGGGGTCGGTCTTCGCAGTGAATCTGCCGCCAATAATCGAGCCACTGGCGCTGTAAACGAGTTCGCGAGTCCACGTCTCATCGCTGAAAACTATCAGCTCGTCGGAGTAATTCGTGTAAGTCAGAGCCTGGCCATTGGCGGTGTAATCCAGCCTGTCGCTGCTGAGATAGATGCGCTCTCGAGCATCGTTCGAATCAAATGAGATCATCACCCCGCCATTCAGATCGGACTTGTCACCGCTTGCCTGCTCGATGACTGCCAGACTGTCGTAGGTGATATCGAAGGAAAATGAAGTGTCATTTTCTGTTTCTTCAAGGGCGAGAATCATTATCTTGAGACCGCCGTTGAGCACGTATTCTCCCGTGGCGCAGTTGATGGCATCGAAAGCCAGGCTGTCGCCGGCATCCGGAGTATTGTTATTGTTGGCGTCGTCAAACGTCACCGTGGCATTTCCACCCTGGGCGCAATTGCGATTTTCCTGATAAGTCTGGCGGCTGCTCAGCTCATCGATCAAGCCATTCGAGAGCAGGGATTTGCCACGCAGGTCGGAAGGCGATCTTGCCGGCGACGAAGGATCCACCTCAAGCACGATACCCATTACGCCCAGCGTGGTAGCAGAAAAGATATCCGGCGTCCCCAGGGCATTTTGGGCGATATCTTTCGCATTGTTCGAAGTGATCTTGATGAGTTCGCCGTCATCGACGATATCACCTTCATCATCGCTTCCACTGCCACAGGCTGCGAGGCCAATTGCCAGGGCTACCGGGATGATGGAGGTGAACGATGGTCTGGAACGGGTATGCATGCAACTGCTCCTTGCGTTTGGTGGCTGCCCAATCCGCGCCCCCGGAAGCCCTGTGAAAGTAACCGCGGCGCTCCGGACAAAAGAATTGAGTGGGGAACACAGCCAACATCTCATATCAACATACTATTCGTCCACCATCTGCAGAGCTGTCAACTGTGGTGATTTTCGAATCCTGTCACTGCGGCGGCGATATGCGCGCAGCCAAAATGCCACCTGTCTGGCGCAGTGTGACATTCAATAACCCGATGGTATGGCTTAATCCGCGCGCATAAAGCCGGCGCGCGCCAGCAGCGCGGCGCTGACGCCACCCTCACCCGCCGTTTCGCCATTGACGTGCAGCAGGCGCTCCAGATAGCGAGCGATAACATCGACTTCCAGATTGACGCGGCTGCCGGCGCGGTAATCGCCGATCACCGTCTCCGCCAGGGTGTGCGGGACGATATTGAGGCCGAAGCGCTCGCCGTCCACCTCGTTGACCGTCAGGCTGGTACCGTCGACGCAGATCGAGCCCTTCACCGCGATGTAGCGGCACAGCGCCGCCGGGGCGCGCAGCACGAAGCGCTCCGAGCTGCCCTCGGGGCGGCGTTCGAGCACTTCGCCGACGCCGTCGACGTGGCCTGAGACCAGATGCCCACCGAGGCGCGTAGTCGGCGTCAGCGCCATCTCCAGATTGACCCGCCGCCCGGCGGAGAAATCGCCCAGCGTAGTGTGTGCGAGCGTCTCCGCGGAGACGTCGGCGGCAAAGCTGTCGCGATCCAGATCCACCGCCGTCAGGCAGACGCCGTTGACGGCGATGCTGTCGCCGGTGGCAATTCCGGCCATCGGCAGCTTGCCGACGGCAACGCGCAGGCGCCGGTCGACACCGTGCGAGCGCACCTCGCGGATCTCGCCGACCGCTTCGATCAGACCGGTAAACATGTCATTCCTCCGTCGTTTCCAGTTGCAGCGTGCGCGAACTCATCGGCAGCGCCGAGGCGATATCGAATTCCGCGCCGGCCTCGATGCCGATGCGCGCGATCTGCTCCGCCGAATCCAGCTGATCGTAGACCGCGTGCATCGCGCCGAGGGCAAACTCGCAGCCCGAGCCGACCGCCCAGAAGCGCCGGTACTGGTAGACCTCGCGCAGCGCGTAGATGCCGAAAATGCCCTGTGGGCTGGCGATCACGCCATCCATCCGGCTGGATTCGTAGGGGTCATCCTCCTCGCCCTGGGGGCTGAGGTAGTAGTGTTCCTTGAGCAGCGCGTGCATCTCCAGCAGGCCGTGGAAGATTGTCTCGCGATCAGTGAAATTGGCTTCAAAATCATCGCGCTGCAGCAGGTGCTCGATCACCAGCACGTGCGCCGCGCTGCCGACGATGCCGATGTGGCTGTCGCCGAAGCTCTGGATCTTGTCGTGAAAGCGGTCGTACTGCGAGGCCAGCTTGAGGTCGCCGAAGCTGGTCAGGCTGTCGGCGGCGATGCAGGCCTGGCCGCGCTTTTGCACGACGACGATGGTGGACATGGCGCTACTCCCGGCCGCTACGCAGTTCGAGGCGCACATCGTCGCCGACGCGGCGCAGATCCACCAGCCGCAACGGCAGTCGCTCGGCCATTTCGCGGATCGCCGGCAGACGGAACAGGCCGCGTGCGGCATCGCCCATCAGCAGCGGCGCCAGATAGACGACGATCTCGTCCACCAGCCCCGCTTCGAGCAGTGCGCCGGACAGCGTGGCGCCGGCTTCGACCTGCACTTCGTTGATCTCGCGCCGCGCCAGCTCGGCCAGCACCGCTTGCAGATCGACCCGCCCGGCCACCGACGGCAGCTGGCAGACATCCACGCCGCGCTGGCGCAACAGGTTGATTTTCATCACCTCGCGCGAAGCGGTGAACACCAGCCGCTCGCCCGGTAGATTGAGCATCTGCGCCTGCGGATCGACGCCCAGTTTGCCGTCGATCAGCGCGCGCAGCGGCTGCCGCGGCTCGCCGTCGATGCCCAGCTCATCGGCGCCGAGGCGCAGATTCAGCGCCGGATCGTCGGCGCGCTGGGTGGCCGAGCCGGTGAGCACGCAGCCGGCGCGGGCGCGCAGCAGCTGCACGTCGCGACGCGCCGCCTCGCCGGTGATCCATTGGCTCTGCCCGGAGGCCATCGCGGTGCGGCCGTCGAGGCTCGCCGCCAGTTTCACGCGCAGCCACGGCCGGCCGCGGGTCATGCGTGCGACAAAGCCGCGATTGAGCTCGCGCGCCGCCGGCTCCAGCAGGCCGGTGTGCACGGCGACGCCGCGCTCGCGCAGGTATTCGAGGCCGCCGCCGGCGACCCGCGGGTCGGGATCGCGCATGGCGGCGACCACTCGGCCGATGCCGGCTTCGGCGAGCGCCGCGCTGCAGGGCGGCGTGCGCCCGTGATGGCTGCAGGGTTCGAGGGTGACGTAGGCGCTGGCCTGCTCCAGTTGCGCCTGCCGGTGGCCTCGCTCAGCGGCGTCGCGCAGGGCGTGGATTTCGGCGTGCGGTTGGCCGGCGCGGGCGTGAAATCCCTCGCCGAGCAGCTCGTCGTCGCGGGCGATGACGCAGCCGACGCGCGGGTTGGGATCAGTGGTGTACAGGCCGCGCTCGGCCAGTTGCAGGGCGCGCGCCATGTGGCGGTGATCGCTGGCGGTGAATTCGCTCATGGGTCTCGCTGTGGCAATGTGGCGGAATGACGGTGCTGAGAGCGCGCTCTGTGCGGCTTCGGCGGCGGCGCGCTTTGAAGCCTGC
>CBFCYW010000132.1:0-7056 GCA_965602395.1 uncultured Chromatiales bacterium
CCCGCACCCGCACCCGCACCCGCAAGCGGGACTTGGCGCGGCGCTCGCCAGCGCGGAAAATGGTTGCATGAGCAACGATCAGCGCCACGACGACCAGCCCTTCGATCTCGACCACTTCCTCGCCTATCGCGTGGTGGTGCTCGCCGACCGCATGAGCCGCTCACTGGCGCAGGTCTACCAGCAGCGCTTCGGCATCAGCATCCCCGAATGGCGCATCATCGCCCAGCTCAACCGCCACGCGCCGCTGTCCGCGCGCGAGGTCGGCGAGCGCACCAATATGGACAAGCCGCGGGTCTCGCGGGCGCTGGCGCGGCTCGCCGAATCCGGTTTGATCGAACGCGAGCAAGACCCGCGCGACCGCCGCGTAGCGGTGCTCGATCTGTCCGCGGAGGGCCGCCGGCTGTACCGCCGGATCGAGCCGATGGCGATGGAGTGGCAGCGCCAGCTGCTGGCCGCCGGCGGGCTCGGCGACGGCGCCGCAGTGCACGAGCTGCTCGACCGGCTGGCGCACAGCCTCGACGGCGTACACATCGAATGAGGCCCGCACCGCCGGGCTTGCAGCGCAACCGCGCGCGGGTTACACCAAGCCGATGAGCGACGACAAACAGCTACTGGTGGTGGCCCACGCCCCCTCCGCCAACACGCAAAAGCTGGTGGATGCGGTGCTGCGCGGCGCCCGCCACGAAGACATCGACGGCGTTCAGGTGCGCCACCTGCCGCCGCTGCAGGCCGGCCCCGACGACGTCCTCGCCGCCGACGCGCTGATCCTCGGCACCACCGAGAACTTCGGCTACATGAGCGGCGCGCTGAAAGACTTCTTCGACCGCAGCTTCTACCCCTGCCTGGAGCACACCGAGGCGCTGCCCTACGCCCTCTACATTCGCGCCGGCATGGACGGCACCGGCACCCGCGTGGCGGTGGAAAAGATCGTCGCCGGGCTGAAGTGGAAGGCGGTGCAAGCGCCGCTGACCCTGCGCGGCGAATGGCGCGACGAGTTCACCGACACCTGCGAGGAGCTGGGTATGTCGATGGCCGCCGGGCTGGAAGCCGGGATCTACTGAAGGCCGTCGGCTGAGCGTTCGAGAGGTGCGATCGCCGCCCAGTCCACATCGCTGCCGCGCAGGCGCGACGCGGCGATGAAATAGAGCACATCGCCGGGCGCGACAGGCCGCTCGAAGGGCGCGTTGAGCTGCAGATCTTCGACGCCGCCGCCGCTGTTCTCGCCGCCGTCATCCTCGCCGTGGCCAGCGTTGACGACGCGCCGGGCGACGCCGAACAGGGTCGCCTCGTGGCGTAGTTTGAGCGCGTTGAACACCTGCCCGTAGCTGAGTGCCGGTATCCCGGCCGGCACCGTCAGACTGTACTGGGTCGGCCCCTCCAGATTGGAGAGCAGCTGCTGATGGACGCGCGACGAGCCCGGGTCCTGCGCCGAGCGCACCAGCATTTCGATGGCCAGCGAAACGTTGCACTCGGCCTGCGGGCAGTGCGCCTTGAGGATTTGCGCCAGCGCCGGCTGCTCGAACCAGGCGACCAGATGCACATCCTCGTTGAGCGCTGCGGCGGCCAGTGCGGCGGCCAGCGTCTCGTTGTCATCGGCACCCAGCGCGATCACCACGCTGGCGTGCGCCACGCCGGCGCGCTGCAGCAGCTCGGGGCGGCTGATCGAGCTGTCGCGCAGATACTTGACCGCCTCCGGCAGCGGGTTGTCCATGTAGTCGCTGGCGGCGCAGAGCACGATCTCGCGCGGCAGGCGGCGGGTATCGCCGAGGATGTGCTCGACCATTTTGCGCGTGCGCTCGCCGTACCAGCCGAGAATGACGATGTGATTGTCGAGGTAGGAATAGTCGCCGAGTCCGCGCATCCATCTTCTCCCGTGATCCGAGAACAATTGCACCAGCTTGCCGATGATGATCGTCAGCAGGGCGATACCACCGGGCATCACCAGCAATGCGGTGACCATGCGCCCGGCGTCGGTGACCGGCGAAAAGTCGCCGTAGCCGACCGTGGTGCCGGTGGTGACGTAGAAATACCAGTAGATTTCCGGGCGCGACAACTCGGCCTCGCCGGCCAGCCAGAGTGCCAGCCAGGAGGCGACAAAATGGCCTCCGGCGAGCAGCAGCAGCGCCGCCCAGCTGAGCTTGGCGACGTGGGTGTAGAGATAGCGCGCCAGGCGCGACAGTCTGGGGTACACGTGGCTGGGTTCCTGTGTGCCGGAAATGGCCGGCCCGAGTGCGATGGCGCCCGCGATGGTGTGTTGCGCCGCTCGGCCGGCGGGCAATCTAGCACGCTTCGCGGCGCATCCGAAGCACGCAGCGAGCCGCCACCCATCGCGGCTGTGGGCAGCGTGTCACCCGTCGCAGACATGCGAACGGCCCCGTGCGGGGCCGTTCGTCGTCGTCGATGCCGGCGGCGGATTCAGGAAATATCCACATCCACCTTGAAGCCGCCCCTGGCATCGAGGCTGAAGTGGCCGTCGGTGACCGCGTAGCTCCAGATGGCGCTGCGCTTGAGGCCGCCCAGCGGGTACATGTGCACGCCGCTGATGCCGCAGTTGGGGTCGTTGGCCTGGTATTCGGCCAGCTCGCGCACCAGCTTGTCCGGAGCCTGCACCGTCAGCAATTTGGTGATGTGCTTCGCCTGCCTGGTGAGCACTTTCATCGAGGCACCGACGCCGCAGGCCTTGGCGTGGGCGAGCAGCGATTTCAGCGTCGCCAGACCGGGCACGCCGATGTGGATCGGCAGCTTGTTGCCCTCGGCCTGCAATGCCTTGTCCCAGGCGATGATCGGCGCCGACTCGAAGGCGAACTGGGTGACCAGATGCAGCTGCGCATCGCTGCGCTCGGCGAAGCTGTTTTTCCATTTGATCGCCGCGGCGATGGCCTCATCGGACATGTCCGGGCTGCCCTCGGGATGGCCGGCGAGACCGATGGTCCTGATGCCGTACTTGTCGAACAGGCCGGTTTCCAGCAGCTGCATGGAATCGCTGTATTCGCCCAGCGGCTTGGCCACCGCGCCGGCGATGGTCAGCACGCGATCGATGCCGACCTCCTCGACGCAGCGCTTGAGGTTGTCCTCGAACACCGCGCGACTGGTGATGCTGCGCGCGGCGAAGTGCGGCACCGGCTGAAAGCCCTCATCGCGCAGGCGCTTGGCGGTGGCCACCGTGTCTTTGAAATCCGAGCCCGGCAGAAAGGTGATGTAGACCACCGTGCCCGGGCGCAGGTGCACGCGGTAATCCGGAATCTTGGCCGCCGAACCGGGCGTGGTCTCGGCGGTGAAGCCGGACATGAAATCGATGATCTGCTGCTTGCTGTCGCTCATGGTGCTGTCCACCTGCGTGTTCTGCTGGAGCATGGCCGTGACCCCGGATAGTGCTGGTTGCGATGGCGCGCAAGCATAGGCTCGCCCCCTGCGGGCGACATGCTTGCATGCGACGCGCACAGTGTCGCCGCCGCCACCGCGAGCGCGCGGTGCGCAAGCTGTGCGACTGCGACCGGTCGCAGCGCTGGCAGCGGGCGTCGCCCACGGGCAACACCCCACCGGTGGCGGCGCTACAGTGATGGCGCAGCGCACACAACAACAGGTCGCGACGCGGCATTTCAATGCGCTGCGGCAAGGTTAGAATCGCGCCGCGCCAAAGGCGCGGATCAGAGCTTTGGCGATGCACCACAGCCATCAGCAAGCAGCGCTGCTCGACAGCGACCCACACGAGGAATCAACAGTGGCAGACATCATTGACGGCAAGGCATTCGCCACCAGACTGCGCGGCGAGATCGCGCAACAGGTAGCGACGCTGAAGGCCGAACAGGGCATCACCCCCGGGCTGGCCGTGGTGCTGGTCGGCGAGGACCCGGCGAGCCAGGTCTACGTCGGCAGCAAGGCCAGGCAGACCGTCGAAGTGGGCATGAACTCCTACGAGCACAAGCTGCCCGCGGAGACCGGCCAGGCCGAACTGCTCGGGCTGATCGACCGGCTCAACGCCGACGCCGCCGTCAACGGCATCCTCGTGCAGCTGCCGCTGCCGGCGCACATCGACGAAGCCGCGGTGATCGACGCCATCGACCCGGCCAAAGATGTCGACGGCTTTCACGTCATCAACAGCGGCAAACTGGCGGTCGGCCAGCAGGCGCTGGTGCCCTGCACCCCGCTGGGCTGCTCGATGCTGCTCAAAGACCACCTCGGCGAGCTGTCCGGCAAATCCGCGGTGGTCATCGGCCGCTCCAACATCGTCGGCAAGCCGATGGCGCTACTGCTGCTGCAGGAGAGCTGCACGGTGACGATCGCACACAGCCGCACCAAGGACCTGCCGGCGGTGTGCCGCGAGGCGGATATCCTGGTCGCCGCGGTCGGCCGGCCGGAGATGGTCAAGGGCGACTGGATCAAGCCCGGCGCCACGGTCATCGACGTCGGCATCAACCGCGTCGAGCGCGACGGCAAAAAGCGCCTGGTGGGCGACGTCGACTTCGCCGCCGCCAGCGCGGTCGCCGGCGCCATCACCCCGGTGCCCGGCGGCGTCGGGCCGATGACCATCGCCTGCCTGCTGCACAACACGCTGACCGCCACCCGCCAGCAGCACGGCCTCTGAATCGGTCACGGCGACGGTTCGCCGGGCACAAAAAAGCCCGCCATCGCGGCGGGCTTTTTCGTGTCTGCGGCAGCGTGGCGACGGCGCCGCGCTACAGGTCGCAGCTCTCCAGCTGCTGCGCCCAGTCGACATCGGGGCTGGGTTCCAGCGGCGGCAGGCGGCCGAGAAAGTGAAAACCCAGCGTGCCCGGCCACTGGTGGTTGGGCACGATGCCGCTGGGCGAGGCGGCGTACTGTTCGGCGAACTCGACCAGCTCGCGGGCCTTCCCCTCCGACGCCGGCAGCCGGCCGAGCAGATACTGCATCTTGCCCGGCTGGGCGAAGGCCACCACGCAGCCATCGGAACAGGCCATCAGGCAGCGGTAAGCCTTGATCTGTACCGCGTCACAAGCATCGCTGTCAGCGAGCAGATCGCGCAGCATGCGCTGCAGGCGGGCGCCGCCACCGATGCCCTCCTCGCCACTGACGGTGGTATCGGTGCACATCGCGCAGACGCTCAGCTGCACCTCGCCGGGCAGTAGTGTGCCGGCCCGCTGCGGCGCGGCGCTGCGATCCGGTGAATCCGGCCGATCCGGGTTGCTCAAGTCTCACCTTCCGCGCCCGCGCGGGGCGTCTGTCGTCTGGGCGTGGGTCGGCCATTATCGCAGGCCGCGGCGAGACGCGCGAAGGCGGCGCGACAGAGACTTGCCCAGCCGCGCCGCCGGGGGCGCTCAGCAGTTCCGGGGCCGCTCAGCAGTTGGCGATGCAGTTGCCGTCGCCGTCGAAGGACATGCTGCGCCCGCTCAGCGGCAGGTGCACCGGCACGCTGCTGGCGGCGGCGAAGGCGGCGGTGCGCGTGCCCTCGCGCAGCTTGCCGCCCTCGGTGGCCGGCTCGTTGGCGTGCGAGGGGATCACCGCGGCCGGCCGGATCAGCTCGTTGATCACCCAGGCCGCCTCGCCGGGGCCGGTGGTGTAGGTGTCGCCGATATTCATCACCACCAGTTCGGCGCCGTAGTGGCCGCGCACCACCACATCCTGCTCGGCGGTGATGCCGGTGTCGCCGGACAGATAGGCGACCAGGCCGTTGCTGAACTCCAGCACGTAGCCGGTCGGCGGGCCGACGTAGGCGGACAGGCCCGCGGCCTCCATCGCCTCGCCCAGCGAGCCGCCGATCAGCCGTCCGCTGAGGCCGTTGCTGTGCGCTGCCGGCACCGTGGTGATGCGCACCCCGCCAAAGGTTTTGCTGGCGCCGAAGCGCACCAGCACCGAGTTTTTCGGATCGCCGCCGGCGGCCTTCAACTTGCCGGCGAGAAAGCGCGGCATCTCGCTGCCGGTGACGATCTTCGCCCCCTTGGCCACGGCGATACTGACGCTGTTGGTGTGCGGCGCGGCATCCACCGAGGCATCCGGCTTGCCGCACTCGCCGGCGTTGACCGCGCGGGTGTGGCGATCGCCGATGTGGTCGCCGTGGACGTGGCTGATGAGAATCACGTCGATCTCGCCGAGGCGCGGATCCTCGGCGCCGGCGACGGTGCGCCCGGCGTCGTAGAGGATGCGCGTGCCATCCGGATCCTCAAAGATCAGCGCCCGGTCGAGCACGCAGAACTCGCCGTCCTGCCCGCCCAGCGGGGTGATGGTCACTACATCCGCGGCGCGCGCCGGCGCGCCGGCCAGACAGAGCGACAGCAACAGCCCGAGCGCAGCAGACCCGACGGTGGATCTGGCAAGACGAGCGACAGCCGGCCGCGGTGCGGCCCGATTCAAAGTGCGCAGCATGGTTTTCCTCTCCCGATTGTCGTTGGTATCAGCGCCGGACGCCGGACGCCGGACGCCGGACGCCGACATGGAGACAGCGGAGCAGCGCAAAAATTGCCGCTCTCTGGCGAAACACAGCGTTTACTCGGAGAAACGGATACGCCGCATCCGGGGCGGTTCAGTACTGACTGCCTGTCCAAGACGGCTACATCATTGAGTTGGACAGTAGGCCATTTCATTCTGATGACTCCGGCTTGTTCCCTTCGGCTTCGCTCAGGGAACGGACGGCGGTCGTTGGCTGAGCGTAGCCGAAGCCGGAATGGTGCGTATCGTTCTGACATTCCGCGAATCGATGCAACCCATTGCTATCACCTCTCATCAACGCTTCCTTTTTCTTTCTGCTCCAGCCCTGGATTTGCTTCTCGCGCCGATACGCGTCTTCGACTCGTTCACATTCTTCGCAATAGATCAGTTCCACAGGAAGGCGTTTGCGAGTGTGATTTGCCCCCAAACCAGTTTGGTGCTCGGCAAGGCGTTTTTCCAGGTTCCAGGTGCTGCCGGTGTAGTAGCTACCGTCTGAACATTTGAGGATATACATATATGGCATGAATCAATTCCCTTCGACTTCACTCAGTGAACGGTTGCCTGGTTTGCCTTCGACTCCGCTCAGGCTACGTGTAGTGGCCGTTGGCTGAGCGGAGCCGAAGCCCAACATCCCCATCAAAGCCTTCCGCCCCT
>CBFCYW010000133.1:0-6837 GCA_965602395.1 uncultured Chromatiales bacterium
GCCGGCGCCGGTTGGCGAATCGCCTCCACCGGCCTGGACGCGGAGGCGGGGGCCTTCGTCGCTGTGGCTGTGGCGGCCGCTTCCCCGCCACGCGCTGACCTGGCGCCGCCGCGCTGGCGCGCGCTCAGCTCGCGCAGCCGCGTCCAGCTGCTGCGGATGGTATCCGGCGCGGTGCGGGTTCGGCCGGATGCCGGCTTGTCCGCGGGCCGCGGCATCGCCGGCCGCACGCGGCCCGGTTCGGTGGTGGCCGTTTCGGCGGGAGTCGGTTCGGCGATGCTGCGCCGCACGCCGCCACTGATGATCTGGTCGAGGCGCTCGGCGGCTTCGGCGAGGTTCTCGATCAGCACCGGTTTCTGCACCCAGATGGCTTTCGGCAGGCGTCGCTCGCGCACTGAGAGCACGATGCTCGGCCAGTCGTACAGCCGGTGGTAGACCCCCCAGAGCTTCTCCGCACCGGGCGCGTCGAGATCGAACACGCCGGCCTTGGCGTGGCGCTCTTCGACGACCAGAAAGTGGTGGCGCCCGGCGCCTTCGAAAAACATCTTCATCAGCGCCAGACTGCGCTCATTCATGCCCAGCAGTGCGACGCGGATGCGCTCATCGCTCATGGCGGTGGCTCCGTGCATGTTCAGCCTTCTCCCAGCAACTCGACGATGGCATCGGGCGGTATCTGGTCGCGCTCGATCATTCGCGAACACAGATCGACCACCGCCATCTCGTCGCCGGTGTGGGCATAGAGATTCGCCAGCTCGTGGCACACCGACTCGTCTTCCGGGTTCTCCAGCAGGGCCGCTTCGAGCACCGCCTGTGCCTGCTCCAGCTGGCCGTACTCGATGCACGAGAGCGCCTCTTCCAGGGCGCTCGAATAACCGGCCTGCAGACTGTCGGCGACGATCAGCTCGGCGACGCCCTCGTAGCCCTCGCAAAGCACGCTGCCGCGCAGACCCGGAATCGGCTGACGCGCCGACAGCGGGCGCTTGCGATGATCGGCGAAGAAGGCGCGCTGGCGACGGCCGAGCAGTGGCGTCGCAGCGGCCAGCAGGCGCTCGCGCAGCGCCAGTCCCTCACCCTGCAGGGCGATGTACAGATCGACCAGCGCGCCGTTCAGCCGGTGTTGGCGCCGCGCCGCCACCAGCAACTGGATACGCAGCACATGAGCGCGCAGATCCTGCGGATTGCGGCGCACCCGATGTGCCAGCAGACGGCCCACATCGCGACCGCGCACCGGCCCGCTGAGATGTAAGCCGGGCCCTTCGTGGATGGCGAAAGCGGGATCTGGTTGGACATTCAGCAAGAGTCGGTATGCCTCAGGGGTATATGCGCTGATTCAGCACCTTGTGTTCGCAGTATTCCGCTGCCCCACAGCCCGCCGATTGATGCAGATCAACTGTGCTTCGTGGATCGCGTGAACCCATCTGCAAAGCTGTGCAGCGGGTGCGTACGGGGTGAACGTTTCTAGTTATTTGCGCGTCAGCTTAACGCCGGAGGGCGGGCTAACTTTTGCGAGCGCGCACAAAAAACGCCCGCTATTGGCGAGCGTTACATGAACGGACGGAAAGCTCGGCGATTATCTTCTCGCCCGGCTCAATTGGGCGGCCTGTAGGGCGCGACATACTGATCGATGGCGCCGAAGATACTCGCCCCGCTGGCATCGAGCATTTCGATGCGCACGCGATCACCAAAGCCCATGAAAGCGGTCGATGGCTGGCCATTGTTGATGGTTTCGATCATCCGCAGTTCGGCGATGCAGGAATAGCCGACACCGCCATCGGCGATCGCCGAACCGTGCGCCGTATCCTGCCTGTTGGATACGGTGCCGGAGCCGACGATGGTACCGGCGCCGAGCACCCGGGTTCTGGCCGCGTGGGCCACCAGTTGCGCGAAGTCGAAAGCCATGTCCGTGCCGGCATCGGGCCTGCCGAAGGGCTGGCCATCGAGCCAGCTGAGCAGTGGCAGGTGCAACTTGCGGCCATCCCAGGCGGCGCCGAGTTCATCCGGCGTCACCGCCACCGGCGAGCAGGCGCTGGCGGGCTTGGAGTGAAAGAAACCGAAGCCCTTGGCCAGCTCGGCGGGGATCAGCTTGCGCAGGCTGACGTCGTTGACCAGCATCAGCAGGCGGATCTCGCCGGCGGCCTGCGCCGCGCTCGCCGCCATCGGCACGTCGCCGGTGATCACGGCCACCTCAGCCTCGAAATCGACGCCGTAGTCCTCGCTCTGCACGAGGATATTCTGCCGCGGGCCGGCGAAGGCATCGGAGCCACCCTGGTACATCAGCGGATCGCTCCACAAGCTCTCCGGCAGCTCGGCGCCGCGCGCACGGCGCACCAGCTCGACGTGGTTGAGATAGGCCGAGCCATCCGCCCACTGATAGGCGCGCGGCAGCGGCGCGGCCAGCTCGTCGTCGATCAGCGGGTGGGTGTCGATCCGGCCGGCGTTGACCTGTTCGCAGAGGGCTTCGAGGCGCGGCGCGGCATCGGCCCAGTCATCCAGCGCCCGCTGCAGGGTCGGGGCGATATCGCCAGCCACGGCGTAGCGGCTCAGATCGCCGCTGACGACGATCAGCGAGCCATCGCGGCCGCCGCGTTTCAAGCTTGCCAGCTTCACTCTTCAGCCTCCGCGCCCGGCGCTCTCCACGAATCAATATATTTTTTATTTTCAGTTGATTGAAGATCATCGCTAACATTTAACGCGAAGCGTGTGTCGATCATTACAGCGACTTCATCGGTAAAGGTTTTGGGATCCTGCTGGCTTTTTTTCAGCGCTTTCGGATGCGGCCCGTGCGGGAAGCCGGCCGGGTGAAAAGTGATCATTCCCTGTTCGATATTATCGCGACTGAAAAAGTCGCCGCGGTGATAAAACAGCACTTCGTCGTAATCGTCATTGCTGTGATAGAAGGGCACTTTCAGCGCGCCGGGGTCGGATTCGATCGGCCGCGGGCAGAAGGTGCAGACCACAAAGCCGTTGGCGATAAAAGTGGCGTGCGCCGACGGCGGCAGGTGGTAGCGATGGCTCATCAGCGGGCGGATGTCGCGCCAGTTGAGCTGCGCGACCGTCACATTGCCGTGCCAGCCGATGGCGTCCAGCGGGTTGAAGGGGTAGGTGACGGTGGATATCCGCTGTGCGCGCTTGAGCTGCAGCCGCCACTGCTGCTCGCCCTGCTGGGCGCGAAAGGCGTCGTCCATCTTCGGCGTGCGCAGCACGTTGCTGTCGAACACCGCGTGCGGGCCGAGAATGCCGCGCTCGGGCAGCTGGTAGGCGCCGTCGCGGCTCTCGATCAGCAGCGCGAACAGCGGCTCGTCGAGCTCGATGCGCCACATGGTGCCGCGCGGGATCAGCAGATAGTCGCCGTCGCGAAATCTCAGGTGGCCGTAGTCGCAGAAGAAATCGCCGCTGCCGTGGTGGATGAAGATCAGCTCGTCGCCATCGCCGTTGCGCACCAGCATCGGCATGTTCGCCGCCGTCTTCCAGACGCGCAGCCGGATCTGTGCATTGTCCATGATCGGCGTGGCGTTCCAGGGGTTGCCGGCGTCGCTGCCGGCGAGCTTGTTGGCATCGTAGAGATGCGGCCGCAGCGGGCCATCCCAATCGATCCAGCCGGTCGGCGGGTGGCTGTGCAGCATGTGCGAGGCGGGGCCGAAAAAGCCCTCGCGGCCCAGCTCGCGCTCGTAGCTGCCGGCGGGCATGTCGCAGTGCGCCTGGCGGTAGTCGTCGCCTTCGCAGAGGGGGAATTCAATCCATTTTCTCATTGATCAATCCTCTCGCCGCCGGCTCGCCAGCGGCAGCTCAGGCGATGCCGTCGCGGGCGATTCGCATGGCCTCGGCGAGCACCGCGCGATCGCCGATGTGGTTGGCCAGCAGCAGAATCAGCTTGGCGTTGAGCAGCGCGCTCTGTTCGTCGCTGAGTTCGCGGTGGGTGTCGATCAGCGCCTGGTAGAAATCGTCGGGCCGGTCGATGCGCGGCGCGACTTGCAGATGTTCGGCTTGGCTCATTTCGCGTTCCTCATCACTGACCGCTGGCGCGCGCCAGCGCGGCGGCGATGCGGGTGGCATCCAGCGCTCGCCAGCGGGCGCAGATGTGCTGATCCGGGCGCAGCAGATAGCAGGTGCCGGGACGCGCGTCGAAGCGTGTGTGCAGCAGCGCGTCGCTATCCTCGACCGCGCTCACGCCGTCCGGCAGCTCGCCGCCGGCGACCGGCGCGGCGCTGACGATCAGCGTCTGGACCGGGATATCGCCGCGCGCCAGCCCGGCCATCGCGGCCAGCTCCTCATCCGGCAGGCTGGCGACGTCATCGCTGAAATACAGCGCCTTGAAAACAAAGCCGAGCTGGTCGAGCAGCCAGGCCGGCTCGCCATCGATGGCGATGGGCGCGTCGTAGCTCGGCGCGCCGGGGAGCATATCGCCAGCGAAATGATCCTCGTCCGGCGTATTCAAGGCCGATTCGCTGAGGATCGCCGGCACCGACAGGCGACCCGAGTTGACCAGCGTGCGGGCAAAGGGATGGCGCTCGGAGAGCAGCAGCGTGGCGTCGCGAAAGGCGCGGCTGATGGCGCTCTTGGGGGTGATGAAATCGGTCGAGCGGGTCGAGTTGAGCAGGTTTTCCTCGGCCGCGAAGACGCGCTCGTCGCTGTAGCTGTCGAGCAGCGAATCCGGCGCCTTGCCGTCCAGCACCAGCTTCAGTTTCCAGGCCAGGTTGTCGGCGTCCTGAATGCCCGAGTTGGCGCCGCGCGCGCCGAACGGCGAAACCTGATGCGCGGCATCGCCGGCGAACAGCACGCGGCCGTCGCCGTGGCGGAAGCGGTCCATGCGCCGGCAGGTGAAGGTGTACACCGAGCACCACTCCAGCTCGAACTCGCGCTCGTCACCGAGCATGGCGCGCAGCCGCGGAATGACCTTTTCCGGTTTCTGCTCCTCCTCCGGATCGGCGTCCCAGCCGAGCTGGAAATCGATCCGCCAGACATCGTCCGCCTGGCGGTGCAGCAGGGTCGACTGGTTGCGGTGAAACGGCGGATCGAACCAGAACCAGCGCTCCGGCGGGAAATCCGCCTTCATCACCACGTCGGCGATCAGAAAGCGATCCTCGAAAATCTGCCCGCGACTCTCCAGCCCGAGCATCGCGCGGATATCGCTGTTGGCGCCGTCGGCGGCGATCAGATAATCGCAGCTCATCCGGTATTCGCCGTCCGGCGTATCGACCGTGACCTGCACGCGCTCGGGCGAGTGTTCGACGGCGGTGACGCGGTTCTTCCAGCGCAGCTCCAGGCCGTCGACTTCGTCGATGCGATCGACCATATACTCTTCGAAGTAGTACTGCTGGAGGTTGATCATCGCCGGGCGGCGCTGGTCTTTGACCGGTAGCAGATCGAATTCGTAGACCTTCCTGTCTTTGAAAAAGACCTTGCCGACATTCCAGGTCACGCCCTTGTCGACCATCCGCTGGCCGCAGCCGAGGCGGTCGAGCACCTCCAGCGTGCGCTTGGCGTAGCAGACCGCGCGCGAGCCGACGCTGACCGTGTTGCTGTCATCGAGCACCAGCGTGTCGATGCCCTGCAACGCGCAATCCAGCCCGGCGGCCAACCCAACCGGGCCGGCGCCGACCACGATGACCGCGTGGTGGATCGGCTCGGCGGCATCCTGATCCGGCGAGCGGCGGTAGCTGTACTCGGGAAATTCGTAGGTGCTAAGCATGCTGATCCCCACCCGCGGGCTCGCCCGATCGGCTTAGTGCCGGCCGCAGCGATAGCCGCATCGATGTCAGTCCTGCAATCGATCCCAGACCTGCTGATCGCGCTCGGCGGTCCAGATGCGCGGCCAGTCGATGCCATTCATTTCATCCCACAGGCGCTGCACGTCGAAGGGCAGGCAGTGCTCAAAAATCGGCCACTGGCCGTACTGCGGTGCGAGGTGCTGATGGCTGGCGAGGAAGGCTTCCTTCAGCGTGCCGCCGCGTTGGTGCACCTCGCCGACCTTGTCGATCATGCCGGTGAGGAAGCCGCGGGTCTGCTCGATGGCCGCATCGACTTCATCGCGCCCGCGCGCCACCGCGCCGCGGCCGCCGACCAGCACCTGCGCCCCGTAGGCCTTGACTCTGTCCAGGGTGCCGCTGGCCCAGTCGAAGTGGAAGGCATCGCCGGTGTACAGCGCCGCGGCGGATTCGACCAGATCGCCGGCAAACAGCACCTTCTGCTGTGGCAGCCAGACGCAGATGTCGCCGGCGGTGTGGCCGCGGCCGCAGAACTGCAGCACCAGATCGCCGCGCTCGCCACCCAGCGGGATCGCCAGGTGGTCGTCGAAAATGATATCCGGATAGGTCAGGCCGGGGATGCCCTCGGGCTCGCGGAACAGCCGTGGCATGCGGCCGAATTCGCTGGCCCAGTCCTGCATGCCGCGCTCTTCGATCAGCTCGCGGGTGGCGCTGCTGGTGATGATCGACTCGGCGCCGAAGGCCGACGCGCCGAGCACGCGCACCGCGTGGTAGTGGGTCAGCACCAGGTATTTGATCGGCTTGTCGGTGTGCTCGCGCAGCCGCTCCAGCCAGTCGCTGGCGGCGCGCGGCGTGGCGCGGGCCTCGATGGCGACGATGAAATCCTCGCCCTCCACCGCGCCGACGTTGGGGTCGCCCTCGGCGGTCAGCGCGTAGACGCCATCGCCGAGAACCTCCAGAATTTCCGTCTTTTCGCCCAGATCAGCGGATGAGGCAAAGGGTTTCCTGGCCATGATCGTTGCTTCCGGTGGTGGCGTTCTACACGGATTCGGCCACCCTAGTTTCGAGCGAAACTAAAGTCAACTCAGGCAGATGCGAGCGCGCCCGCCCCCCCGCACCCGCACCCGCACCCGCA
>CBFCYW010000134.1:0-6828 GCA_965602395.1 uncultured Chromatiales bacterium
CCACGGTGGCCGCTCAGCCACTACATCGATTTACACCACTCCCAGGGACGCTACCAAAGGTATGGATGCTACCAACGACACCGTATTACTGAGCTACTGGGGCAAAGCCGGGGAAGACCGGAACTGCCACCCCCTCGCCTGGCACAGCCTGGACGTGGCAGCAACGGCGGCCTGCCTGCTCGATCATCACGCCACATTACGGGCCGGCCTGGCCACCGCGCTGGGCCTGTCAGAAAAACAGCTACCTGCCTGGGTGCGCCTGTTCGCAGCGCTGCACGATCTGGGCAAGTTCTCGCACCGCTTCCAGAATCTGCGTCGTGACATCGCCGCAGACCGGCTCCCGGGCAGCCTGCCGGATAAAGACTACAGCGTGCGCCACGATCAGCTCGGGCAGGAAATCTGGCTCAAATCCATCCGCCCCCTGCTGCGCGACGCATGGCGGGCCGACGGCTGCGGCTGGCGCTCGAAGCAGATCGAAAACTGGCTCGATCAATGGGCCGCTGTCGCCACCGGTCATCACGGCCAGCCACCCCGACAGGAGCTGCAACTCGACTTCGAGGCACACTTTCGCGCGCAGGATATCGCCGTCGCCGAGCAGTTCACCCGCGAATTGCTAAACCTGTTCAAGCCGGGTTCGCTGCACCTGCCGCAGGCGCTCGACGCGAAGGCCGCGCGACAGGCCATCCAGCGCGCCAGCTGGTGGCTTTCCGGCCTGATGATCCTCGCCGACTGGCTCGGCTCCAACCGTGATTACTTTCCCTTTTACGACCGCGCCGAGCCTTTCGAGCGCTACTGGCAGCGCGCCTGCGAGCAGGCCGAGCGGGCGATCGGCGCCAGCGGTCTATTGCCCTGCGCGCCGTCGCCGAGCACCGATTTTGCTGCCTTGTTTCCGCAGCTCGCCCGATTTGCACCATCGCCCCTGCAGCAACTCGCCGCAGAACTGCCGCTGCACCCCGGCGCACAGCTGATCGTCTGCGAAGACGTCACCGGCGCGGGCAAAACTGAAGCCGCACTGCTGCTGGTGCAGCGACTGTTGCGTAAAACCGGCGCCAACGGCCTGTATTTCGCGCTGCCGACGATGGCCACCGCCAACGCCATGTTCGAGCGCGCCAGCGACGTCTACCAGCGCCTGTTCGCTGGTGATCAGTGCGCCTCTATCGTGCTCGCTCACGGCGGGCGCGACTTGAACGAGCATTTCCAGCAGCTCGTTCTGCCGGCGATTCGCAGCGAAGAAAATTCCGCACTGCCCAGAAGTGAGGCCGATCAAGTCGCCAGCGCACGTTGCAGCGCCTGGCTGGCCGATGGCCACAAGCGTGCGCTGCTGGCGCAGGTCGGCGTCGGCACGATTGATCAGGCACTACAGGCAGTACTGCCGAACAAACACCAGTCGCTGCGCCTGCTCGGCCTGTTCGGCAAGGTGTTGCTGGTCGACGAAGTGCACGCCAATGACACCTACATGCACAAGCTGCTGCTCGTGCTACTCAAAGCCCATGCGCGTAGCGGCGGCAGCGCGATCCTGCTCTCCGCAACCCTGCCAGCGAAGATGCGCCGCGAGCTGTTCGCGGCCTATGGCGTCACGGTCACAGCGCCGACATCGGCGGCTTATCCGCTGCTCAGCCACGCGGCTGCGACTGGCGCACTCGCAGAGCAGGCGGTCGCAACCCCGGCGCGGGTCGCGCGGCGGGTCGCGGTGGATTACGTCGACGACAGCGCCGAGGTCATCGCCGCACTGCGCGACGCCGTCGCCAGCGGCCGCTGCGCCTGCTGGGTGCGCAACAGCGTCGCCGATGCACGCGAGAGTTGGTGCGAACTGCGCGCACTGCTGCCCGAGGCGGCGGTCGAGCTGTTCCACGCCCGCTGCGCGCTGGGCGACCGGCTCGACGCGGAAAACCGCGCGCTGGCCGCCTTCGGCAAACGGGCCGATCCGGCGCAACGGTGCGGTCGCATCCTGATCGCGACGCAAGTGGTCGAGCAGTCGCTGGATCTGGATTTCGATCTGATGATCTCCGACCTCGCCCCGATCGACCTGCTGATCCAGCGCGCCGGGCGGCTGTGCCGGCATCCGCGCAGCAGCGATGGCCGGCTCAAAGACGGCGACGATGAGCGCGGCACGCCGCGGCTGCTGGTCTACGGGCCGATGCCCGGTGCGGAGGCGGATCGCCGCTGGCTGTCGATTGCGCTGCCGCGAACCGCCGCGGTTTATCCCGATCACGCACAGCTCTGGCTGACCGCGCAAACCCTGATCGAACGCGGTGGCTGGCGAATGCCGGAGGATGCGCGGGCGATGATCGAAGCGGTATTCGGCGAATCCGCCGTTGAGGCTGCCCCGGCGGCGCTGGCCGAACGGCATCGACAGGTCATAGGCCAAAGTGGCGCGGACAGCTCGCTGGCGCAGCTCAACGCGATCAAGCTGGATCTGGGCTATCGCATCGAAGGCGGCCCGGACTGGTGGGCGGACAGCAAAACCCCGACCCGCCTCGGCGAACCGGATATCAGCGTCTATCTGGCGCGCCGCGACGGTGGGCGGCTGGTGCCTTGGTATGCGGCCGAACGCCACGCCTGGGCGTTGAGCCGGCTACAAATTCCCTGCAGGCATCTGGCAGCGGGTACGCAAAGCGCGGAGGTCGAAGTGCTGCGGCCGAGCCTGCCGGGCAAGGGACGCTGGTGCGAGGTGCTGGTACTGGAGCCGGATGGCGGGCGCTGGATCGGCGAGGGAAGCGATGCCGATGGCAAGCCGGTTTTGCTGCGCTACAGCGCGGTGGACGGGATAGTTTACCCGCATGAAGCGAAGGTGATTGACATCAACGATTCACGCTGACCACCCACCTAGTCTGGCGCTGGCAATTGACAAGGAACACGGAGGCAGTCATTGAACCTGTTATTTGAATCATGGATTCCCACCCGCCGCATCAGCGGCACCCGCCAGTGGATCGCCCCGTGGCAGCTCACCGAGGGCATCGACAGCGACCCGATCATCGCGCTGGACTACGCCCGCCCGGACCTCTCCGGCAGCATGGCCCAGTTTCTGATCGGCCTGTTGCAAACCATCACACCCGATCTGGCCGACGAGGACGACTGGTGGGATCACTACGAGTCGCCACCCTCCCCGCAGGCGCTGCGCGAGTGGCTCGCGCCGTGGGCTTTGGCGTTTGAGCTGGATGGCGACGGACCGCGGTTTATGCAGGATTTCGACGCGGGTATCGCCACTGGCGAGCCGGAATCGATCAGCGGCCTGCTGATGGATGCGCCGGGTGGCAACACCCTCAAGCTCAATACCGATCATTTCATCAAGCGCGATGGGCTGCGGCAGCTCTCACCGGAACTCGCAGCGGCGGCGCTGTTCAGCCTTCAGCTCAATGCGCCCAGCGGTGGACAGGGACACCGGACTTCACTGCGCGGCGGCGGACCACTGACCACGCTGGTGCAGATCGACCCGCGCCAGCCCGACGCCAGTCTTTGGCGGTCGCTGTGGCTCAACGTGCTCGACTGGTCGCGCTTTAGCGGTAGATTTGACTGTGAACAGCCGCAGCAGCCCTGTGCAGATATTTTCCCGTGGCTGGCTGCGACACGCACCAGCAATCTGAAAGCCGGCGGCGTTAGCACCACCCTCGAAGATGTGCATCCATTGCAAATGTACTGGGGTATGCCACGGCGGATTCGGCTGGATTTTGCACACACCACCAACGGTGATTGCGATCTCGGCGGGCCGGGTGGCGATGCCCTGCTCTGCGGCTATCACACGAAAAACTTCGGCATCAACTACGACGGCCCGTGGCAGCACCCGCTGTCACCGCACTACTTCGACAAGCAGGGCACGCCGATGCCGCTGCACGCCAGTCCGGCTGGTTTGCAGTACCGCCACTGGCTGGGGCTGGTGCAAAGCGGGCCAAAAAGCAGCGCGGCCCGAGTCGTCAGCCGCTTCTTCGGCGAGCGCCGGGATTTTTCCGGCCAGTTTTCGCTCTGGGCCTTCGGCTACGACATGGACAACATGAAGGCGCGCGGCTGGCACGAAGCCCGCCTGCCGCTCTACCCCCTGCCCGATCCAACAGCACTGCAATCCTTCGAAAACAACGTCGCGATGCTGGTCGAAGCCGCCGTCGAAGTGCGCGGCTATCTGCAAAGCGCGGTCAAACAGGCCTGGTTCAAACGGCCGGGGGACGCCAAGGGCGACACCGGCGCCATCGATCTGGCCTTCTGGCGCGCCAGCGAGGCGGATTTCTACGCCGCGCTGGATTCACTCCACGCCGCACTCACCAGCGGCGCTGAGTCGGTCGAGGCGCGCGAAGCGCTGCGCAAACGCTGGTACGACGATCTGCGCGGCTGTGCGAAAGCGCAGTTCGACCACTGGGCCACGCGCGGCGACGCCAGCGCCGACAATCTCCAGCGCATCGCGCTCGCGCGGCGCACGCTGCTGGGCAAGCTCAACGGCAAGCCGCTGCGCAAGAAACTGGATATTTCCACCAAAACCACACAGCCGCAGGGAGGCGAACATGCAACTGCGTAAATTCAAACCGGATGCGCCGGGCGGACAGGCGCTGGCCGCCTGGCACGCGGCGCTCGCCGAACAGCGCGGCGACCGCGCACAGCTGCGTCGCGCGGCGGATGCCACCGAGGCGGCGTTGGTGCCCGCCACCCACCGACTGATCCGCGCGCTGCGCGACAGCGACGACAGCTTGTCCGTCGAGCGCGTGCCGCTGCTGGCGATGATGCTGGCGCAGGTGAAAGAGATCGATTCGCGCAAGGTGCTACCGCTGCAACTGGCGCAGCGCGCCGAAGGCGGTGAGCGCGCCGCGTTCAGTGAGCTGCGCCTGCGGCGCCTGCTGCAAAGCGAAGACCGCGAAGCCCTGTGCACCGATCTGCGCCGCGCCATCGCCCAACTGCGCGGCAAAGCGGATATCTACAGCCTCGCCGAGACGATCTATTTCTGGGGCGACCCGATGCGCCGGGCGTGGAGTTACGACTACTTCGGCGCCAACGACAACCCACCCAACAAAGCCTGAATCCACTGAAAGGACGCACGAGATGCAAAACCGTTTTCTGCAACTGCACCTGCTCACCAGCTACCCGCCGGCCAACCTCAACCGCGATGACCTCGGCCGCCCGAAAACCGCGATGATGGGCGGCGCGCTGAGACTGCGCGTGTCGTCGCAAAGCCTCAAGCGCGCCTGGCGCACCTCGGAGGTGTTTGAAAACACCCTCGCCGGCAATCGCGGTACGCGCACCAAGGAAATGGGTGTGCGCATCGCCAAGCGACTGATCGATGCCGGCGTGGCGGAAAAAGATGCGCGCAAGTGGGCACACGCCATCGGCAAAGAGTTCGGCAAGCCAAAAACAACCAAAGACACTGGCAAAGAGGATTTCCTGCACATCGAGCAATTGGCGCATTTCAGCCCGCGCGAAATCGCCGCGATTGACGCGCTGGCCGATCAACTCGCGGCGGAAAATCGAGAGCCAACAGAGGATGAGCTGAAGCTGCTCGGCACCGGCCACGGCGCGGCGGACATCGCTCTGTTCGGCCGCATGCTGGCGGCGGCGCCGAGCCACAATGTAGAAGCCGCGGCGCAGGTGGCGCACGCCATCGGTGTGCACAAAAGCGCGGTCGAAGACGACTTTTTCACCGCCGTCGACGACCTCAACGACGGCCAGGAAGATGTCGGCGCCGGGCACATGGGCGAGGTCGAATTCGGCGCCGGGCTGTTTTATCTGTACCTCTGCATCGACCGCGCGCAGCTGTTGAAAAATCTCGGCGGCGATGCCGAGCTGCTGAAAAACACGCTCAACGCGCTGGTCGAGTGCGCGGCGACCGTCGCGCCGACCGGCAAGCAGAACACCTTCGCTTCACGCGCTTACGCCTCCTATCTGCTGGCTGAAAAAGGCGACCGCCAACCGCGTTCGCTGTCGGTCGCTTTCCTCAAGCCCGTCGAAGCGCGCAGCGATGGCATGCTGCCGAACGCGATCCGCGCGTTGGACGACTGCCGCGCCAATCTCGACGCGGTCTACGGCGACTGCGCAGCGGCGCATCTGGCGATGAATGCCGTCGAAGGCGAAGGCAGCCTGCGCGAGGTCATCGACTTCTGCGCTGCGGAGTGAGCCATGACGAAGGCATATCTGACCTTCTCGCTGTACGGCCCGATGGCGGCCTGGGGCGAGGTAGCGGTCGGGCAGGAGCGTCCGGCGACGCCGCAGCCATCGCGCTCGGCGCTGCTTGGCCTGCTCGCCGCGGCGCTGGGCTTGCAGCGCGACGACCCGGCGCAGACGCAACTCGCCAGCGGCTACGGCACGGCGGTCTGCGTCGATGCCGCCGGCTCACCGCTGTGCGACTACCACACCGCGCAGGTGGCCGGCAGCGTGGCGCTCAAGCGCCATCCGGCGCACACGCGGCGCGAGGAAGTGCTGGCCGGCGGCGGCAATCTGAACACGATTCTCTCCAGCCGCGAGTACAGCTGCGACAGCTTTTGCCGGGTAGCGATCTGGGCGCGGGAGGGCGCGCACTGGCCGCTGGAGGCGCTGCGCGAGGCGCTGGAGCGGCCGGTTTTCCCGCTGTATCTCGGGCGCAAGAGCTGCCCGCTGGCGCTACCACTGCAGGCGCGGGTTGTGCCGGCGGAAAACCTGCCCGAGGCTTTTGCGCAGATACCAACCCCGGATGGACGGCTGGGCGATTTCGACAAGCTGTTCGACCCAGTGCAGCAGATTTTCTGGGACGGCGACGGCGATGCCGGCGAGCTGCCGCCGGCGATGGTGCTGCGGCGGCGCGATCAGCCGCTGAATCGGCTGCGCTGGCATTTTGAGGAACGCGATGTCCACTTCGCGCGGCAGGCGCGCGGCACA
>CBFCYW010000135.1:0-6816 GCA_965602395.1 uncultured Chromatiales bacterium
GAACCTGCGAATGCCGGGATCAAAACCCGGTGCCTTACCGCTTGGCGACGGCCCAGTAGGCTGTGTGATCGTTCAGCCGCGCAGCATGCCGTGCAGTACAGAGCGCGCTACGCCGCGGGCGACAAAACCGCGCCACTGCGGCGGCAGCTCAGCGAGCGCACGACGCGCCTCGTGCGGGTCATCGAAGGCGGCGTAGCAGCAGCTGCCGGTGCCGCTCATGGCGACCTGTGCGACGCGCCGCCGGGCGGCCAGCCAGTCGAGCAGTCGCGCCACCTGCGGGTAGCGATCAGCGACCACCGGCTGGCAGACGTTTCGCCCGCCGCGGGCGAGAAAGCCGCGTATTGTGATTGGCGGGCAATCGCGTGTCAATTCGGCGGCGGCGAAGATTTCCGCGGTCGAGACAGCCACCCCGGGAGACACCACCAGATAGTCCCGCGGCGGCAGCTCCAGTGCCTGCAGGCGCTCGCCGACACCCTCCGCCCAGGCGCTGTGACCACGCACGAAAACCGGCACATCGGCACCCAGCCGGGCGCCGAGCTCGGCGAGCCGCTCGATGCCCAGATCGCAGCCCCACAGCTGATCGAGCACCAGCAGCACGGTGGCCGCGTCGGAGCTGCCACCGCCCAGCCCACCGCCCATCGGCAGGCGCTTGTCGACAGCGATGTCCGCGCCGTTGGCCGGCTCGCCGGCGACCGACTGCAGCAGACGCGCGGCGCGGATGCACAGATCATCCTCCTCGGCCACCCCGGGCAGCGCGTCGAGGCGCCGGATCAGACCGTCGCTGCGCGGCGCGATGTGCAGCCAGTCACCCGCATCCAGCAGCTGAAAGACGGTCTGCAACTCGTGATAGCCGTCGGCGCGGCGCGCGGTGATGTGCAAAAACAGATTGAGCTTGGCCGGAGCCGGCCAGCGGTAGTCGCGCACGCTGCGCGGCTCAGTTCAGCGCGGCGAGGCCTTGCCCGCCAGCGACACCCGGGGCCGTGCCCGGGTCGGCATCGGCGCCAACATCTGCACCGGGGATCAGGATGCGGCGCGACTTGCCGCTGCCCACCTCGGCATTCCACGACTCGATGGCGAGACTCACGCTGACTTCATCGCGGCGCAGATTGATGCGTTCGGGCAACTGCCGGCCATCGACCTCGCGATAGCCCAGATAGCGCACCTGCCAGCCCTCGTAATCGAGACTGGCGAGACGGCCACGATCGTCGAGCCGATAGCGCTCACCACCCTCGGAGAGACCGAGTATCCAGCGCCGCAGATGCGCCACCGGCAATTGCCAGCCAGTTGCCCGAGCGAGCACACCAGCGGCGTCGATACCGCGGATCGGCAGCGCGTCGGGGCGTTGCAGAATGGCGCCGCCGCGGTCCTCGCGCAGCACCACCGCGCCCTGGCCGAAAGCGCCGCCGAGGCGGATCTCGGCAGACTGCGGCGACTGCCGCCAGTCCAGATCAGCGCTGCCGCCGCGCCCCGGTGCACTGACCGCAATGCGCCCCACGGCGCGCCAGTCGCGCAGCTCGGCGAGCGCCTCGCGGCGCTCCTGCCAGGCATTCTCGCGCGCCGCCAGATCGCGCTTACCCGGCGCCGCACAGGCCGCCAGCAGGCCCAGCGTGACGAGCGCGGCAGCGCGCAAAACGCCGCGGGCAACGGCGCGGCCAACGGCGCGCCGCGGATCTGCGATCACTGCGCGAAACGCTGCATCACGTCGCGCAGCAGCTCGTGGTCGGGTGATTGCTGCAGCGCTTCGCGCCACAGTTCACGCGCCGCTTCGCGCTCGCCGGTGACCCACAGCACCTCGCCGAGATGGGCGGCGATTTCCGGGTCTTCGTAGAGCCCGTAGGCGCGCCGCAGCAGCTGCAGGGCGCGCTGGTGGTCGCCGCGGCGATAGTGCAGCCAGCCGAGACTGTCGATCACCGCCGGGTCTTCGGGCAGCAGTTCGAAGGCGCGATCGAGATAAACGGCGGCCTCATCGAGTCGCTGGTTGCGATCCGCCAGCCAGTAGCCGAGCGCGTTGAGGGCGTGGGCATTGTCCGGCTCGCGGCGGATGATCTCGTTGAGATCGGCCTCGAAGCGCTCGTCGCGGCCCAGCTTGTCAGCGGTCAGCGCGCGCGCGTAGAGCAGCTCGGCGTCGCCTTCGAAGCGCTCCAGCCCTTCGCTGAGCACGTCGAAGGCCTCGGCGTAGTGGCCGGACTCGCGCAGCATGCGCCCCTCGGCGAGCACGAAACGCAGCTGCTCGGTTGGCTCGGGGTAGCGGGCGCGCAGCCCGCTCAGCTCATCGCGCCCGGCCTGCAGATCGCCGGACAGGGCGAGCAGTTCGGCGCGGCGCAGCTCGGCATCCAGCTGGTAGCCCCCCTCGCCCACCGCGGCGTATTGCTCGATGGCGCGCGAGTATTCACGCCGGCTGTCGTGGATGCGGCCGAGGTAGTAGTGCGCCTCGTGCTGGTGCTCGCCGAGTTCGAGCAGGCGCGACAGATAGCGCTCAGCGGCGCCCAGACGACGCGATTCCAGCGCCATCAGGCCCAGACTGAAGACCACTTCGGGACGCTCCGGGGCGAGTTGATAAGTGGTTTCCAGGGCCTGCTCAACGGCTTCGTAGCGATTGTTTTCGACCAGCAGCCGAGCGTTGCCGACCTGCAGGGCGAGGTTCTCCGGGTGGCGCTGCAGCGCTCGGTCAAGGCCCGCGAAAGCCTCGTCGGCGCGGCCCAGCGCGGCCAGTGCCCGGGCGCGCAGCAGGGCGGCGTCGAGCAGTGCCGGATCGGCCAGCTGCGGGTCTTGGGCGAGCGCCGCATCGGCGGCTTGCAACGCTTCTTCGCGGCGGTCGGATTCCAGCGCGAAGCGCGCGCGCGCGGTCTGTGCGGCGATGCTGTCGGGATAGCGCTCGGCGAGTGCGCGGCTGACCTCCAGCGCCATGCCGCGGCTGTCCTCGCGAGCCAGTTGACCGATCACCGCCGCCAGCGACTCTTCGCGGCCCTGGCCGCGCAATGCCTGCAGGCGATCAAAAGCGGCCACGGCGGCGTCGACATCGCCGGCGCGCAGCTGTGCGCCGAGCAACAGCTGGTGGGCGGGCAGTGAATCCGGCGCCAGTTCCAGCCAGCGCTCGCTGGCGCGCACCGCCTGCGGCCAGGCGCTGGCGTACAGCGCCAGACGCGCCGCGCGCTCGGCGACGCGCGGGTCGTCGCTGTGCTCGCTGGCGCGCAGATAACCGGCTAGCGCGGTGGACAGGTCGCCGCGCCGGCCGGCCAGTTCGGCGACCAGCAGTTCGAAGAGCAGTTGCGAACGCGCGCTGGCGGCGGATGCATGATCCGCGCTCGGCGCTGCTCGCGGCGCAGGCACTGCCACTGGCGTATCGACGCTTTGCGGGGCATCCTCGCCGACCGCGGCCGGCACCTGCGCACAGGCCGCCAGCAGCAGCCCCGCGGAGGCAATTCCCAGTTTATTGAAAGCTATCAATCCTCGACTCCACGGCGGCCAGCGGCCGACCGGATGATGACTATACGGTGAGAGATGTCGAGCCGGTGAGTAAAGCACAATTCTCAAGCTCCGGACGGTGCATACTACCGCCGACTTCCAGCGCTGCAGACTGCACCGCTACGGCACCTTTAACAAGACACGTTTTTGATAGAATCGCGCGCCATGTCATTGCTCGCCCTCGGTCTGAATCACAAAACCGCCCCGGTAGATATCCGCGAGCGCGCCGCCTTCCCGGCTGACGGCCTGGACGAGCCGCTGCGCGGATTGCGCAGCCTGCCCGGCGTGCGCGAGGCGGCGATCGTCTCGACCTGCAACCGCACCGAGGTCTACTGCGACCTCGATGAAGCATCAGAGCGGGACATCATCAGTTGGTTCATGGATTACCACCAGCTCAAGCCCGGCCAGCTCACGCCCTACCTGTTCAGCCACCTCGATCGCGCCGCAGTATGCCACCTGCTGCGGGTCTGCAGCGGGCTGGATTCACTGGTCCTCGGCGAGCCGCAGATCCTCGGCCAGATCAAGCAGGCCTACGCCCACGCCGATCAGTGCGGCGCTCTCGGCAGCCAGCTCGGCAAGCTGTTCCAGCACGCTTTCACGGTCGCCAAGCAGGTGCGCACCGACACCGCCATCGGCGCCAGCCCGGTATCGGTGGCCTTCGCCGCAGTCAGTCTGGCAAAGCAGATCTTCGGCGATCTCAGCGGCCACACCGCGCTGATGCTCGGCGCTGGCGAGACCGTCGAGCTGGCCCTGCGCCACCTCAACACCCAGGGCATCGGCGAGTTGATCATCGCCAACCGGACCCTGTCGCGTGCCGAGCGTCTGGCCAACGAATTCGACCAGCAGGTGCCGACCCGCGCGATCTCTCTCGGCGAGGTCAACGATGTGCTGCACAAGGCCGACATCGTCATCGCCTCCACCGCCAGCCCGCTGCCGATCCTCGGCAAGGGCGCCGCGGAGAGCGCGCTGAAACGGCGCAAGCGGCGCCCGATGTTCATGGTCGATATCGCCGTGCCGCGCGACATCGAGCCGCAGGTGGGCGAGCTGGATGACGTCTTCCTGTACACTGTCGACGACCTGCAGGAAGTCATCGACGAGGGCCGCCGCTCGCGCGCCGAGGCCGCCGAGCAGGCCGAGGAGATCGTCGAGGCACAGGCCGACGAATTCATGCGCTGGCTGCGCTCGCTGGATGCGGTGACCACCATCCGCGCCTGCCGCGAGCAGGCCACCGCCCTGCAGGACGAGCTGCTCGCCCGCGCCCGCACCCAGCTGGCCACCGGCAAGCCCGCCGAGCAGGTGCTCGAACAGCTCGCCCGCGGCCTCACCAACAAACTGTTGCACGCACCCAGCGCCGCCCTGCGCCAGGCCGGCGCCGACGGCGAATCGCAAATCATCGAGGCAGCGAGGAGGCTGTTCGCCGTGGAACCCGACCGCTGATGAAAGCCTCCGTCCAGGCTCGCCTGGAGCAGCTGCTGGAACGCCACGAGGAAATCGCCGCGCTGCTCGGCGAGCCGGATACCATCGCCGATCAGGAACGCTTTCGCAGCCTGTCGCGCGAATACGCGCGCCTCGGCCCACTGGTCGAGACCTTCAACGCCTGGCGCGACGCCGGCGATGATCTGATCGCGGCGCGCGAAATGGCCGCCGACGACGACGCCGAGATGCGCGCCATGGCCGAGGAGGAGATCTCCGCCGCCGAGGCCGCCATCGAGCGCCTCAGCGACGAGCTGCAGATCCTGCTGCTGCCGCGCGACCCGCACGACGACAACAACGTCTTTTTGGAAATCCGCGCCGGCACCGGCGGCGATGAAGCGGCGATCTTTGCCGGCGATCTGCTGCGCATGTACAGCCGCTACGCCGAGCTGCGCGGCTGGCGCGTCGAGCCGATCAGCGAGCGCCCCGGCGAACACGGCGGCTACAAAGAAGTGGTGGTGCGGATCATCGGCGACGGCGCCTATTCGGCGCTGAAGTTTGAATCCGGCGCACACCGCGTGCAGCGCGTGCCGGAGACCGAATCCCAGGGGCGCATCCACACCTCCGCCGCCACCGTGGCGATCCTGCCGGAGATCGACGACGCCGAAGCGGTGGATGTCAACCCGGCCGAGCTGCGCATCGATACCTACCGCGCCTCCGGCGCCGGCGGCCAGCACGTCAACAAGACCGACTCGGCGATCCGCCTGACCCACCTGCCCAGCGGCATCGTCGTCGAATGCCAGGACGAGCGCAGCCAGCACAAAAACAAGGCCAAGGCGATGTCGCTGCTGGCCGCGCGCCTGCTCGATGACGAGCGCAGCCGGCAGCGCGCCGAGCGCGCCGAATCGCGTCGCCTGCAGGTCGGCAGCGGCGACCGCTCCGAGCGCATCCGCACCTACAATTTTCCGCAGGGCCGGGTCACCGACCACCGCATCAATCTGACGCTGTACAAGCTGGACGAGGTGATCGGCGGCGGGCTGGCACAGATCATCGACCCGCTGCTGGCCGAGCATCAGGCCGAACTGCTGGCCGAGCTGGGTGACTAGAGCGCCGGCCATCGCCGAACTGCTCGCCGCAGGCGCGGCGCAACTGGCCCGCAGCGACTCACCGCGCCTCGACGCCGAGCTGCTGCTCTGCCACCTGCTCGACAGGCCGCGCAGTCACCTGTTCGCCTGGCCCGAGCGCAGCGTGCCCGCGGCCATCGCCGAACAGTTTCGCGAACTGCTGACGCGCCGCGCCGCCGGCGAGCCGGTCGCGCAGCTCACCGGTGAGCGCGAATTCTGGTCGCTGTCGCTGCGGGTCAGCGCCGACACCCTGATCCCGCGCCCGGAGACCGAGCTGCTGGTCGAGCTGGCGCTTGCCGAGATCCGCACAGGCGGCGGCCAGTCAGCGCTGGATCTGGGCACCGGCTGCGGCGCCATCGCCCTGGCGCTGGCCAGCGAATGCCCGCATCTGGCGGTGACCGCCAGCGACGCCAGCGATGCCGCGCTGCGCGTCGCCGCCGACAACGCCGCGCGCCACGGCCTGCAACTGCGCCTGCTGTGCGGCGACTGGTACGCCGCGGTGCCCGGCGAACGCTTCGCGCTGATCGTCAGCAATCCGCCGTACATCGCCGCCGGCGACCCGGATCTCGACGCCGACGCGCTGGCCTACGAACCGCGCGCCGCGCTGATCGCCGCCGATGCGGGCCTGGCCGATATCGCCACGATCAGCCGCGGCGCCGCCGAACATCTGCTGCCGGGCGGTCTGCTGCTGGTCGAACACGGCTGGAAACAGGCCGCCGCGGTACGCGAACTGTTCACTGCCGCCGGGCTGATCGCGGTGCGCAGCACCACCGATCTGGCCGGGCGCGAGCGCGCCACCCAGGGCCGCAGCCAG